>JAFEER010000264.1 GCA_018240985.1 Pseudomonadota bacterium
CGCGCTCGCCGCACCATGCGGCGTTGCTCCTCCTTGCGGGCAGTAGCCCGCAGCGTCGTCACGCCTTGCCTGGCACGCCGATCACGGCACTGGCGAGCGCGTTCAACTACCGAATCTAGGTTCAAAAAGGAGCTTTAACCCATGTCCACCGCCATAGAGCTGCTGTCAAGCCACGCCTGCTTCGGCGGCGAGCAGCGCTTCTACCGCCACGCATCGCGCGAAATCGGCCTGCCGATGCAGTTTGCCGTCTACCTGCCGCCCCAGGCCCTGGCCGGCGCAAGCGTGCCCGCCCTGCTCTACCTGGCCGGCCTGACCAGCACCGAGGAAACCTTCCCCATCAAGGCCGGTGCCCAGCGCCTGGCGGCCGAACTGGGCCTGGCGCTGATTGCACCCGACACCAGCCCGCGCGGCGCGGGTGTGGCCGGCGAGGCCGACGCCTGGGACTTTGGCGTGGGTGCGGGCTTTTACCTGGACGCCACGCAGGAACCCTGGGCCCGGCACTGGCGCATGGAGAGCTATCTGCTGCAGGAGCTGCTGCCGCTCATCAAAAGCGCCCTGCCCGTGGATGGAGAGCGGCTCGGCATCTTCGGCCACAGCATGGGCGGCCACGGCGCGCTCACGCTGGCGCTGCGCCACCCCGGGCGCTTCAAAAGCCTGTCGGCCTTCGCGCCGATTTGCGCACCGACGCGCTGCCCCTGGGGCGAAAAAGCCTTCAGCGGCTACCTTGGGCCTGACCGCGACGCATGGGCCAGGCATGACGCCACCCTGCTGATGCAAGAGCAGCCCAGGGAGCCCTACCCGGCAGGCATCCTTATTGACCAGGGACTGGCCGACAAATTTCTGGCCGAGCAGTTGCACCCGCAACTGCTCGAAGCCGCCTGCGCCGCCATCGGCCAGCCGCTCACGCTGCGCCGCCACGCGGGCTACGACCATGGCTACTATTTCATACAAAGTTTCATCGAAGATCACCTGCGCCACCACGCGCGGCAACTGGCCGGATAGCACCCGATGTTTGCAATGATTTGCATTGACCGATAGCGTAAGGCCATAGGATATTCATCTTTTTTGCAGCAGGAGGCTCCATGAACGCCCAGGAAATTTGGCAATTTCTCAGCACCCAAGGGGCTGAATTCGGCATCAAGCTCGTTACCGCCATCGTCGCCTGGGTCGTGGGCCGCTGGCTCATCAGCCTGGCCGTGCGTCTGATGGGCAAGGTGTTCGAGCGCGGCAACAAGATCGACGCCACGCTGTCGCAATACCTGCAGTCCATCGCCTCGGTGCTGCTGAACATCGTCCTGATCCTGGCGATCCTGGACATTTTCGGCGTCAAGACCACCTCGTTTGCGGCCCTGCTGGCAGGCGCCGGCCTGGCCATTGGCGCCGCCTGGAGCGGCATGCTGGGCAACTTTGCCGCCGGCGTGTTCATGCAGGTGCTGCGCCCCTACAAGGTGGGTGACTTCATCAGCGCCGGAAGCACGGTGGGCACGGTGAAGGAGCTGGGCCTGTTCGCCACCACCATCATCACGCCCGACAACGTGGTCACCGTGGTCGGCAACGGCAAGGTGTTTGGCGACAACATCCAGAACTTCAGCAGCCTGCCCGTGCGCCGCGTGGACTGCGTGGCCAAGGTGGCCAACAGCGTGAATCCACTGGAGGCCATGGAGCGACTGCGCCCCGTGATCGCTGCGATCCCGAACGTGGCTAGCAGCCCGGCGCCGGACATCGAGATCCTGGAATTCACACCCGAAGGGCCAAAGCTCTGCGTGCGCCCCTACACCCATACCGATCACTACTGGCAGGTGTATTTCGACACCAACAAGGCCATCGTCAAAACCTTTGGCTCGGCCGGCTACCCCGTGCCCGAAACGCCGATGGCCTATCGCCAGACGCCAGCGCAATAAACCTGGCCAGGGCGCACCCGCCGCGCCCAAAGAAAAAAAGCTCTAAGAGCCTAAACACGCTCTAAACGATGGCCGTGATTTGTGCAAACAAATCACGGCCGGCCAGTGCGATATTGCTTGGCAAATCGCCGCACTGGTCTGACAATGAATGCCAACGCACCACCTCGGTGCCTTTTTTTTGATTCTGCAAACGCCTTGGCCCGGACAACCCCCGTTGCCCGGGCTTTTGTCCGTTTTTGCTTCGTACTTTCGTCTCAAGGGAAACACCATGAACAGCAAACCATCCATCACCGTCTCGTCGCTGGACTTCGAGCGCCTGGAATCCTTGCTGGAAAAGCACACCGCCGACTTCCCTGGCCGCGCCGCGCTGGAGGCAGAACTCGACCGCGCCGATGTGCTCGAGCCCAAGGACATGCCGCCCAATGTGGTGACCATGAACTCCACCGTGCGCTTCACCATGCTGGAGAGCGGCAAGAGCAACACCCTGACGCTCGTCTATCCCAAGGAGATGGACGGCAGCGACACCAAGGTTTCCATCTTTGCCCCTGTGGGCATCGCCCTGCTGGGCCTGAGCGTGGGAGATGAATTCAAGATGCCCAGCGCCACGGGCAAGGTGACCACGGTGCGCGTCGATGCCATCGAGTACCAGCCGGAGAATGCGGGCGAACTGCACCGTTGAACCTAGATTCGGCAGTTGACCGCTTGCAACCTTCTGGAAAGCCGCATGGATATTGACGTTCCCTGCTTCACTGCCGTTCACCTGTTGGATGAGAGCGCTACGCGCTCGCCAGCACCGCACTCGCCGCACCATGCGGCGTTGCTCCTCCTTGCGGGCAGGAGCCCGCAGCGTCGTCACGCCTTGCCTGGCACGCCGATCACGGCACTGGCGAGCGCGTTCAACTGCCGAATCTAGGTTGAACGCCAGCAGCCATGGCACCGCCATCCGAGGCAGCCCGCAGGGGCTGCCTTTTTTGTCAGTGCATGCCTGCGAGCACGGCGGTGGTCAAGAGCCCGGTGCCCACCAAACCCGCCTGCCAGCGCAGTGCCGCCTGCCAGGTGGGCGTGTGGCGTTCCACGCGCTGGTACAGCACATGGCCCGCTGCCACCGACAGCACGAACGCCAGCACCATGCCCAGCTCGGCCGCGAAGATGGACTGTGGCCAGAAATGGCTTTCCACGGCATTCACGGTCAGGCACACGGCAAAGTGCACCAGGAACACCGAGTAGGACATCTGGCCCAGGCGGTTCAAGGGCTTCCAGCCTTGCCATCGCATCAGCGCCGGCAGGCGCATGCTGATGACCAGTGCCAGTGCAGTGGCACCAGCGAGTGCGACGCGTCCACGCCACTGCAGGACAAGAGCCGCCAGCACCAGCGCCACCATCAACAAGGCCCAGCCCCAGGCGCCAAGAGTGCGTGGTGACTGCACGGCCCAGAATGCCAGCATGCCCAGGCCGTAGGCGCCAAAGAAGTAAACGGCCCAGTTGTCCCATTGCGCATCCAGGTTGAAGCCCAGCAGCGATGCAGCCACCCCCACGACGACCAGCGCCTGCACGCCGGTGATGGCCCAGGGCCAATAACGCGCCAGCCGCCGGCTACCCCAGCGCGCACGCAGCGCTGCCGCGGCCATGGAGGCTCCAGCCAACAGCAAGGTGGTCAACGCAAACAGCTGGAAGTCGATGGCCACATACCAGACACCGGCGGACAGCGACTCCTCGCCCAGCACGCCCTGCAGCAGCAGCGCATGCGCCAGCAGCTGCCACAGGCTGGGGTCGGCCGACACCGAGTCATGGTTGAACCATGGCCGCACCGCCGCCTGCACCAGGATGGCGAGCACCAGTGCCACCGCATAGGGCACGACCAGGCGGACAAAGCGTCGCGCTATGCGCAGCCAGGGGTCATCAAAGCGCGCATGGCCTTGGGGCGCCAGGCTGGCAGCGGCCAGAAAGCCCCCAAGCACCAGAAACACCTGCACCGCCATGCGTGCGTATTCGTAGAGCCAGCCGATGAGATCTGGCAAATCCTGGCGCACCAGGTCGGCCATGGGGCCATAGAACGCCAGGTGATGCCAGACGATAGCCGCGCAGGCCAATCCCTTGGTGCTGTCAATGAGGGCGCTGCGTTGAACGTGAGACATTGGGGAATGACAGAAAATATCGGATACGGTGAGGTGCAGACCAATGGGCTTTAACGCAGCACAGGCCCGTTTGGTTGAATGCAGGCAGCTGCGGCGCCCTCACCGGCTGTCGCAAAGGGTAGCACCAACGCCCCGAGTGCGTTCTGGTGCGCCCTGATACCAATACCCGCAGCCGTGGCGCTCTGGCCCGTTCAGCTGCTCATGCGAGCGCCCGCCGGGCTGCCTCGGCGATATGCGCCGCATCGACGCGGAAGAAGCTGCGCAGCGCCGCGCGCGTGTCGCTGCGGCCAAAGCCGTCCGTGCCCAGGCTGCGGTAGCGCCGGCCCTTCGGTGTATAGGCGCGCACGCTCTCGGGCAGCATGCGCACGTAGTCGCTGGCAGCAACGATGGGGCCTTGCGTGGCCGCCAGCACCTGCGTGAGCCAGGGCGTGGCGCCGCTGTCTTCCGAGGCCTGGCCATCGCGCGCCAGCTCGCTCCAGCTCGTCACACTCACCATATGGGCCGTGATGCCCTGCGCCGCCAGCTGTTCCGCCGCCTTGAGCACCTCGGTGAAGATGGCGCCCGAACCCAGTAGGGTGACATGCTTTTTACTGCTCTCAGGCACATCCGACATGCCCCTCAAGCTATCGAACAAATAGCATCCACGCAGCACCCCCTCACGCGCAGCCACGGGCAGATCGGCCTGGGCGTAGTTTTCGTTCATGAGGGTGATGTAGTAGAAAACGTCGCGCTGCTCGGTCAGCATCTCGCGCATGCCGGCATCCACGATCACGGCCAGCTCGCCGGCATAGGCCGGGTCGTAGGCCTTGCAGTTGGGAATGGTGGCCGCCGCCAGGTGACTGGAGCCGTCCTGGTGCTGCAGGCCCTCGCCACCGAGCGTGGTGCGCCCGCTGGTGGCGCCCAGCAGAAAGCCGCGCGCGCGCTGGTCGGCCGCGGCCCAGATGGCGTCGCCCACGCGCTGAAAGCCGAACATGGAGTAGTAGATGTAGAACGGCAGCATGGCCAGGCCGTGCACGCTGTAGCTGGTGGCCGCCGCCGTCCAGCTGGCGATGGCGCCGGCTTCGCTGATGCCCTCCTCCAGGATTTGCCCGTCCCTGGCCTCGCGGTAGGAGAGGATGGAGCCGATGTCTTCGGGCGCGTAGCGTTGGCCGACGTTGCTGTAGATGCCCACCTGCTTGAACAGGTTCGCCATGCCGAAGGTGCGTGCCTCGTCGGCCACGATGGGCACGATGCGCGGGCCCAGGCTGGCGTCCTTCAGCAAACCACCGAGCATGCGCACGAAGGCCATGGTGGTGCTCATCTCCTTGGCCTGCGGCGCCAGGGCAAACTGGGCGTAGCTGGCCAGGGGCGGCACGGCAATCGGCTCGCAGGTGGATTCGCGCCTGGGCAGGTAGCCACCCAGTTGCCGGCGCCGCGCCTGCAGGTACTGCATCTCGGCGCTGTCAGCCGCTGGCCGCAAAAATTCCAGGTTCACCGCCTGCGCGTCGGTCAATGGCAGGTTGAAGCGGTTGCGAAATTCGATCAACTCCTTGTCATCGAGCTTCTTCTGGCTGTGCGTGGTCATCTTGCCCTGGCCGGCCGTGCCCATGCCGTAGCCTTTTTTGGTGTGCGCCAGGATCACCGTGGGCTGGCCCTTGTGGGCGGCTGCGGCGGCATAGGCGGCATGGATTTTCACCAGGTCGTGGCCGCCGCGCTTGAGGCGATCGATCTGCTCGTCCGTCATGCCCTGGGCCAGCTGTTGCAGCTCGGGGCTCTGGCCGAAGAATTGGTCACGGTTGAAGCGGCCGTCCTTGGCGGCAAAGGTCTGCATCTGGCCATCGACGGTGTCCCCCAGGGTGCGCACCAGGGTGCCGGTCAGGTCGCGCGCAAACAGGCCGTCCCAGTCGCTGCCCCACAGCAGCTTGATGACGTTCCAGCCGCTGCCGGTGAACAGACGCTCCAGTTCACCCACGATGCTGCCGTTGCCGCGCACCGGGCCATCCAGGCGCTGCAGGTTGCAGTTGACCACCCACACCAGGTTGTCCAGGCCCTCGCGTGCGGCAAGGGTCAAGGCGCTGGTGCTCTCGGGCTCGTCCATCTCACCATCGCCGAACACGCCCCAGACCTTTCGGCCCTGGCAGTCGAGCAGTCCGCGGTCGGTCAGGAAGTGCATGAAGCGCGCGTGGTAGATGCTGCTGATGGGGCCTATGCCCATGGAGCCGGTCGGGAACTGCCAGAAATCCGGCATGGACCAAGGGTGCGGGTAGCTGCACAGGCCGCGTGCCCCCTCCTTGGCAGCGGTGATTTCCTGGCGAAAGTGCAGCAAGTCCTGCTCGGACAAGCGCCCTTCCAGGAAGGCACGGGCATACACACCCGGCGCGCTGTGCGGCTGGAAGAACACCAGGTCGCCGCGATGCTGGCCAGGCTCCAGGCCTTGGCGGGCATGGAAAAAGTGGTTGAAGCCGACCTCGAACAGGTCGGCGGCGCTGGCATAGCTGGCGATGTGGCCGCCCAGCTCGCCATAGGCCTGGTTGGCTCGGACCACCATGGCCAGGGCGTTCCAGCGCATCAGCGACGCGAGCCTTTCCTCTACCCCCAAGTCGCCCGGAAACGCAGGCTGCGCCTGGGCGGCGATGGTGTTGACATAGGGGCTGTTGAGCTCCGGCTGCCAGCCGACCTGGGCGGCATGGGCCGCGCGCGCGAGCTCGTCCAGCACGAAGCGGGCACGCTCGGGCCCTTGGCTCGCCACCAGGGACGCGAAGGCATCGCGCCATTCCGCTGTTTCCTGCGGGTCGACATCCACCGCGCCGCCGGCGGGGGACAGGGTGCTCGGGGAGGTGGCTGTGTTCATGCCTGCCACTGTAGTCCCAAGACGGGAAAACAGGCTGCCGTATTACGAGCTCCAGCCATGGTCTACAGCACAATCTGCCATCTACACAATCAAACGCAGCACATGAAACTGGATGCCACCGATTTGCGCATACTCGCCGAACTGCAGGCCGACGGCTCGCTGTCGAATGTGGAGCTGGCGCGGCGCGTGCACCTGTCGCCCTCGCCCTGCCTGGCGCGCGTCAAGGCGCTGGAATCTGCCGGGGTCATCAGCCGCTATGTGGCGCTGGCCAATCCGGTGGCCCTGGGCCTGGGGCTCAACGTGTTCATCAGCATCAGCCTCAAGAGCCAGAGCAAGGAGGCGCTGGCCGCGTTCGAACAGCGCATTGCCGAGCAAGACCCGGTCATGGAGTGCTACCTGATGACTGGCGACAGCGATTACCTGATCCGCGTGGCACTGCCCGACATCGCGGCGCTGGAACACTTCATCCTGGAGCGGCTCACGCCCATCCCGGGCGTGGAGAAGATACGCACCAGCTTCACGCTCAAGCAGGTGCGCTACAAGACCGCCCTGCCCCTGCCCAAGGCGTAGCAGGCCTGCGCCAGCAGACTCATCTATTCATAGCTGTTAACGCTTTATAGGTAAACGTTACAGCCACTTTCACCATACATTTTTCATGGTGCCGCGGTGGCCTGCGTCAGGCCCTGCAGCCAGGCCATGGAGTCGCGCAGCTCCTCGGGGCGGATCTCGTGCACGCCCGGGTATTCGCGGTAGCTCAGCGCCAGCGGCAGGGTGCGCGCATGGTCGCGTATGGCCCGGGCGCTGGCCAGCGGGATCACGTTGTCCTGCACGCCATGGCTTACCCAGAGCTGGCGGCCGGCCAGGTCGGCGGCCGGCGCGGCAGCTGCCAGCGCCTGCGGCAGCAGCCGGCTGTGCCAGACCATGGCGGCCTGCAGCAACGCGGGCCGCGTGAGCAGCAGCGTCAGCGCCATGATGCCGCCCTGGCTGAAGCCGCCCGCCACCACGCGTTCGGCGGGAATGCCCAGCTGGCGCGCCGCAGCTTCCACGGTCTGCGCCACCAGGGCGCGGCTCGCGGCCTCTTGCGGCTCGTTGATGCTGCGCGTGCCGTCCGCGGCCACGCCAAACTCGAACCAGGCGTTGGCCTGCGGCCCCATGCGGTAGGGCGCGCGCAGGCTCAACACATGGAACGGCGCGGGCACGTAGGGCGCCAGGCTGAACAAATCCTGCTCATTGCTGCCGACGCCGTGCATCAGCAGCAGCAGCCAGGGCTGAGGGGCTTGCGCCGCCGCTGGGCGATGGAGAAAGGTCAGCGGTAGATCGAGCATGGGAATAGGCCTATGAAAAAAGGTGGGGTGGGCACGGCTTCACTCTACCGCGCCGGGCCGGCCGCGCAGCGCCTTGAGGCCCGAGCGACGGCTTTTGGATTCCAGGCGCCGCCGCTGCGACCCCGCCGTGGGCCGGGTGGCGCGGCGCACGCGCGGCGGCCGGGCGACGCTGTCCACCAGGGCCTGCAGGCGCGCAAAAGCGTCCAGGCGGTTGGCCTCCTGCGTGCGGTATTGCTGGGCCTTGATGACCAGCACGCCCTGTTGCGTGATGCGGCTGTCGCGCAGGGCCAGCAGGCGCTGCTTCACATCCTCTGGCAGGGACGAGGCCAGGATGTCGAAGCGCAGGTGCACGGCGCTCGCCACCTTGTTCACGTTCTGCCCGCCCGCGCCCTGGGCGCGCATGGCGCTCCATTCCACCTCGGCCGGATTCACCGGCACGGCCAGGAGACGCTGCGCCGTGTTCATGGCCCGTCAGGCGGGGCCCGCACCGCTGTGCAGCGCCGCCAGCAACGCCTGCAGGAAGGCCTGCGGACGCTCGAACTGCACCCAGTGGCCGGCGTCCGCTATGAGCGCCAGGCCGCGGAAGTCGGGCGCGGCGGCCGCGTAGGCCCCCTCCAGCGCGCCTATCCACTCCTTGTAGAGCGCGTCGCCGCGGCCATAGATGGCGTGCACCGGGCAGCCGACCCGCGGCAGGGCTCGGGCCAGCGCATCGGTGTGCGCCAGGCGGCGGCGCGGCATGCGGTCGCGCACCACGTTGGCCACATGCAGGCTCAGCGCCAGGCCGTCCTGCGCATCGATCAGCGCCGGATCCTGGAACATGAGCGCGGCCAGGTTGTAGCGGTGCGCCGCCATCTGCCCGGCCTCGGGCAGGTGGCGCCAGGCCTTGAGTGCGAACTGCCTCTGCGGCACCACGCCCATGGCGGGGGCGCCCACCACGACCAGCTGGCGTGCCAGCTCGGGATGCGCCGCGAGCAGCAGGCCGGCCGTCAGGCCGCCGAACGAAAAACCCACCAGGTCGCACTGGCGCGGGCCGAACAGCGCGCGCAGGCCATCGGCCAGGGGCTCGACCAGGGCGTCGGCATCGCCGCCCGCGACGGGCGAGACCGAATCGCCGAAACCCGGCAGATCGGGAATCCACAGTTCGCGGCCCGCGGCCGCCAGGTCTTCGATGTTGCGCACCCAATGCGTCCAGCTGCCGCTGCCGCCATGCAGCAGCACCAGGGGCGGCATACCGTCCTGCGGCGTGCCCCAGACATGCCAGACGATGTCGCCGCCGCCGCAGGGTGTGGTCTCGCGCCTGGCCTGGCCGCGCAGGGCCGGCACCTCGGGCGGCTCGGGCAATGTGGCGAGAGGCTGCTGCGTCACCATTGCGCCAGCCCGTCGATGGCCAGGGCATAGCCCTGCACGCCAAAGCCGCACATCACGGCGCGCGCGGCAGCGGCCAGGTAGGAGTGGTGGCGAAAGCTCTCGCGCGCGTGCACGTTGCTGATGTGCAGCTCCACCAGCGGCACGCCCGTGCCCTTGACGGCATCGAGCAGCGCCACGCTGGTGTGCGTGTAGGCGGCGGCGTTCAGCACCACGCCGGCCAGCCGGCCCTCGACATGCAGGCGGCCGGCCTCGTGGATCCAGTCCACCAGCGCGCCCTCGTGGTTGCTCTGGCGAAACTCCAGCGCCAGGCCATGGCGCGCGCAGGCCGCGGCGCAAATCTGCTCCACATCGGCCAGGGTCTGGGTGCCATAGACCTGCGGCTCGCGCGTGCCGAGAAGGTTGAGATTGGGGCCGTTGAGAACGTAAACGGTTTTGGTCATACGGTGGGATATGCGGTTCTACCCGCGTCAGCGGACTCACAACCGTTCATTATGCGGGCCGCCGACCACGCAAAAACGGCCCCGCAGGGCCGCTTGCCTCAGCCATCCGCCAGCAGCGTCAACGCCAATCGCGATCGTAGTGGCGGTGGTGGTGATGGCGGTGCCCCCATCCACGCTGGTAATAGCCGTAGCCCATGGGCTGCGGCGCATACACCACTGGGGGCGGTGCGTAGTACACGGGGCGCGGCGGCGCATACACCACAGGGGGCGGCGCGTAGTACACGGGCGGGGGCGGTGCGTAGTACACCGGGGCGGCGTTGGCCACGCCCAGCGCCACGCCAGGCGCACCCACGCCGACAGACCAGTACACATCGCTGCGCGCCTGCGCAGCGCCTGCGCCCACCATCAGGGCCAATGCCACGCCAGCCGATGCGGCGGCAGCAAACCAAGAGCGACGTTGGGTCATGAAAATTCTCCTTTGACTAAGAAGCCTGCCGGTCTGCCCTCTGCAGACCACGGCCCCACCGGGGCGAAACGACAGGATTGTCCAAGCCTTAACGCACCAGACCGGCAAAAGGATGGCATGAATCAGCGTTTATGTTGTTTCTGAACGTTCCCACCCGAGGTAGTTCCGGTGCTGGCGCGGCCTAGAATCCGGGCATGAGCACCCCAGTCCACCACGACACCACAGATACCGCCAAGCCCAGCAACTTCCTGCGCCAGATTATCGAAGCCGACCTGGCCCAGGGCACGCATGCCAACAACCGCTGGGCCGGCAGCCCCGGCGACGCGGCCCACCAGGGCGCGGGCGCCATCGACCCGGCCAAGATCCGCACACGCTTTCCGCCCGAGCCCAACGGCTACCTGCATGTCGGCCACGCCAAGAGCATCTGCCTGAATTTCGGCCTGGCGCGCGACTTTGGCGGCGTCTGCCACCTGCGCTTTGACGACACCAACCCCGAGAAGGAAGAGCAGGAATATGTGGACGCCATCGTCGAGGCCGTGCACTGGCTGGGCTTCGACTGGAAGGACTCGGACGGCCACGAGAACCTGTACTTCGCCAGCAACTACTTCGACTTCATGTACCGCGCGGCCGAATACCTCATCGAAGCCGGCCACGCCTACGTGGACGAACAGTCGGCGGAGGAAATGCGCGCCAGCCGCGGCGACTTCGGCAAGCCCGGCGTGGACAGCCCCTACCGCGGCCGCACCCCGGCCGAAAACCTGGCACGTTTTCGAGAGATGCGCGACGGCCAGCATGCGGATGGCGCTATGGTTTTGCGTGCCAAGATCGACATGGCATCGCCCAACATCAACCTGCGCGACCCGGCCATCTACCGCATCAAGCGCGCCGAGCACCACAACACCGGCAACAAGTGGTGCATCTACCCCATGTATACCTTCGCGCACCCGGTCGAGGACGCGCTGGAATGCATCACCCACAGCATCTGCACGCTGGAGTTCGAAGACCAGCGCCCGTTCTACGACTGGCTGCTGGATCGCCTGGCCGAGGGCAATCTGATCGCCAAGCCGCACCCGCGCCAGTACGAGTTTGCGCGCTTGAACCTGACCTACGTAGTCACCAGCAAGCGCAAGCTCAAGCACCTGGTCGATAGCGGCATCGTGAGCGGCTGGGACGACCCGCGCATGCCCACCATCGCGGGCCTGCGCCGGCGCGGCTACACACCAGCCGCCATCCAGGCGTTCTGCGAGCGCATCGGCGTGACCAAGGACTACAGCTGGATCGACTACGGTACGCTGGAAGGCTGCCTGCGCGAAGACCTGGAGGTCAAGGCCCACCGCGCCATGGTGGTGCTCGATCCGCTGAAACTGGAACTCACCAACTGGGCCGAGGTGTTCGGGAGCAGCGACCATCTGGAGGCCTGCAGCCTGTCAGCCCTGCCCCACGCGGCCGAAGGCGAGACCGTGCCCGAGCGCCACTTCACCCTGGGCCGCGAGGTGTGGATTGAGCGCGAGGATTTCGCCGAAGTACCGCCCAAGGGCTACAAGCGCCTGTTTCCGGGCAACAAGGTGCGCCTCAAGGGCGGCTACGTCATCGAATGCACGGGCTGCGAGAAGGACGCCGCCGGCAACATCGCCAAGGTGCTGGCCACTGTGGTGCCAGACACCAAGAGCGGCACCCCCGGCGCCGACAGTGTCAAGGTCAAGGCCGCCATCACCTGGGTCGGCGTGCAGGATGGCTTGCAGGCCGAGGTGCGCCTGTACGACCGCCTGTTCACCGACGCCCAGCCGGACGCTGGCGGCAAGGATTTCCTCGCGCTCTTGAACCCGGACAGCCTGAAGGTGGTCACGGCCTATGTGGAGCCATCACTGGCCGCAGCCCAAGCAGAAGACAAGTTCCAGTTCGAGCGCTTTGGCTACTTCGTCGCCGACCGCAAGGATCATCGGACGGACAAACCCGTCTTCAACCGTGTGACAGGGCTCAAGGATTCGTGGGGGAGGTAACCCCTCCCAGCAAAGCCGGAGGGCTTTCAGGTAACTACTCAGCTCCCAATGAGCCCCCACCGTAATCGCTATGAAATAGAGGAACTTGCAGAATTCAAAGCCAGCGCCGCCGGCAGTCTTTTGATGCTCAATTTTTGAGCGCCTTCAGATCGTTTGGTAGCGTGTTGCGCGCTATCGCATCGATTTCTCCTGTTTTTGCCCGCAGCGCATCCTCGCAAGGCGTTGCGAACGGTTTTTTGGGGCGATGCTGACGAATGTGTTGCGTGTGTGACTCACATCAGCAACCTCGTGAGCTGATCGGCGCACAGCGCCACCACCCCCAGCATCAGGTGACACATGACCTTGGCATGCCCGCGCACCTGCACATGGCGTGCGCCAAATTCATCCTTGAGCCGTGCATTGCAGCGCTCGGCACCTGTTCGGGTCTTGTAGCGCTGGGCCTCATGCGGGGCAAATTCCTTCTTCTGGCCACCGCGGGGGTTGTGATCGATCAGGGGGACTCGCCCAGCGGCCTGAATTTCCTCACGGATCACCGTGCTGCAATAGGCCGCATCCATCAGTTCGTAGCAGGCATCGACCCGCTGCGCGCTGATGCGGGCGAGCGGCAATGCCACACGGCTGTCATGCACGTTGGCACCGGTGAGCAGGGCGCTGATGGGCACGCCGCAGCAGGCGGTGTCCAGATGCAGTTTGTAGCCCTTCCAGCTGATTTTGTATCCCTGCGCGTTGATCTTGGTGCCCTTGGCACAAGCGGTATTGAGCTCAGCGATCATCTGCGCCAATGTCTGGCCGCGCTGGCGCTCAACAGCGCCTGGCTCAGGAGCGGGGCGCACCTCGCCTTTTCTGGGCCGCCCTCGTTTTGCCTTGGGCTTGGCGGCAACCGCTTCGACCCTGCCTGCCTTGGCAATGGTTTCACGCGCCTAGATGGCTGTGGCATCACGGCTGATGTGCCCGATGAGTTGATCGCCCAGGTTGTCCTCGATCATGCGTGCGTGCACGCGCTGCAGCAGCTCGCTGGCAGCAAACTCTGCAAAGGCGCGGCTGAAGGTGCTCTCGCTGGGCAAGGCATGGCGCAAATCGAACCCGCACAGACGATGCAACTTGCTGTCGGCCTGCAGGCGATCGAGCAGCGCACGCGTGGTCTTCAAGTCCAGTATCGCCTTGGTCAGGAATGCACAGGCCAGTGCGCAGCGATCCGCTTCGGGCTGCCCCGCACCAGCGCTGCAATGTCCGGGCCGAAGTTGCACAGCACGTCCGCGTGCTCGATGTCGGTGTCCTCTACCGTGTCGTGCAGAAGCGCAGCCATCTGCATGGCCGTGTCCCCGCCAAACCGGGCCACCAGGCGCGAAACCGCGATGGGATGGCTGATGTAGTGCGTGCACAGATACTTGCGCACTTGGCCCGCGTGGGCCTGCGCCGGAAAGCTATGCGCCCGTGCGAGATCGTGTGTCATGGCGTGTTCCTGTAGAAAATGATCCCTGCAGCCATGGTCGAACTGGCATTCCTTGCGGCGGCGCGTTTTGAGCCCTGTGCGTCTGCCGATTTCGCCATGCAGGGGATGTGGGAAGGATGGAGCGGCCTGCGGGAGTCGAACCCGCATATAACAGCTTGGAAGGCTGTCGCCCAACCGATAGACCAAGGCCGCCAGAAATGGAGGAAGGAGCGAGATTCGAACTCGCGTGCCGCTTGCGCAGCCATCTGCTTTCGAGGCAGCGCCAATCAACCAGCTCTGGCACCCTTTCGAATTGGCGGAGAGACAGGGATTCGAACCCTGGTGCCGCATCGCTGCGACCATCTGCTTTCCAAGCAGCGCCCATAGGCCTCTCGGGCATCTCTCCAGAAAAAGTGGCGGCAGGCGTGAGATTCGAACTCACGAACGGGCGGGCCCGTTTCCGGTGTTCAAGACCGGCGCGTTCAGCCGCTCCGCCAGCCTGCCGATGTCATCATGGTGGCGGACGGTTTCCGCCCGAAAAACCCGCTTTCCGGATTGGCTAGCGCTGCTACGGGTTGCCGCCCACTGGGGGGTGTTTCTCACCGGGAGAGCCGTTCAACATAGGCCTGATAGCTGTAACTACGGTTCTTTTTCTGCCCGGTCATCTCCGTCACAATGCCCAAATCTTCCAGTACCTTGACCGCCGCCGTCGCGGTGGGGAAGCTGGTGTCCAGTTTCTGGCGCACGCGTTCGATGGTGAAGCGCGGCATCATGGGCAGCATCTCGAACAGCCGGTAGCTGGCCGGGCCTGCCTTGGCAGATTGCAACAGGCGTCTGCGGTCAGTAGCTACCAGGCTGGCCACTTCAATGATGTTTTTTTCGGCGTCGCCAGCAGCGCTCGCCACGCCTTCCAGAAAAAAACTGACCCAGGACTCCCAATCACCCTCGGTGCGGATGGCAGACAAGCGACGGTAATACTCCGCCTGGTGTTGCTTGAGGTAGCCACTGAGGTACATCAAGGGCTCGGACAGCAGCCCCCAGTACTCGAACAGAGCAGCGATCAAGAGTCGGCCAATGCGCCCGTTGCCGTCGAGAAACGGATGGATGGTTTCAAACTGCGCGTGGATCAGCGCCACCATGACCATCGGCGGCAAATCCGTCGCCGTGTCGTGAATGAACCGCTCCATATCGGCCAGCAATGTGGGAACATGTTCGGGCGGCGGCGGTACGAAAACCGCATTGCCGGGCCTTGTGCCACCAATCCAGTTTTGTGACCGACGTAGCTCGCCCGGCTGCTTGCCTGCACCGCGTGCGCCGTCCAGCAGACGACGGTGAGCCTCACACAACAGCCGCACGCTGATGGGCAGCCCTTTGGGATCACGCAGTTGCTCCTGTGTCCAGCGGAAGGCGCGCAGGTAGTTGGTGACCTCCTCCACATCGTCGATGTTGCTGACTTTGAAGCCCGCTTCTTCATCGAACAAGTCGGTCAACGTAGCCTGTGTCCCCTCGATCTGCGACGTGAGCAGGGCTTCCTTGCGGATGGCGCTGTACAGAAGCCAGTCTACCGACGGTACCAAGCCAGACACGCCAGCCAAACGCGCAAGCGCCAATTCGGCCTGCCGATTGAGATTGGTGAACACCACGGGTGACAGGGCCGGATCAGACGGCGGCAAGGCATGGGGCACGAATGCATGCACGGACTCTCCCAGCGTCGTGGAAATCGAATAGGTTCCGGTGGTGCGTGTCATTGAAGGCTGGCTTGAATAGTGCGCCGTCAAATTAAAACATTCTTTAGTTTCCTCGGCAATAATTAAAGCATTCTTTCGTATCACTCGGAAACCCTCTGCCCGACTTAGATCGCGCCATGGCAGGCTGCTACTGGCCCGCGGCTACCACTCCCCTGATTCGCGCACGCGCTGCGCAAGGTCGAGTGCCTGGGCCTGGCGGCTGCTGTGCCGGGATGATTGGTGCCGGCCCGCCCCGACGCTCAGGACGCGCGAAGCAATGGCCCGCACGACGGGGTTGCGCGGTTTGGGTGCGCGCTGCACCTTGGGCTGGGCCATGGCTGCCTCCTGTATGGTTGGCATGGATGGGATGGACGCGCAGGCGAGATTCGAACTCGCGAGTCAACAATGAACCGGACTTGCAAACCGGCGCCTTCAACCGCTTGGCTACTGCGCGAAACTGGCTCCCCGAGCACGGATCGAACGTGCGACATGCGCATTCACAGTGCGCCGCTCTACCAACTGGGCTATCGGGAAATGGGGGCGGGCCATGCTGGAATCGAACCAGCGCATGCCGGAATCAAAATCCGGTGCCGTACCGCTTGGCGAATGGCCTGTGAGAAATGGTGGAGGCGGATGGATTCGAACCACCGTGTCCTTGTGGGAACCAGATTTACAGTCTGGCGCGATCAACCGCTCTGCCACACCTCCGAGAAAAATGGTCGCTGCAGCAGGGTTTGAACCTGCGCGCCCCGCCTTATGAGGGCGGTGCTCTACCAGCTGAGCTATGCAGCGTCTGGTGCTCGATACGGGAGTCGAACCCGTCTTTGCTGGGTGAAAACCAGCGGCCCTGACCGATAGACGAACCGAGCATGTTGGTGGAGATGACAGGCCTCGAACCCGCAACAGCCTTGAGGCCCTCGTGGCTGTCGCTGATCACCAGCTTGACCCCGCGCAGGCCCCGTATGTTGAGGCTGCGCAGGAATTCGATCCAGACGGCTCGGCCTCAAAGGTTCTCACCTTCAGGCCCATCGTGCTATCCCTCAACGACCTGGCGCGCAGGTGATGGGGGTTGACCAAAGTTAGACGCAACCGCTAGGTTTGACTGCGGTAGGTACAACGGTAGGTATAACGGCCTATTTTCACCGCTGAAAAGAAAAGGACTTAGTTTCTTTCGAAGCTAAGTCCTTGATTTAAATGGTCGGCGTGGCGGGATTCGAACTCGCATCCACGCCCATACAAATCAATAACTTAGAGGCATGTTTTCCGACTTGTCGCATTCTTGTCGCATGCCCCGCCACCCGACTAAATTCTGTTCCAAATTATGCCAGACGGTTATGAGCGCGAAGCTCACAGCTCTTCGTCATCGTCCTCATCATCCACCGCGTTGGTTGTGCTCTCCTCGAATTCAGCTGGCAAGGTGTCAACACGGTCTGCCCACTGTGCCGCCTTGGCCCACTCCTCGGCGTAGGCTCTGGCAGCACTCGCACCAGGCGTCATGTCAGGCCGCCTGACCCACTTGGCATAGACTTCGGCCACCATTCTGGTATCCAGGTGCCCCATCTGGTCGGCCACCCACTCGGGCACCTCGCCGGCCGACACCATGGCCGAAGCATAGGTGTGTCTCGTCTGGTACGGCTTTCGGTATTTCACGCCGGCCGTCTTCAGCGCCGCAATCCAGTGCTGCCTCACGCGCTCGGAGTTCTGCCAGCGGTCTTGTGTTCTTGGGTTGTGAAATACCCATCGCTCCAGGCGTCCGGTGATGACTTTTTGGGCCAGCAGCGCCTGCCGTGCCGGTTCCGTCAACTCCACCCAGCGCGAACGCTTGCCCTTGGTGTTTGTGAATGACGCCTTGGACCACGACAGCCTCACGCAGATGCGATTGTTCTTCCAGTCCACGTCGCACCACCGCAGCGCAATCAACTCGCCGGTTCGCAGCCCTGACCAGAACGCAAAAAGGAAAAAGTTACGGACTTGCCCTGTCATGGCATCGAGGACGCGGGCACGCTCCTTGCCGTCTAGCGGGTCAGCCTGTTTGGCTGCGTTTTCGTACTTGGGGTCCAGGGAGCTTGGCAACTCCTCGTCAAAAGATGGCAGGCCCTCTTTGTCTAGCTCAATCTTGACGTGCCTACGCCGGGTCGTCGGCCGCATGCGCAGGAACGGGTTGTCTTGAATGAGGCCTCGCTCCAACGCCAAGGCCAAAGCGCCGCGCAGAGGGGTCAGCACATTGCTGATGCGCTTGTCACTCAGGCCTTCTTTTCGGAGGTTTTCTCGGAAGCTGATGAGCGTGTCCTGCGTCACTTTTGACGGCAGTGTGTCTGAAAACACGGGTGCCAGACGAGAGCGGATGACCTCCGTGTGCGTGTGCAGGGTGTTGGCCGCAGCGGGGTTTTCGACCCTGTAGGTGCGCAAGAAGTCATCGAACAAATCACGCATGGTGATTTGCCGCTTATCGGCCGACGCGGCCTCAGCCGAACGTGTGGCGTTTTGAACCCTCCGACTGTCCGGGAAGGCGGCTTCGTACGAGAAGCGGTTGTATTGGATGTCCAGCAAGACGGCTTGCCGCTTGACGATTGCCTGCCTTACAAGCTTGACAGTCGGGGGGCCCTTGAGGGTTTCAGTGCAACGCCGGCCGTCATAAGTGAACTCAAGCTGAACCCCTCGACCACTCCTGATTGAAATACCAGGTGGAAAAGCTTCAGGTAGCGAGCCGTTGACAGACGGAAAGTGGGTTGAACCGACCGGCAGCGGTTCGTTGCCAGCGTTGCTCTGCTGCAGTTTGGCCTTGGCCATAAACGCTCCTGCCCAAGAGGGCATAGAGCGTTAGGGCCGAGCATTGCCAAACGCGAATTGAAAATTGATTGCCTACAAAAACTACGGGTTTGCCATACAGCATGCGCTGCGCTCGGAGCAGGCCCTGGAGCCTCAGCAGTCAGCGGATAGTGTAATCAATGTCCGCTGCTTAGGCCACCACTCATCCAACGCTGAATGTGGCTCAAATTGAAGGCGATTCGGCCGTCAGGTGCCTCCACCCAGAATCGACCACGCGTCCAGACACAACCTTTCTTTTTGGCATAGATGGCATTTTTTGAATAGCCAGTTTGTTCAACTACAACGTCGATGAGAACCCAGCGGTCAGTCGGGGCTGTTGTGGTTTGGCCTTTGTGCATGTCGAGACTCCGTGATGTCAAACCACGTGTAGTCATGCGACATGAGGTCACTCCTAAACTGCTTTAGAGAGATGCCTGAGACCTCCACAGACTGCCAACCCTCCCCGCAAACCCAGCGCCGAAACGCCAAGTAAACGAAGATAAAACGAGTGCCTTTATGTGTTGCTGCTGGAGGGGGCTCAATACACCGCGCGCAGCAACTGGTATCAAGCGGGCATCATGGATACAGCTCTGGGAGTGACGACTAGAGGAGCAAGATGGCGCTGTGCAGCAACAGCGAAAGTCTGGTCGTGTCACAGCAGCTGCGTGTCTGTGACGCCCGAGATGATGACCGGCTCCGCCGTCCAGATTTTTTGGGCAAAGCTCGAACCACACACTTCCATGTGGGTTGGGGGGAACTTTGCCCAAAAATCCAACCTCACCACCGTCCATCCAGTCTGCCGAGGGGCCTGGCACATGGCTCTGGCAAATACCCTCATAACATAGCCACAGCAGCGCATTGGCGCGTGGAAAGTCACGTTCGTCGCAGGTTATCAAACAACTGCGCCGCTAATGGCTAATGCTGTGTGCTGGCGTTGCCAATCGGGCATGTGCTGAGCAACCAAAGCCCAGAACGCTTTGGTATGGCTCTTCTCGACGGTGTGGCACAACTCATGGACGATGACATAGTCCTGCACGCTGGTAGGTAGCTCCATCACTCGAGGGTGAAACTCCAACACGTTGTGTGAACTGCAACTGGCCCACCGACTTTGGAACACGCGCATACGCGTGCCAGTGGCCTTCAGGCCGGTTTGTCGCTCCCAGTGGCGCACCCGGACCAGCAGCTTTTCATGGGCGCGTTCACGGTAAAACTGTTCCACCAGCGGCGCGAGCGTGTCAGGTTGGATGCTGGAGCCCTCGGGGGTCTCAACGATGAAACGCGACGCAGTGAAGGACAGCCGGGGCTTATCCAAGCCCGGGATGTGTCGGACGTCGGTGAAGTAGCTCCGGCCGCAGTAGCGTAGGCGGCTGCCCGTGACGATGGCGTCACTGGCCTGCGGCTGATTGACCAGCGCCAGCTTTTCGCGAATCCATCGGGCGCGGCGCCGGACCAGTGCTTCCTGTTCGGACGCCCCCACCACCGGCCCACGCAACAATACCGGCTGCCCACGTTCGACGGTCACGTAGTGCCGTTTCAGCTTGGCGTCGGGCTGGAACTCCCACTCAATGGTGAATTGGCCGTACTGGAGCAGCGGCATCGTCAGTTTTTCAACAAAATGTCCATGATGCGCTTGGCGTGCTCACGCGCCACCGAACGCTCCCAACCCGCAAGCGGAATCAGCAGCTTGTGCAGCAGTGCCCGCAACTCGGGGTGCAGGTCGTGCATCTGCTTCCAGTTGGCCGCCGCCATGGTGCGGCTCAGGTCAGCATCCTCGAACAGTTTGGTCGTGGCGATGCGGGCCGTCTCCTCACTGAGCAGCGACGCCAGATAGTGATAGACCGCCGAATGGGCTGGGTGCTCGAAGCCGGTGTTGTCCTTTTCCTTGATGCGTTGCCCGAATAGGTCAAGCTGCTCCAGGAACTGAGCCTGACTGATGCGCCCCGCAGCCTCCTCTGCCAACAGTTTCTCAAGCTCCTCAGCCAGCTTGTCGAAGAAGGCTGGGTCCTTGTCTCTGCCCGTGGCAATCGTGTGTTTCAACTGGTTCTTCATGACCAGCGCCTGACTGCCGGGACTTGCCAGCTTCTTCAGGCGGGCCATGTCGCTGGCATCCAGAATGGAGACCTCTTTGCCCAGCAAGCTCTTGGCCGGGCTGGCGTCGATGTACTCGTCCAGCAACTGCTGCAGCAGTGCCGACTCCAGTCGCGTGATGCGCTCGCGGTGGGTCGCACCGGGCAACTTGTCGCGCAGCATCAACCTGATTTCAGCGAACAGCGTGAAGTAAGGCTTAAACGGCACGCCCCGCACATCCGGGAGGATGATGTCGATACTTCGGTTGAAGCGCTTCACGAATTCGAGGAAGTCCTCCACCGCATCCAACCGCGTGGCCGGGTCTAGGAAGCGCTCCGCATCGTCCTTGTAGTCCTCGCGCTGGGTGACCGGGTCGTGCTTCTTGGGTAGCAGGGTCAGGATACGGTCAAGGGTGGCCTGCAGCTTGGGCAGTTCGCTTTCAACTCCCTCCCAGACTTGGGCCGGTTGGACCTCTCCACCGTAAATCTTCAGCGCGTGGTCGAGGTGCTCCACCACGCCGTGATAGTCAACGATGTAGCCCGCGTTCTTGCCTGCCATCGTTCGATTCACACGTGCAATTGCCTGCAGCAGCGTGTGCTCCTTCAGCGGCTTGTCGAGGTACATGGTGCCCACGATGGGGGCGTCCCACCCGGTGAGCAGCATGTCGGACACGATGATGAGGCCCACGTTGTTCGCGTGTGGCTGACCATCCCTGCCCTTGGATTCGTCGCCATAGGGCAGCGGGAACAACTTCGAAACGAAGTTGGCAATCTGCTCGGAGGGTAGCGCGACGGGTTGTTTGCCCGCCTTGATTTCAGCCTTGACCCGCTCTTCGATGGTCTGAACCGCTTCTTTGTCCGCTCCTCGCTCTGCGGCTTCTGCTTGCTCGCTGGCGCCGGAGCGCGATGCCGTGGCACTGGCCAGCGAGATGACCACGCGGCTCTCGAAAGTCGGCAAGCCCTTGGCCTGGCGGTCCTCCATCAGCCCATCCAGCAGGTCCTTGTACTTGACGGCCATGTCGCGGCCGTCACATACCAGCATGGCCTTCAAGCCCTTGGCCTGGACGTTGGTGATGAAGTGCTCCACCAGGTGCGCCGCCACCTGCTCCATGCGGTCCCCGGCCTGACGCCATCGAGCCAGCAGCTCCTTCTTCAGGGCCTGCTGTCGGGCCTCGTCTTCCTGCGCGAACTGGTCCTTGAAGGCTTGGTCCAGCTTGCTACTGGGCGCGAGCTTGACCCATGCGTCCTGGTACTTGATGGGCAGCGTGGCGCCGTCAGCGACAGCCTCGTGCAGGCGGTACTCGTCGATGTAGATGTCGCCGCCGAACTCAGCCAAGGTGTGCTTGTCATCGTTCAGCAGCGGCGTGCCGGTGAATGCGATGAACTTGGCATTGGGCAGGCTGGCCCGCATGAAGGCGGCCAAGAAGTCGTACTGACTGCGGTGCGCCTCATCCACCAGCACGTAGAAGTTCGGCTTGGCGCTCAGTACCCGGAAGTTCACCTTCTCGCGGCTGACCTCTTCCCACTTGGCGTCCAGCAACACGCCGTCCTCATCGTGCTGGCCGTAGTGTGCATTCCGCTCCTCCAGTATGAAGAAGTCCTTGCCCTCGCACACCCGTCTATGCCGGGTGGCTTGCAGGAGGTCTGCTTCTTCATCCGCTGCGCTGTCGCTGGCATCAGAAGCCGGTTCGTTCTCTTGGAACTTCTGCACCGTGCTGGTGAACACGCTGCCGTAGTCATTGCCCAGCAGCTTGACCAAGCCGTCCACTGACACCGCCTGAATGGCCTTAATACCCACGGCGTGGAAGGTGTCGAAGATTTGCTTGTCGAGGTCCTTGCGGTCGGTAAGCACCAGCACGGTCGGGTTGTTCAAGCCCGTGCTGTCGGCCCGCAGCATCCGGGCCAGCAGCGCCATGGTCAGCGACTTGCCGCTGCCTTGGGTGTGCCAGACGACCCCACCGATGGGCTGTGCTGCCGTCAGCCGGGCGATGGTCTTGCGCACGGCCCGCCACTGTTGATAGCGCGGCAGTTTCTTGACCGTCTTGCCATCCCGGGTCTCGAACAACACGAAGTGGGTGATGAGTTCCAGAAACCGGCCCGGCTCGAACAAGGCCCACAACATTTGGTCCTGCTCAGTCGGGTCAGCGCCCAGCACGGCCGTGACCGCCGCCAGTTCCGCGTCCTGAAGCCGGTAGCGTGCGTAGAAAGCCGGCTTGGTCAGGATGGCGCCATACAAACCGTGCCTGCGGTTGAGGCCCACGCAGACCTGGTTGAACACGAACTGCGCCGGGAAGCTGGCTTGGTAACCATCCAGTTGCGCCAGCGCTTCATCCAGCCGGTGGTGGCTGGCCTTGCATTCGATGGTCGCCAGCGGCAGCCCGTTGACGAACAACAGCAGGTCCGGGCGGAACAGGTCACCATCGGCGTTCTTGCCAACGTATTGGTCGACCACATGGAAATCGTTGTGGGCGACCGTGCCCGCGTCGAAGAAGCGCACGCTGCGCGGCTTGCCCTCGGCATCCTTCACCTGGATGTCCGAGCGGTGCACCACCTGCTCCCAAAAGGCTTTGTTGGCGGGCAACAAGTCGTCGTTGACGCGCTTGCGCAGTTCAATCAAGGCCGCATCCACCCCGCCAGGGGCCGTGGCCAGCCAAGGGTTCAGGGCCAGCAACCGGGGCCGCAGCACATCCTCCAGCACCGGGGCGACGTGGCGGTGCTCCACCTGCACCGCATGGCCGGGCAGATGGGTGTAGCCCAGCTTGAGCAGTGACTCGATGGCAGGCGTCTCGACGCCAGTTTTTTCAGGTGACTGGCTCATGGGCTGTTCTTCCCGTGCATGCTGGCTTCCTCCTGACGGCTGCGATACCAAACTTCGCCGCAGCCTTGTTGTTTGTTCACCGTCCTGCGAATCTCAAACTGACGGGACTCGTGGATGACTTGCCGCCAACTGCCGCAACCATAGCGCTGAGGCTGCTGGTCAGGGTGTTGCGCGCGAATCGACGCGGTTGCGGTGTTGAGCAGAGTCCAACCTTCCGTCGCGAATCGGTCTTCGGCTTCGCGCAAGCAGCGTACGGCCCCGCTGGCGGGCCAGTCCACCGTGCCATCCGGGGCAATGCCGTTGACCAGCAGGTCTTCAAACGTCGCCGTGCGCATGAACGATGCCATCGCCGCACGGGCCTCATCCATGGCCTGCGCCCAGTCGCGTAAAGTCAGGTAGTGGCCGTCGATGGTTTCGTAGCTGGCATCCAGATAGGCGTCCGCGGCTACGCAACCCTGCGGCTCCCAGATGTTGAAGCGCTGTAAGAAGTGGTGAACCAGCCCATTGCGCAGGTCCACCAACTCCTTCAATGCGGCCGTGGTGGCTTGATGCTGGTTGGCGTCCAGCCCCAAATGAAAGCGGAAGCGGAACCAGATGCCGCCATCGCCCAGCGGTTCTTCGGTGCCGTCATCCTCGTCGGCGGAAGTCAGATGGCGCTCGGTCAGCATGCCAACCAGAGTTCCCAAGGTTTTCTTCTGGGTGCAGGCCAACTGTGCGTCTTGCACCCCCTGTAGCCCAGTCGGTGGCCCGGCAATGTCGGCGTGGGCCACCAATGCCTTGAGCAGGATTTCGTATTGCTGCAGGCGAATCAGGCACCGCCCCAGCTTGCGCTGCACACTACGCTGCAGTTCAAGCGGTGGGTCTGGGGTGAGCAGTGCCTGCGACGCCATGTCCGCCCCCTACGTTCCGGCCGCGCTGGCGTCCAAGCTGACCCGCCATTCGCCCGTCAGGAGCTTCTGCATTAGGCCGCGCTTCAGCTTTGCAAAGTGTGACTGCTTGACGGCCAGAACCTGCAGCTTGGAATCAATCGAGTCCAAGATGCGCGCGATTTCGTCCTGCTCACGCCTGTCAACTGGCACGACCAGCGGAAGCGACGACAGGATGCCGGTGTTCATGTTGGGCATGGTTTGACCAACAGCGTTTTGTTCCAGCCAAGCACGCACTACATCAAGCTGGAGTAATTGAGCAAGGAAGGCCGAACTGTGTGTCGCAGAGGGGCGAGCCTTCAAGCATCCCGTGCCGCACAGCGCACCTTCAGACTCCTCGTCTATCAACGCAAATCGTGCAACGTCACCGCGACGACTGAAAAGCAAGTCGCCAGCAACGACTTTGTGCTTCGACAGTTCCTCTGCCCTCGTTGGTGAAATGCGTGCTGCCGTGGCGAGCTTGGCGCGACACCCCACCAAGTCCTTGGGCATCAGCACAGGCACACCTTCATCCTGATACTCGTCGGCGTGCAGCTGGCTCCCAAACGGTCCCGTTTGGAGTGCGCCATCACAGACAGCCCCCAAGGTTGTAGGAACCCAAGTAGCCGGAATCTCCCCCAGCTCACTGTCCTTGAATTCGGCGTGCGGCACCCAGCGTCCATCGGCATCTTGGGTGCCGACACCCCGGCTGAACAGGGTCTGCATCAGGCCCCGCTTGAGGGTCTGGGTGGCTTCAATCTGGCGCGCAATCACATCCAGCTTGTCGTCCACGGCCGTCAGGACGGCAGCAATTTTTTGTTGTTCGAGGAGTGGGGGAAGTCCAATCGAGAATCCGCGAATCTGCTGATAATTCAGGCCCTCTCGATTGCCACCTGCTTGCAGCTTGTTAATCTGTCCCTGTCCGAACTGAGAATTCAGGTACTGAGACAAGAAACCCGGCAAGAGTGAGTCGGCAGGTCGAATAATGCAAACATGCTGGTTCACATTTCCTTCGCCAAAGTCCTCTGGAAGAACCGCGCAGCGACCGATGGAAGCTCCCGTAATATTCAAAAGCACATCAAGTGGACGGAGTGCTGAATTGGCCATCCGTTGATGCTGGTCAGCCGAGATATACGCCACATCCGAAAGACTTAGGCTCCCCCGCTGGACGTTTTGACTGCGAATTAGTGGCACTCCGCTGGCTAGATAAGATTCGCTACCGCCCTTCGGTGTGACGCCACTCCCCACCTTGACCACAAGGTTTCCCAGTTTGCAGTCCAGCCAATCGGATGGAATCCCTCCAGCTTCGGTCTCTTTGTATCCCGGCTTCTCGACCTGACTCATGCCCCGGTCTCCAGCAGCCCCAATTCAGCCAAATAGCCGTTCAAACGCGCATCAATCTGCGCTTCTTCCTCTGACAACGCAGCCAACTGCGACAAGGTGGCCGCCACATCGACAGTTTCTTCGGTCTCGCCGTTGTCGATGTACCGAGCGATGTTGAGGTTGCCGTCATTGCTACGGATTTCGTCCAGCGTCACCACACGGCAGTAGCTCTCCACCTCGGTCTGGTGCTCAAACGCTGCCTTGTGCGCGCTGGCGATGTGGGCAATGTCCTCGGGACGCAGGCTGTTCTGGGCTTTGCCTTCGAGGTAGTCGCGGCTGGCGTCGATGATGATGACCTTGCCCTTGAGCGCAGCGGGCTTGCGCTTGTTCAGGACGAGTACACAGGCCGGAATGCCGGTGTTGTAGAACAGGGCTGAGGGCAGACCGATGACGGCCTCGATGAGGTCGCCGGGCTGGTTGCCGTTGGCGGCATCGGTGCCGAACAGCAGGCCCTCGCGAATCTTGCCTTCCTCACCGCTGCGGAACAGCACGCCGTGCGGCAAGATGATGCCCATGCGGCCATCGGCTTTCAGGCTGGCCAGCATGTGCTGGGCGAAGGCGAGGTCGGCATAGCCACGCGGCGGGATGCCATAGACAAAGCGGCCGTAGGGGTCGCTAACCTGCTTGTAGTTCGGTGCCTTGGGCTTCTTGTCGCCTTCTTGCTCCGCCTCGTTGGCCAGTTCCAGCGGGGACCACCATTGCTTGGCTGAAAACGGTGGGTTGGCAATGACCCGGTCAAAGGTCCTCAGGTAGTCGCCATCGAGGTGCTTGGGTTCCACCAAGGTGTCGCCGCGCTCAATCTCCGCCCGCATGTTGTGCAGGTAGAGGTTCAGCTTGGCAATGGCCCATGTGCCCAGGTTCTTTTCTTGCCCGAACAGCAGCACATTGGGCTTGTCTCCCAAGAGCAGGCCACCCGGCAGCTTGGCGATGTGGTGGGCGCTTTCCACCAGCATGCCTCCACTGCCGCAGGTGGGGTCATACACGCTGTGGCCGGGCTGCGGGTCGATGAGTTCCACCACCAGTTGCACCACCGCCTTGGGCGTGTAGAACTCCCCGCCCTTCTTACCGGCATCGTCGGCGAACTGCTTGATGAGGTACTCGTAGGCGTCACCCAGCATGTCCGCCTTGTAAAGGTCGGCATTGCCCAGCTTGTACTGATTGAAATGGCGCAACAGCCGCTGCAGGGTTGCGTCGGACAGCACGCGCTTGTCACCGTACTGGGTGGCGGTCAGTACGTGCTGCAGTTCGGGGTTGTTCGCTTCTATGGTGGCAAAAGCCTTGTCCAGTGCCTCGCCGATGTTCTCGGTGCGGGCAATCAACTCCGGCCACCTGGCAGTGCCGGGGAAATGCCCCCACTTGTCTTCAACCTCTTCCTCGGCGTCGGAAGCGCTCAGGCCCTCGGCCAGCATCAACTGGGCAATACGCTCCTCGAACACGTCGTTGAAGCGCTTAAGGAACAGCAAGCCGAAGATGTAGTTCTTGAAGTCCGACGAGTCGATAGAGCCGCGCAGGATGTTGGCCGACTCCCAGAGCCATGATTCGAGGGTTTCGAGGGTAAGTTGATTTGCCATGTGTGCCTGATTCTAGGGAAGGAAGCGGTACACGTAGGCCTAGCGGAAATCTTGGCGCTGGCCAACAGCATTACATCCTGCTGAAGGACCCTGCAAGCAGTTGAGCCATCCGCTCGGCGCCGTCGTTTGCAGTCAAGAATGCATAGTGCTTCTCGACAGTCGCTACCTTGTCATTCAGTACTAGCGCAGCTGTTTTGAAGTCACCACCGGTAGCCTTGAGAATTGCCGTCGCAACTATGTGACGAAAAGCATGTGTACCGATTCCCGGGCATTTATAGAGGTACGTCGCTGTGAGTTTTTCTACACGCCGCCCGAGCTCCGTCCAGAGGTGTGTTTCATTCGATTTTCCGGGGCCTTCAGCCGAGTTCAAGAAAAATAAGTCTGTAGGCCCCCGGACAAGCCGCTGGCGGTGCACGCGCACATAGCGCTCGATGTCTGTCCAGGCGGCGGCGTTTACTTGACACTCATAGAACTCTCGCGCACCAGCTGCTCCACGCGTGTTTTTGAAGCGTGACTTGTGAATTTTCAGCCACCACGAGCCGTCCTCACGCTGATGAAGTTCACCGGTATTATCAGCACGCCACGTCAGATGAATCAGGTTTCGCCTTCGAATCGGGTTCGAGGCGAGTAGTTTGATGAGCACGATGTCACGTGCCCAGATGGCCTCCGCCTTTGGGTCGAGCACAGGGCGGTCAGCACGCATCCTCTGAATCATGTCGGCAATCGCGTCCATTGGCTGTGCCATCTGTAGGATATGCATGATGGGCGCAAACGAGTCTCTTGAGACCTGCATTTCATCGTCGTACGATGCAGTCAGCTGATGGGTGAGTTCAAACGTTTTTTTGCAGAGCTCATCCCAATCAGCACTCCTGTAAGGCTCCGGCAGCGTGGCTTGCAGTTGAGGCGTCTGGCACAGATAGCCTGCCTCGGGACGCACGAGAGACGCGATATAGGCCAAAAACTGCGTGGCCCCTTGATTACGGGCCCTTACCCGCGATTTGGTCCAATCGAGATACTGCTCGATGTGGTCGGGCACAGCAAGCCACGCGAGTGTTTCGACGTCGGACTCGGGTACGTTGGCACCACCAGACTCGTGGCCTAGTCGAAGCCACCCGAGATACGCAGCGGTCTTAGCCCACGCAATGCGAGCGGATGCAACTTCTTTGTAGTCAACTGTCTGCCCCCGTCTGTCAGGTAAGAATGCCCACCAGTTGGTGTCAGTTCTCGCCGTTATTGGACATGGAGAAATCCGCCAACGCCCCCGGCGTGTTCGTTTCAGGCCATCCATAACTAGCGTGGCGGCTGTTTTGTAGCGAACGTAATTTTCCCACTGGTCACGCAAGGGGGTACCTGGTCCAGGTTTAAGACAGAAAATGATTCGCGTGAGCTCCCCCACCCGGTTCCGAAATTCGATTGGACGGGGTGCGCCGCCAACGCTTTCGACTCGCTTGCCCTGCTCTTTAATGCCTGCCAAGTGCAACAAGTATCCGCGGTCGAGACCGAAATAGGCCTCAAGGCGAGAGATGTACATGGCGTTGCTGTTACGTGGATTCTTTCCGTTGAGCCAGCCGTGCAGCATGCCTTTCGCCACTCCGATGTTCCTTGCGACGAGGGCTACGTTTTGCCCGTCAAAAATCTCCCTGAGAACCGTCGTGAATGGCGTGGGTTTCTGCGACTCAAGTGCTTGTGCCGTGTCATGAACGATGACCGCCTCTTTCCACGGACGCAACGCTGACAACGAGTTGCTGATGTTGCGACTCGTGCGCTCGTCTTGCTGCATGTGCTGTACATAACGCTCGCAGGCTTCGGGATACAGTCGGCGCATCTCAAGGCCGACAATGTCGTCTTCGCAAAGACAGTTGGACTTCAGAAACCCTCGCAAGGCGGTCGCTCGGTTGGCGGCAGTCCTGGGGCTCATCAGTTTCTGCTCAACCAGACGAGCCTGGTCGTCGAGCATGATTTTGTATGTGAACGGTGTGTTCAAGTGGTGCTTTCGCACTCGCACACGCTTGCTTTTGGCCGGCTGCGACGCAGGTATAGCGGACGGGACAAAATACCTGCGGGCGCTGTAAGCGATTGATTCATTTGACGAAATCGACTTCACAGCGAGCCACCTTTGAAATTCTTGGGAGGCTCGTATGCAGGTAATGCCCAGGCGAGCATGTGCGAGCAATGTCTGCCTCGCACAGCGTGTAGCAACCGCCGTCACGGTTTAGCCTAAATTTGAAAAACGCCCTCCAAGAGCGAACTCTTGGAGGGCGAAATCATCAACATATGCCCCCTCTGGAGCGGGATACTGACTCACATCGGCTGGCCTGATTGACGAGCTGCGGTCCGCAGCTCGCCGAGCGTATGGGCTGACTGGTGCGCGCAACTAAGTCCGATACGGGAGCCGGTGTTTCCACCACGACTCTTTCAGCAGTCGCCTACTGCACCACTCAAACGGTCTGTATTTCGAATGGGGATGCATTCGCTCCAGAAGCCTCGTGTGGCTGCGTGGACTCAACCTGCGCAATCACTGCGGAGTCCGGCTCAGGCACATTGCCGTCAAAAACGAGATGCGGCACCGCCGTGCACTTGAGCGCATCCAGCTTCACGGCTCGCCGTTGGTCTGGCTTGGCTGCCAGTTCCAGGCCTGCCTGGACGGCCTGAGCCAGAACATTGCTCAGGGTCTTAAGCCTGGCTTCCCGCAGAGTCTCCAACGGTGGGTAATGCGAGTCCGGGCCTGCGGTGGAGACGACAAGCTGTGCTGTAAGGTCCGCAACCTCTGCCAAGAACCACTCCGCGTCGACGCCAGGGTTCCGCAGTGCACCTTCAACGAGGTGCACCAAAAGCTCGGCAAAAGCTTTCACCTGCGAATGGTTGGCAGCCAGCAGGTTCAGGAACTCGAGCGCGACGCGAACACCGCTGACGAACTCTGTGTCCGGGCTTGCCAAGTATTCCTTGAACTTTTGAACGGTATATCGCAAGGTGAAGCCCCCTTGCAAAGCCATCCACAACAGGTCATGCGCCGCCAAGGACACGAAGGTGCGATTGCCCAGGAACTGCTGCAGTACTGCTTGGCTGTAGTCTCTCGGTCCAATCACTCCTTTGCTGCCCGCGTGCATCAACAGCATCTGAGGCCAAACACAAGGTCGCAGGAGGGTGGCTGCCGCCAGCTGCGCAAGCCTGCCATCAACCGTCAACAGCGTCGCATCCCGCTCGGCGACCAACAGCATCGCGGAATACTCTTCCGCCTCGAGAGCATCTTCTGCGTTTTCCAAGCCATCCGGCAAGGTGTCCGGCCCGTAAGCAGGAAGGACCTCGCAATATGTCCGAACGGCATCGACCATGCTTTGCAAGAACAAGACACGGCGTTCCTTGTCTCGGGCGCTGTACTCGATGAAGCGCATCTCGCCTTCATCGTCCATCAGGCTCCCGCTCTCCCCCGCTGTCTCCGCCTCTTCAAGGCGGACCTCCAGGACTTCTAATGTCTGGGTAGAGCAATAGACCTTTGGAAGAACACTCAGTGCCTTTTGGCAGCCAATACGCGTGAGCTCCGCGATGGTCGCAGCATCGACCACATACGCCGCATCGGACCGCTCCAAGAGCTGGGCAGAGCTTTCGCGGTCTTCGGTAGTGCCCCGCGACACAAAGAGCTTGGGGCCCGAGTTGGGCCATCCGGTGACAACGTCAACGACGCTCATGCCCAGCATTCGAGCGACGATTCCCAGGGTCAGCGGACCATTTTGGTAGGCGTCTATGACCGTCTTTGAGTAGGCGGCCTTGCGCTTGAGCACCGCATGCACATGCGAGAAATTCGCTCCCTCCGCACCGGTCGGAACAGGAACAGACAAGAACGCTGAATCCGACGACATCGACTTTTGAACACGTTCCTGCGAAACGTTCAGCAAATGTCGATAGACCGAGGTAATGCCCTGGACGGTGAACTTGCGTGTGGTCCCCAAACCGCCGGGTAATTCCACTTCGCCCCCGAGAGCCGCCCCCAGCAGCGACCGGACCTCAGCGCTGTCATGCGGGTAGAACCCATCACGGGTCGGCAACGCACCCGCGTTCGCCGGGTCCAACGAAATCGTCAGCGTTACTCCGAATGCGTCCTGCAATTGAACTGTCGAGCCAGGCACGACTGCCTGCAGGGACTCATCCATATTTGGAAGCTTGGCCCGGCATGCGACGATGCCAACGAAGTAGCCCGTGGCTGCCTCGAGCACATCCATGTTTCGGCGGAACTGTCGATACAGCCGCAGCATGCCCGACTCCTGCCGGTCGTACTTCAGCTCAAGCGAAGCAAGCTGCGCGATTTGGCGATGACGACCATCCAGCTCGTCAGGCAAGGCCTCCAAATCCTGGTGGAATCGGAGCATTTTCTTGCTCTTGAGGTCCAAGACGAGTCGGAGCAGCCAGCTCCCCGAACTCTTCGGAGCGCTCTCGCACTGCCGGTCCCCCAGTGGCACCAGGAAGTCCCAATCTGCCGCCTGCTGCCCAAGCTCCAAAGCAAGTCCTCGGATATGGTCGTCAGCGGCCCAGTCGCCTGGCAATGACGTCAGGAGCTCACGCGCCTTCTTCCGCGAACCGCTGCGGACATAGCAAACCAGGAGCCGAATATGGAGTTCGGTTCGATGCCCCAGCGGTGCGAACCTCTCGTAGATTCGCGCCGCATCTGCGTGCTTACGCACTGCGTAGTACAGGTCCGCAAGTTGAAGCGCTACAGGCCCCTGACTCAAATCGGGAACCAGCTCTTTGGCACGGGCAACCGCGACATCGCATTCAGCGTCGTCATCTGCCAAATGAAGAATGCGTGCGCCACCGCAAATGAGCGGCAGGCTGTCTGTAGTGGCCCAGTTGACCGCTTTGACCTCCGCGGTCGCCTGGGCGCGGCCGTCCTTCGACCGCCACAGTGCAATCCAACGCATCGCCTGCATGATGTCGAGCACTTTGGGCTCAGAACAAGGTACTTTCTGAATTGCAGCAACTACTGCATCAAGAAGAGCGACGTCCCCAGCATCGGATGCGACCTCCGCGACCAGTATCAGCGCATCTTCTTCAAGCTGGTTCAGCCAGGCCCGGCCATTGGCCAAGATGTCGTCAAGGCGGTCTAGCCGTCGGTAAGCATCCAATGCCACGCGCAGGAGCTTCGGGCTGAGCGCCTCTGCATGCCGGGCCTCTTCGACGAGTTTCAATGCCTCTTCAGCTTGGCCAGCGAGGTTGTACGCATAGGCCAGATGCACCAGCGTGTCAGCGCGGGCCTCGGTGCTCTGAACCTCCCACAACCGCTCCTTGCGCGGAGTCAGGTGAGAAATCGCCTGCTTCAACGCATCGAGCTTGGCCCCGGGCCGAAGTTCGAATGCACTTTGAATAGGGTCTACCGTCGCAACTTCCAGCGCTAGTGCCAGCGCGGTTCGTCGGACAAAGAACCCCGCATCAGGCAAGTCGAGTGCTTGCGCAATGGCTTGATTTGCGCCCGCAAGGTCACCGACCATCTTGCGCGCCAACGCCACAGTTTGCAGCACATCGCAGTTGGAACGCATAGCCGCCGGCGCATCGGCCAACTTGATGTCCTCACCGTTGAACATGCGTGCGTTTGTGTATGCAATCCAAACGTGCGCTGACGTGGGGTACCTATCGAAAGCCTTGATGCCCGCGGTAACTGCGCCCGCGACATCGTCGTTGAGCAGCAGTCCGCGAACACCCGAGGCTGCCATCTTTTCATCGTCGGGGTACAGCTCCGCTGCCTTGAGGAAGTCCGCGACTGCCTTTTTGCCCCCCTCCAGGTGCAATGTGCACAGCGCCCGCTGCAGATACCACCGGGCCTGCTGATGTAGGTCCAGCACGCTCATGTCCGAGCCCAAGCGAGTCACGGCTTCCAGGCCATCTCGAAATCGACAGGCCTTCAGCAAGTCATTGATGCCGTCAAGCTGGTCAGAAATGAACTTGTTGACAGAGTCTGACCGTGCACCTGGCAGGCCGATGGCACCGTCCAGTTTCGACTCAATCCGCAGCGCAGTTGATTGGAGCGTTAGATTGCTCTCTCTCTGCTCATGGAACATCGCGCCAGGCGCATTCGGCGCGTAGTCCCGCTGCAACCTGCTATTGCCTCGAATGTGGCGGCAGATGTCATCCCAGAATTCGATTTCGACGGGAAACTTCCCCGCAGCAACGCGCGTGTCAGACAGGTTCTGGACGTCGTGCAGCAGCGTTGCATCAGCCACCGCAGTAGTCGCGACGATGAGCTTGATGATGGGGACCTTCTTCTTCTCCGCTCGCTCAAGCTCCTTCTCGACCATCTTGAGCGTCAACGCACCATCGACATACCGCTTGGACTGGATGCCGAACCGGCCGGCAGACGAGTTCACGAAGACATCAACACCCCCCTGTGCCTGCCCTCGCCTGCCATTGATTTTAGGCATCGGGTCCCCGAACAACTCGCCGTAAATCCGGGCACACATGTCCTCGAAGGCCGAGTCATCCGTTGGTTTCGAGATTTCGAACTGTACTGAGTGCATGTGGCTCCTTGTTCTGCCGTCCCCTTGCGTGGCACGCGCCATCGCAAGACCTTCCCTATGACACTGGATGTCCGCTCAGCTGCGCAATCGCGACTAACCACACAGCTATGCTCCGTTGAGCCACATCTTATCCAGCGCTGGTAATGCATCCAGTGCGTCAGCGGCCCAAGCATACGTACGAGCCACTCCAGCTGCACAGCCTGCAGCAAGTCGCGAAATCGGTGACGTTGTGCACCAGTCCTGCAGAGCCAGCTTTTCGCCGTGACAGGCCGGCCAGCTGACCGACGCGGGCAAGCCGCTGCCTCAGGACAGACAAGACTGCCCGGCTTTCGGGTATTCGCACGACCCTCCACCGTGTGCGCGTCGATTCATGCAAGTCGCGGCGTCTCTAAGCAGTCAGTCGTTCCGTTCGCCGGTTGCGCAGCGGTCTGTCCCCCTTGCACCATCAGGTCGCATACAGGTAAAGCCCAGGCGAGCATGTGCGAGCAATTTCTGCCTCGCACAGCGGGTAGCAACCGCCGTGACGTTTTAACTTGGGAACAAAAAACGCCCTCCAAAACTTGGTTTTGGAGGGCGGAATCATCAACACTGTCCCGTGCGGGCCAGTGACTCACAGCAACTGGCCTACGTTTCAGTGCTTGACTGGCAAACTCGACAGAACTTCGAGCTGAGCTGCCAATTCGTCCGCGTAAACCAGCGAAACACACACGTTTTTGATTTCAGTCGAAGCCGAAAAATGCGGCAAAGCATGCGGTTCAAGGAGTTGTAGCGCTGTTGCGATGCTCTCGACTGCGACCGCAGTACCGTCCCCGACGAAGTCCATGATGTCTGTCGCTAGAAGCTTTGCAACAACTTCATCCGAAGGGTTTCGCTGCAAATGATTGAGAAAAGCGTTTGTGTTACCTGCCGACGTCAGTGCGGCATGCACACCGTATTTCTCCATCGAGCCCACGTATGCTCTTGCCGATGCTCCAGCCATTGGCAACACAAACCTGTGCTCCCAGCCCCCAATTGCATGTCTGACAACTAGATAAAAGATGCCGATGTTCGCCTCTAGAAGAGTGACATCGACGTTAAGCCGTCCGCTGCCTTTCAACAGTGCGAATAGTTCCGGATGCAGCTCACCAACCAGAAGCCACGCATCGTCTGGCAGGACGTCATGACTGAAGGGGAGGTCTGCCATCTGGCTTGGGCTCACCAGCCGGCCTCGAGCCAGCAGCTTCTGGTCTCGCGCAGACTGACTAAATGTCGCCAGCATTTTTGCAATATTCAAAATCATCACATTTCCTCATCGCGCATCAACATTGATGCACTACGTGTAGCGATGTTTTGAAAGTCACTCGGTTGATGCCGTCGTTGGTGAATCCCACATAAGACGGAAGCGGGTATCGCTGGGTGCGGCGCCCTATGTTCGGCGCGGTCCTGCTGCTCGCGGCAGGTGCTACGGCTTGGGTTGCTGACTACGTTGGGGTGGCTTTGTGTCTGGTATTGGTCGTGCTCATCGCCAAGGCCACCTGTGTGCAGCGTTGTAGCGGCACGTCCGGCACGCCTTTGGTGATGAGCACGCGTTGGTCTTCCTGCTCGTGGTCGATGGCCCACATCACCTTCATTTTTTGGTCTGAGGCGAAAAGCAACTCAGCGATGCGTTCAAAGCGCTGACGGTTTGCACATTGGTACAACCATGATTTGGTGATGCGACAAGAAGTTTTGTCGCAAACTTGTCGCACTCTCCAGACCATTCCAGACCAAAGCCACCAATGCGGACTTTTCGGTCTCTCTACAACGCCTCCAACTCAAACACCTTGTAAGTTATTGATTTACAAGGATATTTTTTTGAGCCTTGGAACAAAGGCAAGAAAAAAGCCCGGACCTTTCGGTACCGGGCTTTTGTCGTTTGTGGTCGGCGTGGCGGGATTCGAACTCGCGACCCCTTGCACCCCATGCAAGTGCGCTACCAGGCTGCGCTACACGCCGACAAGACTTGGATTCTATATCGAAAAACAAACGCTACAAAAGAAGTGCTCGAATTTCCTGCAATTCTTTTCTCAGCAGGGCCACATCCATGGGCCTGTCGCCCACTGCTGCACCAACCAAAGCCTGACCGCCATACTCGTCAGGTGATGGTGGCGCAGCATGCGCATCGTCTGCAGGCACACCATTGTCTTCGTGTGCCAGCTCCTGCAGCCGGTTACGCGCACCACTGATAGTGAAGCCCTGGTCATACAGCAAGTCGCGGATGCGGCGGATCATCAGCACCTCGTGGTGCTGGTAATAGCGGCGGTTGCCACGCCGCTTCACCGGCCGCAGTTGCGAGAATTCCTGTTCCCAGTAGCGCAGCACATGAGGCTTGACACCGCAGAGCTGCGCCACCTCACCGATGGTGAAGTAGCGTTTGGCGGGTATGGATGGCAGCACGGTGTCCATGCGAAAGGAACTTACGCAGCAAAACGGTCTAGGTTACCCTAGATTCGGTAGTTGAACGCGCTCGCCAGTGCCGTGATCGGCGTGCCAGGCAAGGCGTGACGACGCTGCGGGCTACTGCCCGCAAGGAGGAGCAACGCCGCATGGTGCGGCGAGTGCGGTGCTGGCGAGCGCGTAGCGCTCTCACCCAACAGCTGAACGGCAGCGAAGCAGGGAACGTCAATATCCATGCGGCTTTCCAGAAGGTTGCAAGCGGTCAACTGCCGAATCTAGGGTTACTGCAACCGCACTGCCACCACCAGGGGTGCCAGGTGCGCAAACGCAAAGCATTGTCAAGGCCGTCAAGTCTTGGGCGAGTCCTGGATCTGCTCCTTGAGCTTGCTGCTGGCGTGAAACGTCACCACGCGCCGCGCCTCGATGGGAATGGCCTCGCCCGTGCGCGGATTGCGTCCAGGCCGTGGCGCCTTGGTGCGGATCTGGAAGTTACCAAAGCCTGACAGCTTCACATCCTCGCCCGCAATCAGGCTTTTCACGATGAACTCAAAGAACGCATCCACCATGTCCTTGGATTCGCGCTTGTTCAGGCCGATGTGCTCGAACAGCATATCGGCCAGTTGCGCCTTGGTAAGCGCCGGCGATTCCAGGCTGTCAACGGTGAATTCCATGGCTTCGGGTGCCTTTGCCGGTGTCATCGCAACCTCGCTCCTGTCGTGGTGGTCAGGGCCTGCAGCACGGTTTGCACTGCGGCATCGATCTGCGCATCGGTCAGAGCATCGGCGTCGCTGCCCAAAGACAGACGAATGGCCAGGCTCTTCTCGCCCTGCGCCAGCGCGCCCGCAGGAGCGCTTTCGCCGGCGCGCGGCGGCTGGGGCCGGAACACGTCGAACAGCACGGCCGAGCGCAACAGCGCGCCCGGCAGCGCGCCGCCGATGGCCGCCATCACCTCGTCGTGGCTGACGCGTTCGGCCACGACGACGGCAATGTCGCGCTCCACCAGCTGGCGCTTGGCGACGGGGTGGAAGGCCGGCACCTGGCGCTGCAGCACGGCGTCGAGCTCCAGCTCGAACAGTACCGGCGCCGTGGGCAGATCCCAGGACTGGCGCCATTGCGGGTGCAGCTCGCCGACGAAGCCTATGGCCTGGCCATTCAACAGCACGCGGGCGCAGCGCCCGGGGTGCAGCGCCGGATGCGTGGCGGGCTCGAAGCTGGGGCAGAGCGGCGCCAGCAGGGCCTCCACGTCGCCCTTGGCGTCGTAGAAGTCCACGGCCTTGTCCTTGCTGCCCCATTGCAGCGCGTCCTGCGCGCCATAGGCCAGGGCGGCGACGCGCATGGGCTGATGAAAGCCCTCCACGGTGGTGTCGCTGTTCTTCACGCTGGCATCGCGCAGGAACACGCGGCCAAGCTCGAACACGCGCACGCGGCCCGTCTTGCGATCCAGGTTGAACTTCAAAACCTGTAGCAGCGAGCCCAGCAGCGACGAGCGCATCACGCTCAGCTGGCTGGCAATGGGGTTGAGCAGCCTGATGGGCGCGGCGTTGCCCGCCAGCTCCTGCTCCCAGCGCTCTTCCACAAAGCTGAAGTTGATGGTTTCCTGGTAGCCCAGGCCGGCCAGCTCGCGGCGCACGGTAAAGCTGCTGCGGCGCGACTCGGCCCGCAGTTTGGGCGTGATGGGGGCCAGCGGCGGCGTCGTGGGCAGGTTGTTGTAGCCGACCACGCGCGCCACTTCCTCGATCAGATCTTCCTCCAGGCGCAGGTCGAAGCGGAAGGACGGCGGCTGCACGGTGACCACGCCATCGCCCTCCTGCACGGACAGGCCCAGGCGCTTCAGGGCGTCGGCGCACTGTGCCTGCGTGAGCGGCATGCCGATGACCTTGGCGGCGCGCGCCACGCGCATGCGCACGGCATCGCGCGGGGGCAGGTTCACGCGCTGGTCGTCGATGGGGCTGATGGCCGTCTCGGGCGTGCCGCAGATTTCGACGATGAGCTGGGTGATGCGCTCGATGTGCTCCACGGTCAGCTCGGGATCGACGCCGCGCTCGAAGCGGTGACCGGCGTCGGTGGCGAAGTTGTAGCGGCGCGAGCGCCCGGCCACGGCCTCGGGCCACCAGAAGGCGGCTTCGACGTAGATGTTGCGCGTGCCGTCGGACACGGCCGTGGCGTCGCCGCCCATGATGCCGGCCAGCGACTCCACCTCGCGTTCGTCGGCAATGACGCCCACCTTCTCATCAACCGTGATGGTGTTGCCGTTGAGCAGCTTGAGCTGTTCGCCCGCCCGGCCCCAGCGCACCTCCAGGCCGCCGTGGATCTTGTCCAGGTCGAAGATGTGCGAGGGGCGGCCGAACTCGAACATCACGTAGTTGGAGATGTCCACCAGCGGCGCCACGCTGCGCTGGCCGCAGCGCGCCAGGCGATCGACCATCCATTGCGGCGTGCGCGCGCGCGTGTTGACGTTGCGGATCACGCGGCCCGAGAAGCGCCCGCAGAGGTCAGTGGCGCTGATGGTCACGGGCAGCCGGTCGGCGATGGACGTGGCCGACGCCGGGAACTGCGGCTGCACCAGCGGCGCGCCGGTCAGCGCCGACAGCTCGCGCGCGACGCCGTAGACGCTCAGGCAATGCGCGAGGTTGGGCGTCAGCTTCAGCGTGAACAGCGTGTCGTCGAGCTGCAGATAGTCGCGGATGTCCTGGCCCAGCGGCGCGTCGGCCGGCAGCTCCAGCAGGCCGCCATGGTCGTCCGACAGCTTGAGCTCGCGCGCCGAGCACAGCATGCCAAAGCTCTCCACACCGCGCAGCTTGCCGACCTTGATGAGGAAGGGCTTGCCGTCCTCGCCGGGCGGCAGCTCAGCGCCCACCATGGCGCAGGGCACCTTGATGCCGACACGCGCATTGGGCGCGCCGCAGACGATGTTCAGCAACGCGCCCTGCCCCACGTCCACCTGGCACACGCGCAGGCGGTCGGCGTCGGGGTGTTGCTGGGCCTCTTTGATCTCGCCAACGACGATCTTCGTGAACGGCGGGGCTACGGGGGCGAGCTCTTCCACCTCCAGGCCGGCCATGGTCAGGGTGTCGGCCAGCTCTTGGGTGGAGAGGGGCGGGTTGCAGAATTCGCGCAACCAGGATTCGGGGAATTGCATGGGGACGTTGGGCGTTAAGCGTTGAGCGTAGGCGTCGATCATTGAACGTTGAGGGCGTTGTTTGCAGAAATCGCAAAACGCTAGGCGCTCAACGCTCAACTTCTTTATCTAAATTGCGACAGGAAACGGATGTCGCCGTCAAAGAACAGGCGCAGGTCGTTCACGCCATAGCGCAGCATGGTCAGGCGATCCGGGCCCATGCCGAAGGCAAAGCCGATGAAGCGCTCCGGATCCAGCCCCATGTTGCGCACCACGTTGGGATGCACCTGGCCCGCGCCCGACACCTCCAGCCAGCGGCCGGCCAGCGGCCCGCTCTGGAACTGGATGTCGATCTCGGCGCTGGGCTCGGTGAAGGGGAAGAAGCTGGGCCTGAAACGCAGCACCAGGTCTTCGCTTTCGAAAAAGGTCTTGCAGAAATCGGTGAACACCACCTTCAGATCCTTGAAGCTCACGTTCTCGCCGATCCACAGGCCCTCGCACTGGTGAAACATCGGCGAATGCGTGGCGTCGCTGTCCACGCGGTAGGTGCGGCCCGGGGCGATGACGCGGATCTCGGGCATGGCCTGGCCGGCGTCGATCAGGTGGCGGTATTTCTTCACATGCTGCACGGCGTAGCGCACCTGCATCGGGCTGGTGTGCGTGCGCAGCAGGTTGGGCGCCTCGAGCGTGCCGCCTTCGACATAGAAGGTGTCGTGCATGGAGCGCGCCGGATGATCCTCGGGCGTGTTCAGCGCGGTGAAGTTGAACCAGTCGGTTTCGATCTCGGGGCCGTCGGCCACGTCGAAGCCCATGGAGCCGAAGATGCCTTCGATACGTTCAAGCGTCAGCGACACCGGGTGCAGGCCGCCGCGGCCCTGCTGGCGGCCGGGCAGCGTCACGTCCAGCGCCTCGGCCTTGAGTTGGCGTTCCAGCTCGGCATCGGCCAGCGCCTGGCGGCGTGCGGTCAGCAGCGCCTCCACGGCCTGCTTGGCCACGTTGATGGCGGCGCCGCGCGTCTTCTTGTCCTCGGGCGACAGCTGGGCCATGCCCTTCATCAACTCGGTCAGGCGGCCCGACTTGCCCAGGAACTGCGCCTTGGCGTTCTCCAGCTCGGCGGGGGTTGTGGCTTGCGCGAAGGCTTCGCGCGCACTCGACACCAGGGAATCCAACTCGTTCATATCGACTCTTGAAATAAAACAAGGGCTAGCGCCTTTTAAAGCCCTAGCCCTTGCTGTTTGTGCGCTGGCAGCTATTGAATCAATAGCTACCTATCGTGTACTCAAGCAGCCAGCTTGGCCTTGACTTGCTCCACGATGCTGCCGAAGGCAGCCTTGTCGTGCACCGCGAGGTCGGCCAGCATCTTGCGGTCGATCTCGATGGCAGCCTTCTTCAGGCCGTTGGTGAACTGGCTGTAGGTCAGGCCCAGTTCACGCGCAGCGGCGTTGATACGGGTGATCCACAGGCGGCGGAACACGCGTTTCTTGTTGCGACGATCACGGTAGGCGTACTGGCCTGCCTTCATCACCGCCTGCTTGGCGATGCGGAAGACATTGCCGCGGCGACCGCGGAAACCCTTGGCCAGGGCGAGAACTTTCTTGTGACGGGCGCGTGCCGTTACACCACGTTTGACGCGAGGCATGTGTTTTCTCCTTGTTCGTCAGTGAATTACAGGCCGGCCGAGGGCAACATCTTGGCGATGGAGCCCATATCGCCTTCGTGCACGTTGACAATGCCACGCAGGTGGCGCTTGTTCTTCGTGGTCTTCTTGGTCAGGATGTGACGCTTGAAGGCTTGACCGCGCTTGACGGTGCCACCGGGACGAACGCGAAAACGCTTCTTCGCGCTGCTCTTGGTCTTCATTTTGGGCATTTCCATGCTCCTTTGATTTGTGCTCGTGAGGCGTCTGCACACCACTGTGCATCCTTGCTGGCCCCGAGCCACTTTTAAAACGGCCGGCCTTGCGGCCCACCGTGCGGCGGCGCCTTCGCACCGCCTATCGGCCGGCACCCATCTCGCAATATCTCGCAATGGGCGTCAGCCAAATCTTGCCAGCTTACGCTGCGTTGCCGCTGGCCACCGGCACGGCTGCTTCTGCCGCCGGCTTGGCCCCAGGCTTCTTGCGTGCCGGCGCGATCATCATGATCATCTGACGGCCTTCGAGCTTGGGGAACTGCTCCACCAAAATCGTGTCCGCCAGGTCGTCGCGCAAACGGTTTAGCAGGGCCAGACCCAGCTCCTGGTGCGTGATCTCGCGGCCGCGAAAACGCAGCGTGATCTTGCACTTGTCACCTTCGGCCAGAAAGCGGCGGATGTTGCGCAGCTTGATGTTGTAGTCGCCATCGTCCGTACCCGGACGGAACTTGACTTCCTTGATGTCGATGACCGTCTGCTTGGCCTTGGCCTCGGCCGCCTTCTTCTGTTCCTGGTACTTGAACTTGCCGTAGTCCATCAGGCGGCACACGGGCGGATTGGCGGTGGCGGCAATCTCGACCAGATCCACGTCCAGCTCGCCCGCCATGCGCAGGGCTTCCTGCAGGCTGACGATGCCGATGGGCTCGTTCTCGGGGCCCGACAGACGCACTTCGGGCGCCATGATTTCCCGGTTCAGGCGGTGCTTGCGCTCCTCGCGCTGGCGACGGTCACGAAATTCAGTAGCGATGGCTTTCACCTTCAATCAAAAAAAAGCTACGAAAAGCGTAGCTGCTCACGCACCACCTGTGCGCTCTAAGGCCAGTTTTGATTCAAAAATCAGGCTTTGGAGGCGATGTCCTGTGCGATCAATTCGACAAAGGCGTCGATGGACATCACACCCAGGTCTTTGTTGCCCCGGGCGCGCACTGCCACCGCTCCAGCAGCCTTTTCCTTGTCGCCGGCGACGAGGATATAGGGCTGCTTTTGCAGCGCATGCTCGCGTATTTTATACGTGATCTTCTCGTTGCGCAGATCCGTCACCACTCTAAGGGATTGATGCGGCAGCGCTTTTTGCAATTTTTCAGCAATTTCGCGACAGTAGTCCTGCTGCGCGTCGGTGATGTTGAGCACCGCCACCTGCAGCGGCGCCAGCCACACCGGCAGCGCGCCAGCGTGCTGCTCGACCAAGATGCCGATGAAGCGCTCCAGACTGCCAACGATGGCGCGGTGCAGCATCACCGGGCGGTGGCGGTTGCCATCCTCGCCCACGTATTCGGCGTCCAGGCGCTCGGGCATGGAGAAGTCCACTTGAATGGTGCCGCACTGCCAGTGCCGGCCAATCGCATCTTTGAGCGTGTACTCGATCTTGGGGCCGTAGAACGCGCCCTCGCCGGGCGAGATTTCAAACGCGCAGCCCGAGGCCTCCAGACTGTGGATCAGCGCCGCCTCGGCCTTGTCCCAGCTCTCGTCCGAGCCGATGCGCGCCTCGGGGCGGGTGGCCACTTTGTAAATGATGTCGGTGAAGCCGAAGTCGGCGTAGACCTTCTGCAGCAGGTGCGTAAAAGCCAGCACCTCGGGCTGGATCTGCTCCTCGGTGCAAAAAATGTGGCCGTCATCCTGCGTGAAGCCGCGCACGCGCATGATGCCGTGCAGGCCGCCGGTAGGTTCGTTGCGGTGGCATTGGCCGAACTCGCCGTAGCGCAGCGGCAGGTCACGGTAGCTCTTGATGCCCTGCTTGAAGATCAGGATATGGCCGGGGCAGTTCATCGGCTTGAGCGCGTAGTCGCGCTTCTCGCTCTCGGTAATGAACATGTTCTCGCGGTACTTGTCCCAGTGGCCGGTCTTTTCCCACAGGGTTTTGTCCAGAATCTGCGGCCCCTTCACTTCCTGGTAGCCGTTGTCCTGGTAGACGCGGCGCATGTACTGCTCGACCTGCTGCCACAGCGTCCAGCCCTTGGGGTGCCAGAACACGGTGCCGGGCGAATGTTCGTCGATGTGGAACAGATCGAGTTCACGCCCGAGCTTGCGGTGGTCGCGCTTTTCGGCCTCTTCGAGCATGTGCAGGTAGTTCTGCAGCTCGTCCTTGGTCGCCCAGGCCGTACCGTAGACGCGCTGCAGCATCTCGTTGCGGTGGTCGCCGCGCCAGTAGGCGCCGGCCACCTTCATCAGCTTGAAGTGTTTGAGCTTGCCGGTGCTGGGCACGTGCGGGCCGCGGCACAGGTCTTCAAAAGCACCCTCCCGGTACAGGCTCACATCCTCGTTGCTCGGGATGCTGGCGATGATCTCGGCCTTGTAGTGCTCACCAATGCCTTTGAAGTACGCGACAGCCTCGTCGCGCGGCAGCACGCGGCGCACCACGGGCTCATCCTTGGCGGCAAGCTCGGCCATGCGCTTTTCTATCGCCGCCAGGTCTTCGGGCGTGAACGGGCGTTTGTACGAAAAATCGTAATAGAAGCCGTTTTCGATCACCGGGCCGATGGTCACCTGAGCATCGGGGAACAGCTCTTTCACGGCATACGCCAGCAGGTGGGCGGTGGAGTGGCGGATCACCTCCAGGCCATCGGCGTCCTTGGCGGTGATGATGGACAGCGGGCTGTCGGCGGTGATCTGGTAGCTGGTATCCACCACCTTGTCGCCGATCTTGCCGGCGAGCGCCGCCTTGGCCAGGCCCGAGCCGATCGAGGCCGCCACCTCGGCCACCGTCACCGGGCCGGGAAATTCACGTTGCGAACCATCGGGAAGCGAAATTTGAAGCATCTGTGCAAATCCTTGTTCAACTGTATGGGTGGTGGCGCGCTCCCGGCCCAAAAACAAAAAGCGCGGAACACAGTCCGCGCTTGAAGGGGGGGGTGAGAAGGCTCTCGTGCAGGCGCGAACGGCCAGCCTTAGCGGCTGGTGAGGGTCTCCGTCGTAGTTCGCGGTGTCATAACCGACATTGCCTTTCTCGCCCTTGAATGGTTTGTGGGATTGGATAGCCGTCGATTCTATCGTTTTTGCGCCGGCTGCGGCCTGGGCGGCGGTTGATCGGCGGCGAGTTCACGTTCACTTTGCCGTGAACGCCTCGCTCCACGTCGTCGAAATGCGCGCCCTTGCAGTACCAGCGAGTACCAGCGCCGCGGCATCGGTGAACAGCGATCGCTCCGGCCACGACGCGGTGTCGGCCACCCGGTGGCAGCAGGCGCCGGCCAGCGCAGCATCAGGGAGCAATGAAGCCCGACTTGTCGCAGTTGAGCGCGTAGCCTTCCTGCAGGCAGGTGGCCAGCAACTTGCCCGCTGCCGTGTAGGCCTCGAAGCTCCAGCCCTTCGAAGGCTGGGGGCGGCGCTCCATCAACAGGAAGCCAAAGCTCGCGTGGTGCGCAATCTGGTCGATCACCGCGCCGGGCGCGGGCGTAGCGCCGCTGGGCAGCGGATCGGGCAGGGCTACGTCCAGGTTGTCGCCGGCGGTGCCGCTGACCAGCGTGGCCGTCTGCCCCGTCTTGAAGCTGATGGCCTGAAAATTGTGCACGTGGCCGTGCAGCGCCAGATTCACGCCCGGCGGGTAATAAGCCTGGGCATACAGGCCGCTCATGGCCGACTGCAGCGCCAGGTTGCCGGGCGCCGGTGCCGAGCCTGCGACGGGTGCGAAGGCCAGGATGGGGTGGTGGTTGGTGAAGATGGTATTGGCCAGGCCCGACTGGGATGCCATGCTGGCCACCTGCTGGAACTGCTTCTGGTAGATGGCGAACTGCGCGTCGGAGGGCTTGAGCGCTACCTTGCCCGTCTTGGCCGAATCGAACACCACCACCTGCGTGTCGCGGCCCAGGCGCACGGCATATGGGTCGCTGTAATTGGCCGTGCCGTCGTTGGCCGCGTCGTCGCACGAGCGTGCCGCGCTGAACGGCTGCGTGTCGAGGAAACGGAACCAGCCCTGCCCGGCGCGGGCACATTCCTCGTGGTTGCCGCGCACCATGACCCAGGGCGCGGACGCGAGCAGGCTCGCAGCGGGTTTGAACAGGTCGGCCTGCCACGTATCCCAGCCATAGCCCCAGGGGCTGCCCTGGCAGCCGGCGATGTCGGCCGGGCATGCGTTCTCGCGGTAGTGGTAGTCGCCCACATGCAGCACCAGGTCAGGCTTGAAGCCGGCCGCCGCGGCGGACACCTTGGCGAACTGCCAGGCCTCGCCGTCGGTGCACGGCTGCCAGGCGTTGTCGGCCTTCTTGAGGCGGCAGCCACTGTCGCCCAGCACGATGATGCGCTGCGGCTCGGCCTTGGGCAGCGGCAGTGCCTGCCCGGCAACGGACACACTCGCCGCCGTGGCCGGCACGGCCTGCTCGCACACGGAGACGGGGAACTGCGAAGGCTTGGAATCCGCAGGGGCGCTGGCCGTGGGGCGCAGCGCCGCCGTGCCGGGCCCCACGCGCAGCGCCATGCGCGTTGTCTGGCCGTCGATCGCGATCAGCGGGCAGGCTGCATTGGCCACCGTGGCGGCTGCAGGCGCATAGGAAGTGACGACGCGGGCGATCGCCTGGTTCTGCGCCCCGACCACTACCCAGGCCGCCTTGATATAGGTGGCGTTGCTGGCGTCGTCGCCATCCGAGCCGCCGCAGCCATGCAGGGCCAGCACTGCAGCCCCCGTCGCCACCCCCGCACCCATCCACATGACATTGCGCCGCATGATCATCAAACCACCCTCTTTTCGATTGTTGGAACCTATGTATGGAGCGGGAGGCTAAGCAGGGGGCGTGACGGTTCGGTGACATCGGCCACCAGATGCGAAAAAGCCACGGCATGCCGTGGCTTTCGAAAGCGGGGACAAGGGCCGCAGGGCCCCGGCGGATCAGTGGAACTGCTCTTCTTCGGTGGAGCCTGTGAGGGCCTTCACGCTGGAGGAACCGCCCTGGATCACGGTGGTCACGTCGTCGAAGTAACCTGCGCCCACTTCCTGCTGGTGCGACACGAAGGTGTAGCCTTGGTCGCGCGCGGCGAATTCCGGCTCCTGGATCATTTCGACATAGTGGCGCATGCCTTCGCCGCGGGCGTAGGCGTGCGCGAACTTGAAGGTGTTGTACCAGTTGCTGTGGATGCCGGCCAGGGTGATGAACTGGTACTTGTAGCCCAGCGCCGCCAGGTCTTCCTGGAACGAGGCGATCTGCTTGTCGTTGAGGTTCTTCTTCCAGTTGAAGGACGGCGAGCAGTTGTAGGACAGCAGCTTGCCGGGGCAGGCAGCGTGCACGGCCTGCGCGAATTCGCGAGCAAAGCCGATGTCCGGCACGCCGGTTTCGCACCACACCAGGTCGGCATAGGGGGCGTAGGCCACGCCGCGGCTGATGGACTGCTCCAGGCCGTTACGCACGCGGTAAAAGCCTTCTTGCGTGCGCTCGCCGGTCAGGAAGGGCTTGTCGTTGGCGTCGTGGTCGCTGGTGATCAGGTTGGCGGCCTCGGCGTCGGTGCGGGCCAGCACGATGGTGGACACGCCCATCACGTCGGCAGCAAAGCGCGCGGCGATCAGCTTCTCGCAGGCCTCTTGCGTGGGCACCAGCACCTTGCCGCCCATGTGGCCGCACTTCTTCACGGCGGCCAGCTGGTCTTCGAAGTGCACGCCGGCAGCGCCAGCGGCAATCATGTTCTTCATCAGTTCGAAGGCGTTCAGCACGCCGCCGAAACCGGCTTCGGCGTCGGCCACGATGGGCAGGAAGTAGTCGATGAACTCGGCGTCGCCGGGGTTCACGCCGCGGCCCCACTGGATTTCATCGGCGCGCTTGAAGGTGTTGTTGATGCGGCGCACCATGGTGGGCACCGAGTCGTAGGCGTACAGCGACTGGTCGGGGTACATGGTCTCGCTGGTGTTGCCGTCGG
>JAFEER010000265.1 GCA_018240985.1 Pseudomonadota bacterium
CGGTCTGCGCTGGCCCTCGAATCGCATCGCTGCGTTGCATCGCTTGCCAATACGCTCGGTATTGGCTGCGCAATGCGCCTTGCGCTGCGATCCGATGGCGATGCGCAGCCTTCGACATCTGACCGCTGACGCGACACTAGCCAACCGACATAAAAAAACCCGGTGCAAGCACCGGGCTCTGGCAGTGACTGCCAGAAGGCTTCAGGGCTTGCCGCCTGTGGGGAAGGGCCATGCAGCCTGGGGGTTCAGCGTGGTTTGTGCCGCCGGTGCGGCTGCGACGGGGGCCTTGGCTGCGACTTTTTTGGCTGCAGGCGCCTTCTTCGCCGGCGCGGCGGCTTTCTTGGCTGGAGCTGCAGCCTTCTTCGCCGGTGTCGCCTTCTTGGCTGCTACGGCCTTCTTCGCGGGTGCTGCGGCCTTTTTTGCCGGGGCTGCCTTTTTTGCTGGAGCAGCAGCCTTCTTGGCCACTACGGCCTTCTTGGCGGGGGCTACTTTCTTGGAAGCCACGGCTTTCTTGGCCGGTGCTGCCTTCTTGGCTGCTACGGCCTTTTTGGCCGGTGCTGCCTTCTTGGCTGCTACGACCTTTTTGGCCGGTGCTGCCTTCTTGGCCGCTACGGCCTTCTTGGCGGGTGCCGCCTTCTTAGCCGCTACGGCCTTTTTGGCGGGTGCCGCGGCCTTTTTGGCCGGCGCAGCAGCCTTCTTCGCGGGGGCTGCCTTCTTGGCAGCGGGTTTCTTCGCAGTTGCCATCATTTTCTCCTTGGGTCGATTTGCAAAGAGCACTCCACGCCTGCATTGGGCGCGGAGCGATCCATGGCAACGACACAATGCGCGTCACCACGAATGCGGGAACGCACCGGCACTGCAGCGCCGCAGGGCGCCGGGTGCGAGGAGCGTGGTTGAAAAATCATGGCCGGGTGGTGTGGGAGTCAATCCCAGGACAGCGCCCCGCCGGTTTGGTACTCGATGACGCGCGTCTCGAAGAAGTTGCGCTCCTTCTTCAGGTCGATCATCTCGCTCATCCAGGGGAAGGGGTTCTCAACGTTTTGGAACAGCGCCTCCAGCCCGATCTGGGTGGCGCGGCGGTTGGCGATGTAGCGCAGGTAGCCCTTGAACATGGAGGCATTCATGCCCAGCACGCCGCGCGGCATGGTGTCCTCGGCGTAGCGGTATTCCAGGTCTACGGCCTGGTGGAACAGGGCGGTGATCTCGGCCTTGAACTCGGGTGTCCACAGTTGCGGGTTCTCGAGCTTGAGCTGGTTGATCAGGTCGATGCCGAAGTTGCAGTGCATGGACTCGTCGCGCAGGATGTATTGGTACTGCTCGGCCGCGCCGGTCATCTTGTTCTGCCGGCCCAGGGCCAGGATCTGCGTGAAGCCGACGTAGAAGAACAGGCCCTCCATCAGGCAGGCGAACACGATCAGGCTTTTCAGCAGCGTCTGATCGGCCGCGGGCGTGCCGGTCTTGAAGTTCGGATCCATGACCGCCTCGATGAAGGGGATCAGGAACTCGTCCTTGTCGCGTATCGACCAGACCTCGTTGTAGGCGTTGAAGATCTCGCCCTCGTCCAGGCCCAGCGACTCCACGATGTACTGGTAGGCGTGGGTGTGGATGGCCTCTTCAAAGGCCTGGCGCAGCAGGAACTGGCGGCACTCGGGCGCCGTGATGTGGCGGTAGGTGCCGAGCACGATGTTGTTGGCGGCCAGCGAGTCGGCCGTCACGAAGAAACCCAGGTTGCGCTTGACGATGCGGCGCTCGTCCTCGGTCAGGCCGTTCGGGTCTTTCCACAAGGCGATGTCTCGCGTCATGTTGATCTCCTGCGGCATCCAGTGGTTGGCGCAGGTGGCCAGGTACTTCTCCCAGGCCCACTTGTATTTGAACGGCACCAGCTGGTTCACATCGGTCTGGCCGTTGATGATGCGCTTGTCAACGGCAGAGACACGGCGCTGTGTGGGCGCGGGCGTCTTGTGGAGCGCGGTGGTGTGGATGACGGGCTGCAGCGCGGAGGCTACTGCGTGGGCTGCGAGCGTCGGCTCTGCAGCGCGGCTGCTTGCGTGGCGGCCGTTCAATGTGTGTTGCGATGAGGGCTTGACTTCGTCGTCCCAGGTAAGCATAGATTGTCCCGTGCATGAATTATGAGAGCAGTGCTGCAAAATGAAAAGCACTGAAGCGTTGCTGCGCCGTGTTTTGTTGCTGCACAACACCTAGCAGGCCGGTCTGAGGGCCAACCTGCCTGCGCTTTGGTGGTTTTTACTGGCAGGCTTCGCAGCCCGGATCATCGATGGCGCAGAACTTCACATCGCTCGCGGGCACGGCAGCATCCGCGTCGAGGGCCATATGTTGGTCTTCGTTGCCCGAGGACACGGCATTGAGCTGGCGCGTGTGCACGGTGCTCATCTCCGCATGCGTGGCGCTTTGCGTGCGCAGGTAGTAGGTGGTCTTGAGGCCGCGCAGCCAGGCGAGCTTGTAGGTCTCGTCCAGCTTCTTGCCCGATGCGCCGGCCATGTAGATGTTCAGGCTCTGCGCCTGGTCTATCCACTTCTGGCGCCGCGCCGCGGCCTCCACCAGCCATGCCGGTGCGACCTCGAAGGCCGTGGAGTACAAGGCCTTCACGTCCTGCGGCACGCGGTCGATCGCATGCAGCGAGCCCTTGAAATGCTTGAGATCCATGAGCATCACGTCGTCCCACAGGCCCAGTGCCTTCAAGTCGCGCACCAGGTACTGATTGATGACGGTGAACTCGCCCGACAGATTGGACTTGACCGAGAGATTGCCGAACGAGGGCTCGATGGACGCATCCACGCCCACGATGTTGGAGATGGTCGCCGTGGGCGCGATGGCAACGCAGTTGGAGTTGCGCATGCCATCCTGCGCGATCTTCTGGCGCAGGGCGTCCCAGTCCAGTCGCGTGCTGGTATCGACCTCGACATGGCCGCTGCGTTCCTGCGCCAGCAGCCCGAGCGAATCCAGCGGCAGCACGCCCTGATCCCAGAGCGAGCCCTTGAAGGTGGAGTAGCTGCCGCGCTCCTTCGACAGCTCGGTCGAGGCCCAATAGGCGTAGTAGCAGATCGCCTCCATGGAGGCGTCGGCAAACTCCACGGCCGCGTCCGATGCATAGGGCAGGCGCAGCTGGTACAGCGCGTCCTGGAAGCCCATCAGCCCCAGTCCCACGGGGCGGTGGCGCAGGTTGGCGTCGCGCGCCTTGTCCACGGCGTAGTAGTTGATGTCGATGACGTTGTCCAGCATGCGCATGGCCGTGGTCACGGTCTGGCGCAGCTTGGCGTGGTCGATCTGGCCGTCTTTGATGTGCTGCGCCAGGTTCACCGAACCCAGGTTGCACACCGCCGTCTCGCTGTCGCTGGTGTTCAGCGTGATCTCGGTGCACAGGTTGCTCGAATGCACCACGCCCACATGCTGCTGGGGTGAGCGGATGTTGCAGGGATCCTTGAAGGTGATCCAGGGGTGGCCCGTTTCAAACAGCATCGACAGCATCTTGCGCCACAGGTCTACGGCGGGCACGCGCTTGAAGAGCTTGAGCTCTCCGCTGTCGGCCTTGGCTTCGTAGGCGGTGTAAGCGCGCTCGAAGGCCTGGCCGTACAGGTCGTGCAGCTCGGGCACGTCCGACGGCGAGAACAGCGTCCATTGGCCCTTGTCCAGCACGCGCTTCATGAACAGGTCGGGCACCCAGTTGGCCGTGTTCATGTCGTGCGTGCGGCGCCGGTCGTCGCCGGTGTTCTTGCGCAGCTCCAAAAACTCCTCGATGTCCAGGTGCCAGCTTTCCAGATAGGTGCAGACGGCGCCCTTGCGCTTGCCGCCCTGGTTCACGGCCACGGCCGTGTCGTTGACCACCTTCAGGAACGGCACCACGCCCTGCGACTCGCCGTTCGTGCCCTTGATGCGCGCGCCCAGGGCCCGCACGCGCGTCCAGTCATTACCCAGGCCGCCGGCAAATTTGGACAGCAGGGCGTTTTCCTTGATCGACTCGTAGATGCCGCCCAGCTCGTCGGGCACCGTGGTCAGGTAGCAGGACGACAGCTGCGAGCGCAGCGTGCCGCTATTGAAGAGCGTGGGCGTGCTGCTCATGAAGTCGAAGGAGGACAGCAGCTCGTAGAACTCGATCGCGCGCGCGTTGCGGTCAACTTCCCCCAGCGCCAGGCCCATGGCCACGCGCATGAAGAAGGCCTGGGGCAGCTCGATGCGCGCCTTGCTGACATGCAGGAAGTAGCGGTCATACAGCGTCTGCAGGCCCAGATAGTCGAACTGCTGGTCGCGCCCGGCCTTGAGGGCTGCGGCCAGGCGCGGCAGGTCGAAGGCCAGCAGCTCGGGGTTCAGCAGCTCGTGATACACGCCCTTCTGGATGAAGTCGGGAAAGTAGTCGGCGTAGGCCGCCTGCATCTCGGCGGGTTGCACGCTGCGCCCCAGCACCTCGCGCACGATGGTGTGCAGCAGCAGGCGCGCCGTGGCGTAGCTGTAGCCGGGATCCTTCTCGATAAGGGTGCGCGCGGCCAGGATGGAGGCCTTGTAGACCTCGTCCATGGGTACGCCGTCGTACAGGTTGCGCATCGTCTCGGCGGCGATGGGGGCGGCCTGGACGTCCTGGCCCAGGTTGGCGCAGGCCGATTCGATCAGGGCCTGCAGGCGCAGCACGTCGAGTTCCACGCGCTGGCCCCTGTCCTGCACGTACAGCGCCGGCATCTGCGGGTGCAGCTGCTCCTGCTTGTGCGCGCGCTCCTGGGCGCGGCGCTCGCGGTACAGCACATAGGCGCGCGCCACCTCGTGGTGGCTGCCGCGCATCAGGCCCAGCTCCACCTGGTCCTGCACGTCCTCGATGTGGAAGGTGCCGCCGGCGGGGCGCGAGCGCATCAGGGCGCGCACCACGGCCTGGGTGAGCTCATCGACCAGCTCGCGCACGCTGGCCGAGGCTGCGCCCTGCGTGCCATGCACGGCCAGGAAGGCCTTCATCATGGCCACGGCGATCTTCTGCGGCTCGAAGGGCACGACGGCGCCGTTGCGGCGGATGATCTGGTAGTGACTGAAGGCGCTGGCCGTGCCGGCTGGCGTTGGAGTGCCTGCAGCAGGGGTTTGGGGGGGCAATGTGGTGTCGGCGTGAACGGATGCAGCTTGCATGGGCTCCTCTGTTGGATGGTCGATGAAAGATGGGGTGCGCTGGGCCAAGAACGAGCGGCGGGCGTGGGTCGCGGGCGCCGTCGCTGCGACTTGACGAACACTATATCTGTGGTGTTTTGATGGTTAAAAACACTACAGGTAGTGTATATCCGGATGGATGCGCTTTTGCCGAGGTGGTGCCGAAGGGGCGCCAGCCGCGCCAGGGCTTGAGGCGCGGTGCTTTCGGTGGGGTGGCGCAATACTGACGCGCCTTGGCAGCGCTTTTGACCCGCGAGGGGCCGTCACGCCTACGGTCTGGCTGCCGGAGGAAACAGGATGCCCGATCCGGCAAAGGCTGATCGCAGCTGTCGCCAATCGAAGCCCGCGCCCGGATCGTGCTTGCGCTGCGGCGCAATGTGCTCATGTCCGGCGATGAAGGCGATGGGGTAGCGGCGCGACAGGGCGGCGCACAGGCGGATCAGGCTGCGGTACTGCGCCTCTTCAAATGCCTGGCCCTCCAGGCCTTCGAGCTCTACGCCGATGGAGTCGTCGTTGCAGCCGCCGCGCCCACGGTAGTGCGAACGCCCGGCATGCCAGGCGCGCTGCCCGGTATCGACAAACTGCCACAGCTGGCCGTCGCGGGTGATGAAGAAATGGCTCGACACCTCCAGGCCGCGGATCTGCTGGAAGTAGGGATGGGCATCCCAGTCGAGCCGGTTGGTGAAAAGCTCTTGCACGGCCGTGCCCCCATACTCCCCTGGCGGCAGGCTGATGGAGTGCACGACAACCAGGTCGATCGTGGCGCCGGGCGGCCGGCAACCGTGGTTGGGAGATGGCATGTGGCGCGCCGGCCGGTACCAGCCGCCTTGCCATTCCCGTGCCGGGCTACGGTGCGTCGTCATCGGCGGCGCCGTCTTGCGGCATGGCGATGTGCAGGCGTTGGATGCGGTAGCCAATCTGGCGCGGGCTGAGCCCCAGGCGCGCCGCCGCGGCCTTGCGGTCAAAACCACAGTCGCGCAGGGCGCGCGAGAGGATTTCGTGTTCCTGTTGATCCAGCCAGGCCTGCAGTTTGGCTGGTTTGGCGGCTGCGGCAGGGGCGCCAGGGGTCGGCACGCTGGCAGGCCTGGGCCTGTCGGCACCGTCGGCAGGTGCGGCCGCGGCGGGTGCTGCTGCCGGCGCGGCGGCGCCATTGACTGCCGTGGGCGCGGAGCATTCGACCTGCAGCTCATGTCCGTCGCTCAGGGCCACGGCGCGGTGCAGCAGGTTTTCCAGTTCGCGCACGTTGCCTGTGAGCGGGTGCTGGGCAATGCGTTGCAGCGCCGTCTCGCTCAGGCGTGGCACGCTCGCGCCAGACTCCTGCGCGATGCGCTCCAGCAAGGCCTCGCACAGCGCGGGCAAGTCCTCGCGCCGCTCGCGCAGCGGCGGGATCACCAGCTCGATGACGTTCAGGCGGTAGTACAGATCCTGGCGGAAGCGCCCGGCCTGCACGTCGGCCGCCAGGTCGCGGTGCGTGGCGCTGACGATGCGCACGTCCACCGTCTCCTCCTGCGTGGAGCCCAGCGGGCGCACGCTGCGCTCCTGGATGGCGCGCAGCAGCTTGGATTGCATGGCCAGCGGCAGGTCGCCGATCTCGTCCAGGAACAGCGTGCCGCCGCGCGCGGCCTGGAAGTAGCCCTCGCGGTCGCTGGAGGCGCCGGTGTAGGAGCCCTTGCGCGCGCCAAAGAACTCGGCCTCGAGCAGGTTCTCGGGAATGGCGCCGCAGTTCACCGCCACCAGCGGGCCGCCCGTGCGCTGGCTGCTGGCGTGCAGGGCGCGCGCCACCAGTTCCTTGCCGGTGCCCGATTCGCCGTGGATCAGCACCGGTGCCATGCTGCGCGCCACCTTGGCGATGCGCTGCTTGACGTTGCGCATGGCCTCGGACTCGCCGATCAGGCGCGCCAGCACCGGGTTGTCGGCGGCCGTTGCGGGGGCGCTGGCACGGCCCGGTTTGGCTGAGGCCAACATTCCGCCCGAACCCTGTACGGCCGAGGCCACCACCGAGCGGAACTGCTTCAAGTCCACGGGCTTGGTCAGATAGTCAAACGCGCCGGAACGCAGCGCCTCCACCGCGTTTTCGGCCGAGCCGTAGGCGGTCATGACGACGCAGCGCTCGGGCCGCTGCTGTTCGCGCAGGTCGTGCAGCAGCTCCATGCCCAGGCCATCGGGCAGGCGCATATCGGTGATCACGGCGTCGAACGCCTGGCCCTGCAGCTGCGCGCGCGCCTCGCCCACGCTGCCCGCGGTCTCCACGCGATAGCCTTCGCGCAGCAGCGTCAGCTCGTAGAGCATGCGCAGGTCGGGTTCGTCATCGACGACGAGGATGCAGGCGGCGGTGGCGTTCATGGGGGATTTTTCTCGGCCTCAGACCACGATGGTGTCAAACAAGGAGTCGGTTTCAAAGGGGCGGGTGGTGCTGCGCAGGCTCACGGTGAAGGCGTTGCCCGCCACCGCGCCACGATCGAGCATGCGCGTGCTGCGCTGATGGGCGATGGCGGCGCCGTGGCGCTGGCACAGCTGGCGGCAAATGTACAGACCCAGGCCGCTGGAGCGGCTCTCGGACGAGAAAAAGGGCTCGAACAGGTGGCGCTCGACCGATTTTTCCAGCGGCGCGCCGTCGCTCCAGACCTGCAGGCTGACATGCCCGGTGGTCGTGGCCTGTGTGTTCACCAGCAGTGAATCGGCCTCTTGCCCCTTGTAGCGCAGCGCGTTGTCCAGCAGGTTGACGAGCACGCGGCGCAGGTGCTCGGCGTCGAACTCGACCTGGATGCCCTCGGCATTGAGCAGCAGCCGGCCCTGGCGGCGCGCCGGGTCGTGCGCCTGCCAGTCCTGCCAGACCTGCGTCACGGTGGCGTCAAGCGCCAGCATGGAAGAGGGCGTATGGCCGATCTGGTGCTGCACCCGGGCGATGTCGAGCACGTCCTCGGTGATGCGCACCAGGCGGTCGGCGTTCTGGCCGATCATGTGGCTCAGGCGCTTGTGGCCGGCGTCGCTCAGGTCTTCGGCCAGCAGCTCGTTGGCCTGGACGATGGCGGCCAGCGGGTTGCGTATCTCGTGCGCCACCGCCGCTGACATGCGCCCCATGGAGGCGAGCTTCTCGGTGCGCAGGCGTGCCTCCATCTCGCGCAGGTCGTGCAGGAACATCACGCACAGCGGCTCTTCATCAATCGTGCCCGCCGCGCCTGGCGTGTGTGTCAGCCAGGTGCGGATGCGCAGCCCCATGGGGCTGTGATCCTCGTGCAGGATGTTGACGTCGGCATGCTGGGGCTGGGCGAGTTCGAACGAGGCGCGTGCCAGTTCCATCAGCGGCTTCCAGGCCTGGGAATGGGCCAGCATGAAGGGCGTAGCAGTCCTGGCATCGGGGCCCAGCAGCAGCAGGGCGGCAGGGTTGGCCAGCCGCACCTGGCCCTGGCGGTCGAGCACCAGCACGCCATCGCCCACATGCTGCATCACCAGCGCGCTCACGGCCTTTTGCGCGCGCGCATCCATCTGGCTGCGCCGCGCCACCTGCTGCTCGCTGGTGAGCCGGGCGGCCAGCTGGTGCACCAGATAGGCCACCAGAAAATAGCCCGTACCGGTCAGTGCCGCCTGCAGGTAGCGCTGTGCGGCATCGCCGCCGCCTTGCTCGCCCAGCCACCAGGCCCAGGCCAGCAGCAGCAGCGTGACGCAGGCGGTGGTGCCCAGGGCCAGCGTCAGCGTGCCCAGCATGCCGGCCATCAGCACAGGCAGGCCGAACAAGGCCGTGAAATTCATGCTGCCCGACTGGTGCAGCAGCTGCAGCAGGGCGATGAGGGTGATGTCCAGCCCGATCGAGGGCAGCCATTGAATGCCCGGCCGTGGGTCGGGCGGCAGGCGCGCGCCGACGATCCGCAGCAAGGTGGTGGCCAGCAGATAGCCCAGGCAGATGCCTAGCACGGCCAGTTCGCTGCTCTGGCTCAGCGCCATGGCCAGCAGCTGCAGCAGCACCAGGGCCTGCGCCACCATGATGCGCGCCGTCAGGAACGCCTTCCACAGACGCTGGAAGGAGGGCGGGCTGGCCAGCAGTGTGGGCTTGGTGCGTGCCATCAACGTTCAGCTGCTCAGCTCGGGCCCAGATCCCGGTGTGCCGCGCAGCAGTAGCTGCGGCCGCCTTGTTGCAGGGCATCGTCCTTGGGCAGATGCAGGCCGCAATGCGCGCAGCGCACCATGTCCTGCGGCGCCGCACCGCCGGCGCGCGGGCCTGCGCGCCGGCCGGGCGGCACCTGGCGCTGGCCACGCCATAGCGCATAGACGACGGCAATCACCGCCAGCACGATGAGGTATTTCATGTGCTGCGCCCCAGTACCACCTCCAGCACGAAGCGCGAGCCCACATAGGCCAGCAGCAGCAGCATGGCGCCCGCATACAGCACGCGCACCGCGCTGCGCCCACGCCAGCCAAAGCGCGCACGGCCCAGCAGCAGCACGGCAAAGGTGATCCAGGCGAGGATGGAAAACACCGCCTTGTGATCCCATAGCCAGGCGCGGCCATAGAGCTGCTCGCTGAAAAGCCAGCCCGCGATCAGCGTGGCCGACAGCAGCGCAAAGCCCCAGCGCACAAAACGGAAGGTGAGGCGCTCCAGCGTCAAGAGCGGCAGGCTGCTGTTCAAATGCATGGCCTGGCGCATCTGCCGCTCCGCCCGGCTCATGAGCCAGGCATGGGCCACGGCCGCGGCAAACAGGCCATAGCAGGCAATGCCCAGCGTCAGGTGCAATGGCATCCAGGGCGATGCCATGCCATGCAGCGGCCGGCCCGGAAACAGCGCCGCCAGCAGCACGGTGGCACCGCCGAGCGCGCCCAGCGCCCAGCGCGTGCGCATCTGCGGGAACAGCTCGCGCTCCAGCGCGTAGATGGTCAGCACCAGCCAGGCCGTCATCGACAGCGCGGCGGCAAAGCCGAAATGCGGCGTGCTGCCCAGCTGGCTCCAGGCGATGGTGATGGCATGCAGCGCCCAGGCCGGCGCCATGGCCAGGTGGCTGCGCCGGCCCGCGTTGCGCGAGGCCACGGCCGCGCCCAGCGCATACGCTGCGGCCGTTACCAGGGCCAGCAGCCATGCCGACGGGGAAGCACTGGGTAAAATCATAGGATTGAAGTTTAGCCCCTCGCCGCTGGTCTCCAGGGCTGGGCCACCGGCCGCCGGCATGCCCTGCGCCGATCTATCTGGAGCACTTGGCGCAATGGCCTCCGCACTCACCGACAAACTCACCCGTCTCGTCAAAGAGATGCGCGGCCAGGCCCGCATCACCGAATCCAACGTGCAGGACATGCTGCGCGAGGTGCGCATGGCGCTGCTGGAGGCCGACGTGGCCCTGCCCGTGGTGCGCGACTTCGTCGCCCGCGTCAAGGACAAGGCCCTGGGCCAGGAGGTGCTGGGCAGCCTGAAACCCGGCCAGGCGCTGGTCGGCATCGTCAACAAGGAGCTGGCCGTCACCATGGGCGATGGCGTGGCCGACATCAACCTGGCCGCCCAGCCGCCCGCCGTGATCCTGATGGCCGGCCTGCAGGGCGCGGGCAAGACCACCACCACAGCAAAACTGGCCAAGCACCTGATCGAGAAGCGCAAGAAAAAGGTGCTCACCGTCTCGGGCGACGTGTACCGCCCGGCGGCCATCGAGCAGCTCAAGACCGTGAGCAAACAGGCCGGCGCCGAGTGGTTCCCCAGCACACCTGACCAGAAGCCGCGCGACATCGCCCTGGCGGCACTGGACTACGCCAAAAAGCATTACTTCGACGTGCTGCTGGTGGACACGGCCGGACGCCTGGCCATCGACGAACTGTTGATGCAGGAAATCAAGGATCTGCACACGGTGCTGAACCCGGTGGAGACGCTGTTCGTGGTCGATGCCATGCAGGGCCAGGACGCGGTGAACACCGCCAAGGCCTTCAAGGAGGCGCTGCCGCTGACCGGCATCGTGCTGACCAAGCTGGACGGCGACTCGCGCGGCGGCGCGGCGCTGTCGGTGCGGGCCATCACCGGCGCGCCCATCAAGTTTGCCGGCGTGTCCGAGAAGATCGACGGTCTGGAGGTGTTCGACGCCGAACGCCACGCCGGCCGCATCCTGGGCATGGGCGACATCGTGGCGCTGGTCGAACAGGTCACGGCCGGCGTGGACATGGAGGCGGCGCAAAAGCTGGCCGCCAAGGTCAAGAGCGGCGATGGCTTCGATCTGAACGACTTCCTGGCCCAGCTGCAGCAGATGAAGCAGATGGGGGGGCTATCGAGCCTGATGGACAAGCTGCCCGCCCAGCTCACGGCCAAAGCCGGCCAGATGGACATGGACAAGGCCGAGCGCGACATCCGCCGCAAGGAGGGCATCATCTGCAGCATGACCGCACTGGAGCGCCGCAAGCCCGAACTCATCAAGGCCACGCGCAAGAAGCGCATCGCCATGGGCGCCGGCGTTCAGGTGCAGGAGGTGAACCGCCTGCTCAACGAATTCGAACAGATGCAGGGCATGATGAAGAAGATGAAGGGCGGCGGCCTGATGAAGATGATGAAGAAGATGGGCGGCATGAAGGGCCTGGGCGGTATGCCCAAGATGCCTTTTTGAATTTCAAGTGTTTTCGGGCTTCAGCGCCGTTGCGGTAAGCGCTGACAGCTATCAAAAAAAGCAAAAGCCGGCGCGGGGCCGGTTATTTATTGGTGCGCCCAGCATGGGCGCACTCACTTGGAGGTGAAAGTCCTCTACTCGCCCGACAAGGGGAAGAGTTAGCTAAACGGCAAGGGGGTTCTGGGCGACTGGAAATCTGGAGGAGGCCGAAGGCAAAGCGCTGGCCTGACTTCAGACGAGCGGATAGAAGGCGGAACAGCGGGGTAAGACGGCCAATACCGTCAAAGCCCGAAACTTGTACGGAACGCTGTGACGTACAACCATCAAAAACAGGTTTCCGTACGGTAGTGCATGGCGACAAGGTTTTCCGCGCAATTTCGAGGCCGCCAAAGGCTTGGTGCTTAGGACTGTTGCAGGCACGTCGCAAAACACTTGTTTGGCGACCATCGACGACCACGAGGCTTCATGTCGATGACTCTCAGTTCGCCATTGGCCTCGTGAGCAGCGCGGCGAAGAACAACACCGTCGCCACCAATGAGGCCGCGGTGCGGACATGGTTCCACGCCGTCCATGTCCGCACGTACTCGGGCCAATACGCTAACGCCTGATCCGGTTCCAGCGCCGCCAGGCGCAGGTTCATCGGCTGGTTCAGCACCATCGTGAGCCCGAAAGACCCGAACAGGTAGAGCAGCGCCGCGGCGAGCACCAGTTTGCCGCTGACCTCGGCCCACCAGAACCAGGAGCCGCCGGCCAAAACCAGGCACAGCAGGGCCGTGCCCACGAAGGGCAGCATGAAGCTGGGCGTGATGACCACGACGTTGATTGAGTTCATCGCCGCCACGCCCTGCCGGGGTGCGATGCGCCGGAGCGCGCGCATCACGAACGACGAAAAGCCGTAGAACACGCCACCGATGATGGCGCTGCCTATCGCGGCCACGAAGGCGAGGGCAGACAATGCATAGTCCATGGCGTCAAGCCCTCCACACGCCGCTGGCGGCGACGTGCCGCACGTAGTCGTCGAAGTCGCGCGCCGGTCGGCCCAGGGCGCGCTGCACGCCATCGGTCACGCGCTCGTTGCGGCCGTCCAGCACCGTCCTGAACAGGTAGAGGATGAGATCGATCTCCACCGCACTGAGCCGCGCCTGCTCCAGCCCCGCGCGGAAGTCCTGCGGCGTGATCGGCACGAAGCGGATGTTTCGGCCGGTGGCCTTCGCGATAGCCGCCACGGCTTGTGCGAAGCTGATCGCGCGCGGGCCGGTCAACTCATGGAGCTGCCCGGAATGCCCGCGCTGGGTCAGGGCCGCCGTGGCCACGTCGGCGATGTCGTCGGCATCGACGAATGGCTCTGCCACAGCACCCACCGGCAGCGCCACCTCGCCGGCAAGAATCATGTCGAGGAAGAAGTTCTCGCTGAAGTTCTGGCTGAACCAGCTGCAGCGCAGGATGGTCCAGTCCGCGCCCGAGTCCTTCAGCGCCTGCTCCGCGTCCTCGGCCTCGACCTCGCCACGGCCGGATAGCAGCGCCAGCCGCTTGACGCCGCTTTGAACCGCCTGCTCGAAGAAGGCCGTCACCGTCGCGAGCGCGCCCGGCACGGCCAGGTCGGGCTGGTAGGTCACGTAGGCCTGGCTCGCGCCGTCGAGCGCGGCGGCCCAGGTCGAGCGGTCTTCCCAGTCGAAACGAGGGGTGGAAGTGCGTGAAACCGGGCGCACGGCGCGGCCCAGGCCGCGCAGCCGCTCCACGACGCGGCGGCCGGTCTTGCCGTTGCCGCCGAGCACCAGGGTGAGGTCGTTTTGTCGCGTCGAAGCAGTCATTTCAATCTCCAGGGAGGCCAAGGGTTTGCAATAACATGAGAATTGCTCACGTTTAAAAATGATAGATACTCACATCTTGATGTCAATCTCTTTTTTGTAACGGCACCCTCATGAAACCATCGACACCAGTGCTGACGCCGCCGGCCGGCGCACCGGAAGCGCGTCGCCAGCCGCAGCAGCGGCGCAGCCGCGAGCGCCTGGACCGCATCCTGGCAGTGGCCGCGGAGCTGATCGGCGAGAAGGGCAGCGATCAGGTCAAGATGAGCGAAATCGCCGAGCGGGCACGGCTCTCGATCGGTTCGCTGTACCAGTACTTCCCGGACAAGCGCGCGATCCTGCGCACCCTGGCCGAGGGCTACGCCGCCGAGAGCCGGCGCTGCATCGACGAAGCACTGGCCGGCGTCGGTGATCGCAAAGGCCTCGAAGCGGCTTTCTCGGCCCTGGTGGACCAGTACTACGAGCTCATGCTGAGCAAGCCCGTGATCCGCGACATCGCCGCGGGCATGCGCTCGGACAAGGATCTGATGGCGATCGAGCTGGCCGAAAGCAAAACCTGCGGCGCGTTGTTGGCCGCGGCAATCCGGCGCGTGCTCCCGAGGGCTGACGCCAAGGAGGTCGGCGTTCAGGCCTTCTTGATCTGGCAGCTGGGCGAGGAGACCATGCGCCTGGCCTTGCAGCACAGGCGCGGCGAAGGCGCGCGCCTCGTGGAGGCCTATAAGCGCATGAGCCTGCGCGCGATGCTGGAGCCTTGAGCTGGACGGTGCAGACGGCGGACTCGTATGCGGAGGATTGAGCACACCGCCCAGTACAAGCGCGACTATAAGCGCAACGCCAAAGGTCAGCACGGGCCACGCTCGATGGGGGCCAGGTGCCCGGGATATTGGGGTCGGATTCCCATTATTTGCAAGCCAAGTCCCCATCCCCACCTTCCCCCAGAGGTGGAAGGAATCTGAGATATGCCACTAAGATCATTGGAGTTGGGCCCCAACGATCCGCCGAGGGGTGATGGCTAGCGCCTTCTGGTCCCGGGGTGGTGTGGTAGCCGGTCACGCGTACACTGCGACGTATGCAAGGCAATGGGGGTTCCATGTCGGCACTGAGCCCACCCAAGTATTTCACCAGCGAGCAAGAGTATCTGGATGGCGAGCGGCACGGCGAGCTGCGCCATGAGTACATCGACGGGCAGGTGTATGCGATGACCGGGGCCAGCGACCGGCATGGCCTGATCCTGAATGCCCTGGCCTACGCCCTGACGCCGGCGGCGCGGCGCAAAGGCTGCCAGCTGTTCACGTCCGACATGAAGCTGCGGCTCGAGATCGGCGGCAAGATTTGTTTCTACTACCCGGATCTGCTGCTGTCCTGTGACCCGCAGGATAGAGAGCCGTATTTCAGGCGCTCGCCCTGCCTGATCGTCGAGGTGCTGTCGGAATCGACCGCGCGCATCGATCGGCGCGAAAAGCTGCTGGCCTACCAGAGCCTGCCCAGCCTGCAGGCCTACATGCTGGTCGAGCAGGAGGCGCGGCGCGTGGAGTTGTACCGCCGCGCCAATGATTGGCGCGTGGAGTACCACGACGAGGGCGAGGTCTGGCTGGACTGCCTGGAGCTGGCGCTGCCGCTCGCCGAGGTGTACGTAGATTTGTGAATTTCCGGCACAAACCCAGACAGGTTAAGCGCTTGCAGCTATTCGGTTTATAGCGTTCAGGCAAACTCCCGCGCCACCTCGCCGCGCAGCGTGTAGGTGCGCGCCTCGGTGATCTTCACGTCGATCAGCTGGCCGATCAGGCCCTCCGCGCCGGGGAAGTTGACCACGCGGTTGCACTCGGTGCGGCCCATGAGTTCGTTGCTGTCGCGCTTGCTCACGCCCTCGACGAGGATGCGTTGCACCGTGCCCACGCGCTCCTGGCTGATCTCCAGGATGTTGCGGTTGATGACGGCCTGCAACTCCTGCAGGCGGCGCAGCTTGACCTCGTGCGGCGTGTCATCCTGCAGGTTGGCGGCGGGCGTGCCGGGGCGGGGGCTGAAGATGAAGCTGAAACTGTTGTCGAAGCGCACGTCCGCAATGAGCTTCATCATCTTCTGGAAGTCTTCTTCCGTTTCGCCGGGAAAGCCGACGATGAAGTCGCTGCTCATGGCCATGTCGGGGCGGATGGCGCGCAGCTTGCGGATCGTGCTCTTGTATTCCATAGCGGTGTAGCCGCGCTTCATGGCCATCAGGATGCGGTCTGATCCATGCTGCACCGGCAGGTGCAGGTGGCTGACCAGCTTGGGGATCCTGGCGTAGGCCTCGATCAGGCGCGGCGTGAACTCGTTCGGGTGGCTGGTGGTGTAGCGGATGCGCTCTATGCCCGGGATCTCGGCCACGTATTCGAGCAGCAGGGCAAAGTCGGCAGTGTCTTGCGTGTCGCCCATCTTGCCCAGGTAGGCGTTGACGTTCTGGCCCAGTAGCGTCACTTCTTTCACGCCCTGGTCGGCCAGGCCGGCCACTTCCACCAGCACGTCCTCGAACGGGCGGCTGACTTCCTCGCCGCGCGTGTAGGGCACGACGCAGTAGCTGCAGTATTTGGAGCAGCCTTCCATGATGGAGACGAAGGCGCTGGCGCCCTCGACGCGCGCGGGCGGCAGGTGGTCGAACTTCTCGATCTCGGGGAAGCTGATGTCCACCTGCGGCTTGTGCTGCTTGGCGCGCGCGTTCAGCAGTTCCGGCAGGCGGTGCAGCGTCTGCGGGCCGAACACCACATCGACGAAGGGCGCGCGCTTGATGATCTCCTCGCCCTCCTGGCTGGCCACGCAGCCGCCCACGCCGATGAGCACGCCCTTTTCCTTCAGGTGCTTGACGCGGCCGAGGTCGCTAAACACCTTCTCCTGCGCCTTCTCGCGCACCGAGCAGGTGTTGAAGAGGATCAGGTCGGCCTCTTCGGGGTTGCTGGTTTCAACATAGTCCTGCTCGGCGCCCAGCACGTCGGCCATCTTGGCCGAGTCGTATTCGTTCATCTGGCAGCCAAAGGTCTTGATGAAGACTTTCTTGCTCATGACTCTCACCTTCAGCGTGCGGTTTTCGGCTCGTCCCACTGGGAGCGGATATTGGTCTGCACGGCGTCGCTGCCCTTGCGCGGCTGCCTGGCCTCGTCCTCGGTCAGGATCCAGACGGTGTGCAGCATGCCGGTGCTGGCCTCCAGCACGTAGTTGACCTTCAATGGCTGGTTGATGAGCGTGTGCGCAAAGACCAGCGCATTGTTGGGGTTGAAGATGCGCAGGCCCGGCGCCAGGCGCACGGTCTGGTTGTTCAGGCGCGCCTCGGCGCTGTTGGTGATGGTGAGCTGGCCGCGCAGCGCGGCCTCGGGAAAGTTGCGCTGGCCGGCGGGCGTGGGCGCCTGCTGGGCCTGCGCCGCAAGGGGCAGGGCGATGGCGGCGGCAAGCGCCAGGGCGGGCAGCGAGGGGCAGCGTGTCATGGTGTATATCCAGGGGCTGTTGATAAGGCCACAAGAAAAAAACCCACAGCGCCGTAGCACTGCGGGTTTTTCTTATGTGGTGGTGGTACCGGGACTTGAACCTGGGACATCAGCATTATGAATGCTGCGCTCTAACCAACTGAGCTATACCACCGAAGCCGGCGATTATATGGCAAAAATTACTGGTTCGTGAACACTGCGGCGCGCTTGTTCACGAAGGCGTCCATGCCTTCCTTCTGATCCTGCGTGGCAAACAGCGCGTGGAACAGGCGGCGCTCGAACATCACGCCGTCGCTCAAAGTGCCCTCGAAGGCGCGGTTCACAGATTCCTTGGCGGCCATCACGGCGATCTGCGAGAAGCCGCTGATGATGAGGGCGGCGCCCAGGGCTTCTTCCATGAGTTTGTCCAGCGGCACGATGCGGCTGACCAGGCCGGCGCGCTCGGCCTCCTGCACATCCATCATGCGCGCGGTGAGGGCCAAGTCCATGGCCTTGGACTTGCCCACGGCGCGCGGCAGGCGCTGCGTGCCACCGGCGCCGGGGATCACGCCGAGCTTGATCTCGGGCTGGCCGAACCTGGCGTTGTCGGCGGCGATGATGAAGTCGCACATCATGGCCAGTTCGCAGCCGCCGCCCAAGGCAAAGCCGCTCACGGCGGCGATCACGGGCTTGCGGATCGTGCGGATGGTTTCCCAGTTGCGCGTGATGTAGTCGCCCTTGTAGGCGTCGGCAAAGCTGTATTGGGCCATGGCGCCGATGTCGGCGCCGGCGGCAAAGGCCTTCTCGCTGCCGGTGATGATCATGCAGCCGATCTTCTCATCGGCGTCAAAGGCCTTGAGCGCCGCGCCCAGCTCGTCCATGAGCTGGCCATTCAGGGCGTTGAGCTGCTTGGGGCGATTGAGCGTGATGACGCCGACTTTCTCGCCTTCGGTGCGAACGGTGATGCATTCGTAGGTCACGGTGATCTCCTGGGTGTTGTGAAGTCAAACCCAGTGACTATAACCAAGCTCACACTGCCGCGGCGGGCAGCCCCAGCCAGCGCTGGGCGATGGCGGCGTCCTTGACGTCCAGGCGCACGGTATCCATCGATGGGCCGGTGCCAGGCAGCGTGAGCGCCAGGTGCAGCAGGCGCCGGTCGCGTGCGACCAGGGCGACAACTTCGCTCGCGTTGCCGGCGTAGAGCGCCAATTCGTCGAGCTTGTGCAGGCGCCAGGCCTGGCCATCGACCTCGATGCCCAGCCATTCGTCGCCGGCCATGAAGCCCGCCGCCTCGGCGGCGCCGCCGTGCAGCACGGTCTTGACCTGCACGCCGCCGTTCTCCGCCACGCGCAGGCCCAGGCGCTGGGCGGTCTGCGCGGGCTCGCTCTGCAGGCTGATGCCGTGGGCTGCGAGCAGCTCGGCCAGCGGCAGCTCCCCGGTGCCGTGCACCCACTCTGCAATCTCGGCCGACCAGTCGCGGCCAGAGAGCTGCTGCAGCACGGCCAGCACATCGTTTTCTGCCATGGGGCCGCCGGCCTGGCGCTGCCACAACGCGCGCATCACGTCATCGAGCGTGCTGCGGCCCTCACGGCGCAGCGCCAAGTCCAGGCACAGGGCCACGAGCGCGCCCTTGGTGTAGTAGCTGACGGTGGCGTTGGGCGTGTTCTCGTCCTGGCGGTAGTACTTGACCCAGGCGTCAAAGCTGGCCTGGGCCACGGACTGCACCTGGCGCCCCGGCGTCTGCAGCATCTGGTTGATGGCCTTTGTGAGCAGCCTGAGGTAGCCGGCGTGATCCAGCAGCCCGGCGCGGCGCAGCAGCAGGTCATCGTAGTAGCTGGTGAAGCCCTCGAAGAACCACAGCAGCTCGGTGTAGTTCTCGCGCGCGTAGTCGTAGGGCGCAAACTCGGCCGGGCGCAGGCGCTTGACGTTCCAGGTGTGAAAGTACTCGTGGCTGATCAGGCCGAGCAGCGTGGTGTAGCCCTCGCTCGACTGCAGCTCCTTCTCGCTCTGGCCCTGGCGCGGCAGGTCGCGGCGGTTGCAGATCAGCGCCGTGCTGTTGCGGTGCTCCAGGCCGCCGTAGCCGTCGTGCACGGCGTTCAGCATGAAGAGGTAACGGTCGAAGGGCGGGCGCTCTTCGCCATGCCAGAAGCGAATGACTTCTTCGCAGATGCGCTGCGCGTCGCGCGCCAGGCGTTCGCCGTCGAAGGAGGGAGCGGCGCCGGCGACGATGAAGCGATGCGGCACGCCGCAGGCGGTGAATCGCGTGCTCCAGAACTGGCCCAGCTCCACGGGGCAGTCCGCCAGCTCGTCGTAGTCAGCTGCGCGGTAGCTGCCAAAGCCGGCCGCATTCACTTGGACGGGCGCAAGGCCCGTGGCCAGCGACCAGTGCGCCAGGGCCGGGGGCTGCACTACCTCCAGGCTGTGCGGCGCGTCTTCCTGGCCCTGCACGCGCAGGCACAGGCTGGTGGCGTTGAAGAAGCCACGCGCCGCATCCAGCCAGGCCGTGCGCACCGAATTGTCGTAGGCCGCCACCTCGTAGCTCAGCACCAGCGGCGCCCCGGCTTGGCAGGCTGCGCGCCAGCGGTGCTTGTCAAGCTGCGTGAGCGCCACCGCGGCGCCGGCCTGTTGGGCGCGCAGCGACTGCAGGTTCTTCGCAAACTCGCGCACCAGGTAGCTGCCGGGGATCCACACGGGCAGCGACAGCTCCTGCTCCGCCGCCGGCGCGGCCACGGTGAGTGTGACCTGGTACAGGCGGGCGTGGGTCTGAGAGGGGTCGATGCGGTAGTGGATGGCCTGGGTGATGGTCATGGATGGGCGCGCGGTGCAGTATCAAAAATATAGCTGCTTGCGCTTATCAAGCAACGATTTCAAGCCAAAAAATACCCAACTGGCGACATGTCTCAGAGCGGGCCGCGGGCCCTCACCCCACCCTCTCCCAGAGGGAGAGGGAGAAATACCGGCGCGACCGGTCGCCCTCGCCCCTTTGGGGAGAGGGAGGGGTGAGGGGCCTCCACGGCATGTGCACAGTCAGATAAAACTATCCAAATCAATTGCCATCAAGCGCAAGCAGCTCTTGTATTGAGAGCGGGTCGGCTCCGTACCGGCGGCCTTCCTAGTTGCCGCCAGCCGCCTCGGCCAGGCGCTTCTCCACGTCCTGCGCGCCAATGGCGCCGGGCACGCGCGAGCCGTCGGCAAAGATCAGTGTGGGCGTTCCTGTGATCTTGTGTTTTTTTCCGTAGGCCAGGTTGCGCTGCAGTGCGGCCGTGTCGCAGCTGGCGGCAGCGGGCGTCTTGTCGCGCAGCATGTGGTCTTGCCAGGCGGCGGCGCGATCCTTGGCGCACCAGATGTTGCGCGACTTCTCGGCCGAATCGGGGCTCAGGATGGGGTAGAGGAACAGGTACACGGTCACGTTGTCCACGTTCTGCATGTCTTTCTCGAAGCGCTTGCAATAGCCGCAGTTCGGATCCTCGAACACGGCCAGCTTGCGCTCGCCCTTGCCGTGCACCATGGTGAAGGCGTCCTGCAGCGGCAGGGACTTGAAGTCCACGGCGGTGAGCTTGTTCAGCCTATCCTCGGTCAGGTTGCGCCGCGCCTTGGTGTCGATGAGTTCACCCTGGATCAGGTAGTTGCCCTGGGCATCGGTGTAGAACAGATCCGTGCCGATGCGCACCTCGTACAGGCCCTTCATGGGCGTGGCGCGCACCTCGTCGATCTGCTGCAGCTGCGGAATGCGCTCGCCCAGGGTCTTGCGGATCGCGGCGTCCTGCGCCGATGCATTCAGGCCCAGGCACAGCGTGGCGGCGGCGAGCAGGGTGGGGACAAGTTTCATCACGGACTTTCGTTCTTTCATTGGTATTGCAGGCCTTGCTGCGTTGTTTATTCGGTGCCCATGGCGCGGCGCGCCACCCAGGCCTTCAGCGGGCCGCTCAGGTCAAAGCCCTTCATGCCCCAGTTGCGCAGCGCGGCCAGCGCGCCCTCGCGCCGCGTGAACAGCTGCTGCAGCCCGTCCATGGCCATGCCCATAGGCAGCAGGGCGGCCTTGCGGTCGCGCTCGTAGCGGCGCAGCAGGCGCTGGTCGCCCACGCCGCGCCAGGCGGCGCGTTTGCACAGCACCTGCGCCAGCGCGCGTGCATCGCCCAGCCCCAGGTTCAGGCCCTGGCCCGCCAGCGGATGCACGTTGTGCGCGGCGTCGCCGGCCAGCACCCAGCTTTGGCCCGGCTGGCCGGGCACGGTGCCACACCAGTGGTGCGCCTGCGCCTGCTGCAACGCCCAGCTGGCGCGCGGTGCTATCTGCTGCAGCGCGCCCAGGCTGCCCCGGCTGGCTTCGCGCAGTTGCTGGGTGAATTCCGCCTCGTCGGCCTGCAGCCAGTGCGCCGCACGCTCCTGGGGAACAGACCAGACAACGGCCACGGAGTTCCCCTCTGCGCCGCCCAGCGGCAGAAAGGCCAGGATGCTGCCATCGGCCGCAAACCACTGGCGCGCCACCTGCCCATGCGGCCGCTCGCAGGCCAGGCGCGTGGCAATGGCGTGCTGGCCGTAGGGGGTGATGTCGAATTCCGCGCCAAACTCGGCGCGCGTGCGGCTGGCGCGGCCCTCGCAGACGATGGTGAGCGGCGCGGCCACGGGCGTGCTCACCTGCTCCACCAGCGGCTGAAAGCGCACGGCCTCGGCCAGGCGCGCCTCCAGCGCCGGCACATCGACGATCCAGGTCAGCGCGTCGCAACCCTGCTGCGCTGCGTCAAAGCGCACCATGCCGTCCTGGTCGGCCTGCACCTGCATCTGCAGCACGGCCGTGGCGTGCTGCGCATCGGGCCAGCCGCGCACCGACTCCAGCAGCGTGCGCGAAGCCGCGTTGAGCGCGTAGGCGCGCACGTCGTCCGCTGCCGGCGCCCCTGGCGGCGGCGCCACCAGGGCCACGCGCAGGCGCTCGCGCGCCAGCAAAAGGGCCAGCGTGCGGCCTACCACACCCGCGCCGCGGATACATACGTCAAAAGTCTGCGCCATGTTGCGGATTGTAGGGAGGCCGCTGCCGGCCCTTGTGCCGCGATGGTTGGCGGGGGACGTCGGGCGTTGGGCGTCCGGCGTGAATATCCGCAAAACGCTCAACCCTCAACGCACAACCGTGCTCTATCTCAACACCCTAAAATGGCGGGTTTCCCCGTACTTACGAAAGCCCTGCCATGAGCCTGCAATGCGGCATCGTGGGCCTGCCCAATGTGGGCAAGTCCACCCTCTTCAACGCCCTCACCAAGGCCGGCATCGCCGCCGAGAACTACCCCTTCTGCACCATCGAACCCAACACCGGCGTGGTCGAGGTGCCCGATCCGCGCCTGGCCCAGCTGGCCGAGGTCGTCAAGCCCGAGCGCACCGTGCCCGCCATCGTCGAGTTCGTGGACATCGCCGGTCTGGTGGCTGGTGCCAGCAAGGGCGAGGGCCTGGGCAACCAGTTTCTGGCGCATATCCGCGAGACCGACGCCATCGTCAACGTGGTGCGCTGCTTTGAAGACCCGAACGTGATCCACGTCGCCGGCAAGGTCGATCCGATCTCCGACATCGAGGTCATCCAGACCGAGCTGTGCCTGGCCGACCTGGCCACGGTGGAAAAGGCCCTGAACCGCTACAGCAAGGCCGCCAAGAGCGGCAACGACAAGGAGGCGGCCAAGCTGGTGTCCCTGCTCACGCCGATCCAGGCCGTGCTGAACGAGGGCAAGCCCGCGCGCAACGTGCCCGTATCGAAAGAGGACGCGCCGCTCCTGAAACAGTTCTGCCTGATCACCGCCAAGCCGGCGATGTTCGTCGGCAACGTGGCCGAGGACGGCTTCGAGAACAACCTGCTGCTGGACAAGCTGAAGGAATACGCCGCCGCGCAGGGCGCGCCCGTGGTGGCCATCTGCGCAAAAATAGAGGCCGAAATGGCCGAAATGAGCGACGAAGACCGCGACATGTTCCTGGCCGAGATGGGCCAGGACGAGCCCGGCCTGAACCGCCTGATCCGCGCCGGCTTCAAGCTCTTGGGCCTGCAGACCTACTTCACCGCCGGCGTGAAGGAGGTGCGCGCCTGGACTATCCACCAGGGCGACACGGCGCCCCAGGCCGCCGGCGTGATCCACGGCGACTTCGAGCGCGGCTTCATCCGCGCCCAGACGATCGCCTTCGACGACTTCATCCAATACAAGGGCGAACAGGGCGCCAAGGACGCGGGCAAGATGCGCGCCGAGGGCAAGGAATATGTCGTCAAGGATGGGGATGTGATGAACTTTTTGTTCAACGTCTGAGTGCTCTTGTGATGTTTCGCATCTATTCATGTTGTTTCAATATAGTTCATAAAAATATTTGAAATCAACAGCTTGGACGGCATTTGACGGCGTTTCGTGTTTCAGCACGTTGCGCCGTTTTTCATTTCTTTCCAAGCAAAAATTGGGTATATCTGTGGGTATGGTTCTTGACGGGCTCCCGGTTCGGTGGGTATGGTTCTGCCCATGCTTACCGACATGCACTGCCGCACCGCCAAACCCCGCGAACGGCTCTACCGACTGAACGACCGTGACGGCCTCTATCTGGAGGTCAAGCCCAATGGCGTCAAAGCCTTCCGCTACCGCTTCAAGCTGGGCGGCAAGGAGTCGATGATGGGCTTAGGCGAGTACCCCGTCACCCCCTTGTCCGAGGCGCGTGAGAAAGCCCAGGCTGCACGCAAGCTCGTCAAGGACGGTATCAACCCTGTCCAGCAAAAGCAGCTTGACAAGGTGCGCCAGGAGCTGGATCGCAGCAACACCTTGGAGTTGATTGCAGCGGAATGGCTGGCAACCAAGGACTGGGAAGACATCACGAAGAAGCGGCGACTGGACATGTTGCACCGTGTGGTGTTCCCGATGCTGGGCAAGCTGCCGGTGCGTGACATCACCGCACATCAGGTGCTTGCCATCCTGCAAGCCACGCACACACGCGCTCCCACGGTGGCAGCTGAGGCCAAGCGCACGCTGTCAAGCATCTTTCAATTTGCGGTCGCCACCCTGCGTGCCGACATTGATCCAGTCTGGCCGGTGCGCAATGCTCTGCCCAAGAACAAGACGCAGCACAAAACGGCGCTGAGCAAGGAGCAGGTCGGCAAGCTGCTGCGCGAGATCGGCGAACACCGGGGTAATTTCATGACGGTGCAGGCCTTCCGCCTGCTCTGGTACACGCTGCTGCGTGCCAATGAGGTCGCTGCGGCTGAGTGGTCAGAGATTGACTTCGAGAAGCGGGTCTGGACGATCCCCGCTGAACGCATGAAGGCGCGGCGGCCCCATTCGATCTATCTGACAGATCAGACCTTGGAAATTTTCAAAGGGATGCAGCCACAAACCGGGAAGTACAAATACGTCTTCACAGGCAGGGACTCCAAGCAGAAGCCGCTCGCAATCGCCACCTTCCGGCAACTGCTTTACAAAAACGGCTGGGCTGGAACTTACTCCCCGCACGGGACAAGAACGACGGGGTCAACCATGTTGCATGAGATGGGGCATCGTAGCGAGTTGATTGAAGCGCAGCTTGCGCACATTGACCAGAATCAAGTTCGACGAACTTATAACCACACCGACTATTTTTCGGAGAGAGCGAAAATGATGCAGGAGTGGTGTGATTTTATTGATGAAATATCCAAGACTGAGGTTAATTATGACGCCTAGTTTCAATCTTGCGCAGGTTGCCTCGGATGATTTTTATGCCAAATTGAATCAACTGCGTGAAAGCATCAGTTTTGGTGTAGAACACCAGAGTTGTGCAAATCATCAAAAAGTGGTTAATGACTTTTGCGCATTGGCGGTAATTTATAGGCTGAAAATATTCGACACCACTAGATCAAACAAAAACATCAATCATCCAGCCAAAGATGTCATCAGCGCCATAGATATTTTGGTGTCGAAAATTGATAAATTCAAAAATCGAAATATGTGGAGACATGATTGCTCCGAGAATCCGCACACTCCGTTGGATAGATTTGTTTTTTATCACGCTGGAGATGGAGAAATCTTGAATTCCAATGAATTATTGAAAATAAGGAAAAAATTGGAATTGGCTTTTGTTGAGGAGAGTAAATATGACGATGATTTTTTTAAAAAATTCATCCGCGTCGCCTTTGTAAATTTGCTTGGGGACATTCTAAAATTAACGCACAATAATGAATTAAAAATAAATTTTTCAAATGAAACTGGAGCAATCGATAAACGTAGTTTATTTTTTGTATTTTTAAAAATATTTGAATTTTGCGAATATGAATTTTATGAAAGCAAATTCGAGTGGTTGCCATGGGCTCGTGAAAAAATTACGTGCAAATCTCTGGAGAGACTGTTGTTAAATAGGCTCGACGCTATTAGGGGTGGTAAAAACAAACCAGGAAACCCAATAAAAATACCATTTTATTCTGACATTAACTCAGCTGAGCCGTGTGCATTCGAATGTATTGATACTAAGGGGGTTGGCATGGTTGGCGATTTGTGTGCGCTTCACGGGTACACCGAATTTGATAATGTTGTCATCAGGGGTGTATTGCCTGATTTTTCAAAGTAAAATTCCTTGGTCTACCATGAAATTTAGATTTTAACTAGGAACCATTGATAAATCGCTTGCCTCCTAGATTTCGGTAGTACTGGTTTGCACACTGTGCCGCATGAACACAGAACATTTCATGACAGTCCAGTTGCTCACTTTTCCAGAGGCTTGCCAGCTCCTTAGATTCAGCCGCACAACGCTGTGGCGAAGAATCCAGACTGATCCATCATTTCCCCGCCCCGTTCAGGTTGGCGCAAGAAGCCCGCGCCTGTCCCTTCAAGAAATCGAGAAATATTTGACGCGCTCAAGGGAGGAAGGCACACAGCAAGGTTAAAGCTGTGAGTGAGGAAACGCTGCTCACTCGCGGCTCAAACGTGATCAACCAATCGAATGCCTTCGAGCAGAAATTGGCGTGGGTACGGGAGAGAGCTGCCAAGGCAGCAGCTGCAACAATGCAGGAAGCTTGCCCAGACGTATCGTCTGAACTCTCCAATCGGTCGAGCAGGGCACTGGCTCAACTTCGACGAAAAGCCTTAGAAGCGGCAATACAGACAGAGAAGACGCTAGCAGAAACGCCGCAGCAGCTATTTCTTCCAGGCTTCGAGATAGGCGCCTTTCCAAATCGCCTGAATCGCTCTAGTCTCATTGCGCCGATCGCGCGTGGGTCGCGCAAATTTTATCGGCAGGCCGTGATGGTTACACGGGGAAAATGTGTCCTTGAATACACGGGAGAGCAATTGGACGAGGCCGATGGAGACCTCGTCATGGCGCTGATTGCCTTTGCGCAGCCCTTTTTATTTGGGACTCCAGTGGTGCTGAACCGCAAGCAGCTACTACGAGCAATCAAGTCAGGCAAGATCGGGAGCTCGCAATACGTCTGGCTCCATCAGAGTATGAAACGCCTGCGCGAAGCAACCTTATTCCTTGAGGTCCGGAAACAGGACGGATCGTTCCACTACGCGGTTGGCAAGATGGATTCATTCAACATCTTGAAAGATGTGAGTTTCGATGGAGGCAGCGAAACGTACACGTACACCCTCGACCCTCGCTGGGTGTTGATGTTCGGCAATCGTGAATACAGCCGACTCGACTGGGGAAAACGGATGCAAATTGGGCGCGGGCTAGATATGGCCAAGACCGTGCAGCGGCTGGTGGCTACATCCGCAGACCCTGTTCAGCGCTTTGCGTTGGATGATCTCAAAGCACAGATGCAGTATGCCAGCCCTCTGCGGAAATTTCGAGAAGCGCTCGCTGCTGCCTGCAAGGAAGTTGAGCGACTTGGGATCATCAGCGCGTGGCGACTTGAGGAAAGCACCAAAGGCAAACCGCAGCTTGCCATGTGGCGATAAGCAGTGGCATAGCGTTCCGCAAGCAGTGGCATAGCATTCCGCATTGGTGGCATAGCATTCCGTTTTAGTGGCATAGCGTTCCGTTTTAGTGGCATAGCGTTCCACGCTGCCTTCCTAAGTTGTTGATTTAAATGAATAAATCAGCATCTTTTTGCTCTCTACCTTCTTTCTATCTTCTTTCTACCAGCAGGCACCTGTGGATAACTACCGCCAGCGCAGACGGGCAGCCCAAGGAGTCTGAGCTGGTGGCATGTTTTGACAGGATCCCCAAAATCTCTGGCATCGGAGATGCACTACACGTGCAATCGCGCAGCAACCACAGCCTTCTACGGGTACGCCAGCTCACTCCCCCACACCCAGCCGCAACCCTCGCTCCAGCATCTGCACCACAGCCAGGTTGATCACCGCAGCACGGCTCTGCCCCAGCTGCCCAGCGAGCTCATCAACCCGCTCCAGCAAGGGCTCGGTGATGGTGAGCGTGATTTGCACTTTGCGCCCCTTGCGCACCCTGCGTGGTGCCGGGGGCGTATCTACGCCAGCATCCGGCGCCCCGGCAATAAAAGCGTCAGCCGCCTCGGAAGCGACAGCTTCGGCAGTTTTGGTTGGTTTCCTTGTAATGGCCATACAGTAATCAAAGATTGAAATGCAATGTTTTTAATATTAGAACAATGCGTCCAGCAGTGAATTCAGCTCTGCGATCGCCTTGTCGTCTCTGGGCTTGGCCTCCAGCACGCACAGGCCAGCGCCCGCAGCGTTGGCAAAGGCCTTGCGGCGGCGCAGTGGGGTCGGCAGGTACTCAAACTGCGGCACTTCGGCCACGGCAGCCGCCGCCTCGGCGTTGTCGCTGGAATGCTCGCCAGGGTCGGCGCAGTTGAGTACGGCAAAGGCGCGCAGGCCGTCGCGCACGCTGCGGGCCTCATCCACCAGGGCTGCGATGTCACTCAGCGCCCACACGTCATAGCTGCGAGGCTGGAACGGCACCAGCAGCACGTCTGACAAGACCAGCGCCGCACGCAAGGCGGTTGAATCCCGTCCGCCAGCGTCAATCACCACGTCATCAAATTTGGCAGCCTGCTGCTGCACCTGGGCGCGCAAGGTGGGGCCATCCGGGTAGGTAGCGCAGGCGATGCCTGGCGCGTGCCCCGCTGCCGCGCGAATACTGATGGCTGTTTGGGCTGTGCCCTGGCGGTCGCCATCAATCAGCCACACGTCACGGCCTGCAAGGGCTCGGGCGATGGCTAGGTTCACGGCCAGTGTCGTCTTGCCTACCCCGCCTTTGGTGTTCCCAATGGTGATGATCATCTGTTTTCACATCAATTTAATATTGAGTTGATTTGTTTTTAAATTGTAAAACAGTGAATTTCATCCGACAACATGCACTTCCACAGGCATCTGGCAATGTTCACCTATGCGCACGAATTCATTCCGGCCGCGAAGCATATGCAGTACATTTGCACGACAACCATCCTGTGCATTGCCATGTCGCTTCTCAAGGACGAAACCCTCTCCATCCGCACCTCTTCTGAGATCAAGCAATTGGTGCGCCTGGCTGCTGAGCGCGAGCGGCGCTCGGTCTCTTCCATGATCGAAATCCTGGTGTTGGACTACGCCCGCCAGCACAAGCTTCAGCCCGCTTCCACGGCAACGGCAAAAACGAAAAAAACCGCCAAGCAATGAACGACCCGTTGCCCCATATCACCCCTGCCCAACTCGAAAGCCATCTCTGGGAATCCGCCAACATCCTGCGCGGCCCGGTGGATGCGGCCGACTTCAAGACCTATATCTTTCCGCTGCTGTTCTTCAAGCGCATCTGCGATGTCTGGGATGAGGAATACCAGGAAATCGTCGATGAAACCGGCGACGAGCAACTGGCCTGCTTCCCTGAGTCGCACCGTTTTCAGATACCGCAGGACTGCCACTGGAACGACGTGCGCGCCAAGGCGGCCAACATCGGCGCGGCCCTGCACCACGCCATGCGCGGCATTGAGCAGGCCAACCCCGACACCCTGTACGGTGTCTTCGGCGATGCGCAGTGGTCGAACAAAGAGCGCCTGTCAGACGCCTTGCTCAAGGACTTGATCGAGCACTTCTCGCGCATCTCCTTTGGCAACCAAGACATCGCCTCGGATGTGTTGGGCGATGCCTACGAATACCTGATCAAGAAGTTTGCCGACGCCACCAACAAGAAGGCCGGTGAGTTCTACACCCCACGCAGCGTGGTGCGGCTGATGATCGACATGCTCGACCCCAAAGAAGGGCAGACCATCTACGACCCTGCTTGCGGCACCGGCGGCATGTTGCTTGCTGCCGTGCAGCACGTGCATGAACAGCATGGCGATGTCAAACGCCTGTGGGGCAAGCTCTATGGGCAGGAGAAGAACCTCACCACCTCGTCCATCGCCCGCATGAACCTGTTTCTACACGGTATTGAGGACTTTCAAATCGTGCGTGGCGACACCTTGCGCAACCCGGCATTTTTCGACGGTGACCGCCTGGCCAGCTTCGACTGCGTAATCGCCAACCCGCCGTTCTCGCTTGAAAAGTGGGGCGAAGAACTGTGGGTCAACGACCCCTTTGGTCGCAACTTTGCCGGCCTGCCACCTTCCTCCAGTGGAGATTTCGCCTGGGTGCAGCACATGGTCAAGTCGATGGCCGACGGTACGGGCCGCATGGCCGTGGTGCTGCCCCAGGGGGCGTTGTTTCGCAAGGGTGCAGAAGGCAGCATCCGCCAAAAATTGCTGGAGCTCGATCTGGTGGATGCCGTTATCGGCCTGGCCCCCAATCTGTTCTATGGCACTGGCCTGGCCGCCTGCATTCTGGTGCTGCGCAAGCACAAACCCGCCGCGCACAAAAACAAGGTGTTGATCGCTGATGCGTCGCGCCTGTTCAAAAAAGGCCGCGCGCAAAACTTCCTGGAGCCAGAGCATGCCGCCAGCATCCTGGGCTGGTATCGCGGCTTTGCCGATGTGCAAGACGCCGTGCGCGTGGTCAGCCTGGGCGACATCCAGGCCGAGGACTGGACGCTCAACATCTCGCGCTACGTGCTGCCCCCATTGCAAGAAGACATACCGCCCCTGCCCGATGCCATCGCCGCCTTCAAGGATGCGCTGGCGCGCTGCCGCGAGGCGGAAGAACGCCTGGCCCAGGTGATGACCGAAGGAGGCTGGCTGCAATGAGCGACACGAGCAAAAACACCACCCCAAAACGCATCAGCCAGCAAGAGCTCGAAAGCTACCTTTGGGGCGCCGCCGTGCTGCTGCGCGGCCTGATCGACGCGGGCGACTACAAGCAGTTCATCTTTCCCCTGCTGTTCTACAAACGCGTCTCCGACGTGTGGGACGAGGAATACCAGGCCGCGCTGGCCGAGTCCGATGGTGATCTGTCTTACGCCGAGTTTGCCGAAAACCACCGCTTCCAAATCCCGGCTGAAGCGCAGTGGCAAGCCGTGCGCCAGGCGCCCAAGAACGTCGGCGCCGCCATCCAGAAAGCCATGCGCGCCATCGAGGCGGCCAACCCCGACATGCTCGACGGCATCTTTGGCGATGCCCCCTGGACGAACGGCGAGCGCCTGCCCGATGCCACGCTGAAAAACCTCATCGAGCATTTCTCCACCCGCACGCTGTCGGTCGCCAACGTGCCCGAGGACGAACTGGGCAACGCCTACGAATACCTGATCAAGAAGTTTGCCGACGACTCTGGCCACACCGCCGCCGAGTTTTACACCAACCGCACCGTGGTGCATTTGATGACCCAACTGCTGGCACCCAAGGCGGGCGAATCCATCTACGACCCCACCTGCGGCACGGGCGGCATGTTGATCTCGGCGCTGGACGAAGTAAAGCGCTCAGGGGGCGAGTACCGCACGCTCAAACTCTACGGGCAAGAGCGCAACCTCATCACCTCCAGCATCGCCCGCATGAATTTGTTTCTGCACGGCGTGGAAGACTTCGAGATCATCCGGGGCGACACGCTGGCCCACCCCAGGCACATCGAAGGCGACCGCCTGCGCCAGTTCGATGTCATCCTGGCCAACCCGCCATACTCCATCAAGCAGTGGGATCGCGAGGCCTGGAGCAGCGACAAATGGGGGCGCAACTTTCTCGGCACGCCGCCACAGGGCCGTGCCGACTACGCCTTTCAGCAGCACATCCTCACCAGCCTCACGGCCAAGGGCCGCAGCGCCGCCCTGTGGCCGCACGGCGTGCTGTTTCGCAACGAAGAGCAGTCCATGCGCGCCAAGATGGTGGAGCAGGACTGGGTGGAAGCCATCATCGGCCTGGGGCCCAACCTGTTCTACAACTCGCCCATGGAGTCCTGCATCGTCGTCTGCAACCGCCACAAGGCGGCAGCACGCAAGGGTAAGGTGATCTTCATCGACGCGGTGAATGAAGTCACCCGCGAGCGGGCGCAAAGCTTTTTGAAGCCTGAGCACCAGCAGCGCATCCTGTCCGCGTACAAGGCTTTTGCCGATGTGCCCGGTTTCGCCAAGGTCGCCACCCTGGCGGAAATCGGCGCCAATGCGGACAACCTCTCGATCCCGCTGTACGTGAAGCGCATTGCCGCCGCCATCGCCACCGACAGCAATGGTGACGCGGTATCGCTGCGCTCTGCCTGGGAGCAATGGCAAACCGATGGCCGCACGTTCTGGCAACAGATGGATGTTTTGATCGAAACGCTGGATGGCCTCGCCGTGCAGGAGAAACCCGATGCGTAGTGCCTTGGAGCTGTTCGAGGAGCTCAATGCGGTGGATGAGTCCACCCGCATCGAAGCCAAGCGCGCCAGTGAGCTGGGCAAGTCCGTCATGCAGACGGTGATCGCATTTGCCAACGAGCCCGGGCTGAATGGTGGCTACCTGCTGCTCGGCGCAGACTGGTCCATCAATGACAAGGGCGATACGGTATACCGGCCCGCCGGACTGCCCGACCCGGACAAGGTGCAGCGGGACTTGGCCTCGCAATGTGCCAGCATGCTCAGCGTCACGCTGCGGCCGGAGATGCAACTGGAAACGGTCGATGGGCATACCGTGCTGGTGGTCTATGTGCCCGAGGCCGATGTCACCCACAAGCCCGTTTACCTCAAGGCCACCGGCCTACCTCGTGGCGCGTATCGGCGCATTGGCAGCACTGACCAGCACTGCGTAGACGAAGACCTCTGGGTGCTGCGCGGCGAAAGCCAACCCAGCCATGGCCCCGACACCAGCGTGCTGCCTGATGCACGGCTTGACGACTTTGACCCCGCTGCGATTGCAGCCTATCGCCGCGACCGTGGCCGCATCAACCCTCAGGCGGAAGAGCTCGCCTACGGTGACGACGACATGCTTGAGGCCCTGGGCGCCTTACGTCGCGTCGATGGGGCGCTGCGTCCCACCTTGGCCGGGATCGTGCTGTTTGGCAAGCCGCTAGCCCTGCGGCGGCTCTTGCCCATGGTCCTTATCGACTACATCCGCGTGCCCGGTAACGAATGGGTGGAAGACCCAGACAACCGCTTCCAGTCCATCGACATCCGCAAACCCCTGCTGCTGGCCTTGCCTCAGGCCGAGGCCAGCATCATCGATGAGCTGCCCAAAGGTTTCCGTTTGCCCGAAGGGCAGCTGCAAAGCGTGCAAGAGCCTATCCTGCCGCGCAAGGTCATCCGCGAGGCCCTGGCCAATGCGGCCATGCACCGCAGCTATACCGTCCACAGCCCCACGCAGATCATCCGCTTCAGCAACCGCATCGAAGTGCGCAATGTGGGCTACTCGCTCAAGGCCCCCGAGCAACTGGGCTCACCGGGCTCACGCCTGCGCAACCCGGTGATTGCGGCGGTGTTGCACGACCTGCATCTGGCCGAAGCCAAGGGGACCGGCATTCGCGCTATGCGTCGCCTCGCGGCAGAAGCCGGGCTCACCGCCCCCGAGTTCCATTCCGACCGGCAGGCCAACGAGTTCAAGCTCACGCTCTTCCTGCACAACCTGCTGACCGAGGACGACCATGCCTGGCTGCGCGGTTTTGCGGGAGGGGCGGTGAGCGGTGACGAAGCCAAGGCGCTGATCTACGCAAGGGAGACCGGCGCCGTGGACAACAGCGCTTGTCGTGACTTCTGTGGCCTCGATACACTGGCTGCCAGCCACTTGCTGCGCCGCCTGCGCGATCGGGGACTGCTGGACAAAGAAGGCTCCGGCAGCGGCACCTATTACGTGCTGGCCCAAGCCGACGCCGCCCCCCCAGAGCCGCCAGCCCAGCTCGCGCTGGACATCGAAACAGAGCCCTCGCCGGAGGCCTCTGGGACGGAGGTGCCCTCGCCTGACACCAATTCCAATACACCAGCATGCAACCCAGAGCTTGCAACCTTGCCGCCAGAGCTTGCAACCTTGCTTGCAACCCTGAAGGGCCGCACTCAAGAGGATGATCTGCGCCAGGCCATCGTTCGCCTGTGCGCTTGGGCTCCACTCACGGTAGACCAACTTGCAACCTTGCTGGGCAAGAGCCGCGACTACCTGCGCAACAAGCACCTGATTCCCATGGTAGGCAGCGGTCGGCTGCGCTTTCGCTACCCGGAAAGCGCCAAACACCCCCATCAGGCCTATGTGGCACCCTTGGACAGTACGACAAAGCCATGACTAACAAGACCTTGAAGCCCGGTTGGCGGCGCGTGAAGTTCGGCGACGTGGTGCGCCTCTCGAAAGCCCGCAGCCAAGACCCGCTGGCCGATGGCATTGAACGCTACGTCGGCCTGGAACACCTCGAACCCGGCGACTTGCGCATCCGCAGTTGGGGCAACGTCGCCGACGGCGTGACCTTTACCAGCGTGTTTCAACCCGGGCAGATGCTGTTCGGCAAGCGACGCGCTTACCAGCGCAAGGTGGCGGTGGCGGATTTCTCTGGCGTGTGTTCCGGGGACATCTACGTGTTGGAGACCAAGGACGCGCAGGTTTTGCTGCCGGAGCTGCTGCCCTTCATTTGCCAGACCGACGCCTTTTTCGGTCATGCAGTGGGTACGTCGGCGGGATCGTTGAGCCCGCGTACCAATTGGACGAGTTTGGCGGGGTTTGAGTTTGCGCTGCCGCCGATGGAAGAACAGACAACACTTGTTGACCTTTTTCAAGGACTTGAGCTAACCAGCGAAGCGCACCAAAGAGTGGGAGCCGTAGCCGACCAGCTTGTTCGATCATTATTTTCAGACGTACTAAATCGGAAATGGCCTGTTGTCGAACTTGGCGCAGTTGTTCAGGAGACGCAATACGGACTTTCAATCAACGCAGGGTCGGACGGGCAATATCCGATACTTCGGATGATGAATATTGAAGATGGGCTATGCGTCGAAAATGACATCAAGTATGTGGATCTCGGCGATAAAGATTTCGAGGCATATCGACTCATCCATGGCGATGTGCTTTTTAATCGCACCAACAGCTATGAATTAGTGGGCAGAACAGGTGTTTACGATCTCAATGGTGATCACGTATTCGCTTCGTACCTGGTGCGAATCAAGACAAACACGGAAAAACTAGAGCCAAAGTTCCTGGCGTTTTACCTGAACTCTGATTTTGGACGCCGACAGGTGCTCGCTTATGCAACCAAAGCCGTGAGTCAGGCAAACGTGAACGCCAGTAATTTGCTTCGTGTCCGTCTGCCGCTGCCACCGCTGGATGTACAACAACAGTTGCTGGATGAGATCGCTGAAGTGAAATCGGCGGAAAAGGTAGCGTTGGAGCGCCGCATCTCTTCAGAGGAGATGAAGAAGCAGTTGTTCGCAAAGATCACGGGTGACGCCAGATGAGTTCTTTCAACGAATCCAATACCGTCGAAGCCTATGTCCGCGATCTGCTCGCCGGCCCGGTCAAGGCCGCCCCGGCCAATACCGTCCAAGAACCTCAAGCCAGTTACGGCCCCAGCCCCAAGGGCATCGGCTGGCGCCACAAAGCCCCAGCCGAGGTGCCGCGCCAGCTGCAGGAAGTGCTGGTGGAGCCCTGGCTGCGCGAGGCGCTGATCCGCCTGAACCCCGAAATTGCCGCTGACCCCGACCGCGCCGACGAGGTGCTTTACAAGCTGCGCGCCATCGTGCTGTCGGTGCGCTCGGATGGGTTGATCCGCGCCAACGAAGAATTCACCGCCTGGATGCGTGGCGAGCGTTCCATGCCCTTTGGCCCCAACCATGAGCATGTGCCGGTGCGGCTGATCGACCTGGATGACCCGGCGCAAAACCACTACATCGTCACCCAGCAGTACACCTACCGCGCTGGCCCCACCGAGCGCCGCGCCGACCTGGTGCTGTTGGTCAACGGTCTGCCCGTCGTGCTGATCGAGGCCAAGACGCCGGTGAAGAAATGCATCAGCTGGGTGGATGGCGCGGTGCAGGTGCATGACGACTACGAAAAGTTCGTGCCCGAGCTGTTTGTCTGCAATGTGTTCTCAGTCGCCACCGAGGGCAAGGCGTTTCGCTTTGGCTCCATTGGCCTGCCGGTGAAAGACTGGGGGCCGTGGCATCTGGAGGACGAAGGTGCTGCGCCCGCGCAGGGCCAGCACCATGCGCTGAAGTCGCTCAAACTGTCCGCCGAGAGCATGTTGCGCCCGCCCGTGGTGCTGGACATTTTGAGCAATTTCACCCTGTTTGCCACCAACAAGAAAAAGCAGCGTATCAAGATCATTTGCCGCTACCAGCAGTTTGAAGCGGCCAACAAGATCGTCGAGCGCGTGCTGGCGGGCTACCCCAAGAAGGGCTTGATCTGGCATTTTCAGGGTTCGGGCAAGTCGCTGCTGATGGTGTTTGCCGCGCAGAAGCTGCGTATGCACGCCGGGCTGAAGAACCCCACGGTGCTGATCGTGGTCGATCGCATTGACCTGGACAGCCAGATCACCGGCACCTTTACCGGCGCGGACATCCCCAATCTGGAAAAGGCCGACAGCCGCGAGAAGCTGCAGCAACTGCTGGCCCAGGATGTGCGCAAGATCATCATCACCACCATCTTCAAGTTTGGCGAGGCCACGAGTGCGCTGAACGAGCGCAGCAACATCATCGCCCTGGTGGACGAGGCCCACCGCACCCAGGAAGGCGACCTGGGCCGCAAGATGCGCGAGGCCCTGCCCAATGCGTTTTTGTTTGGCCTGACGGGCACGCCCATCAACCGCGCCGACCGCAATACCTTTTATGCCTTTGGTGCCGATGAAGACTTGGCCAGTGGCCGGGGTTACCTGAGCCGCTATGGTTTTGAGGAGTCCATCCGCGACGGCGCCACGCTGCAACTGCACTTTGAGCCGCGACTGATTGACCTGCACATCGACAAGGCGGCGCTGGATGCCGCGTACAAGGATTTGACCGGCGGCCTGTCTGACCTGGACAAGGACAACCTGGCCAAGACCGCCGCCAAGATGGCGGTGCTGGTGAAGACGCCCGAGCGCATTCGCAAGATTTGCGAAGACATCGTGCAGCACTACCAGGCCAAGGTGGAGCCCAACGGCTTCAAGGGCCAGATCGTCACCTTCGACCGCGAATCCTGCCTGCTGTTCAAGGCCGAGCTGGACAAGCTGCTGCCGCCCGAGGCCAGCGACATCGTGATGTCGGTGCAGGCGGCGGACAAAAAGGAGCACCCGGAGTACGCGCCCTACGACCGCAGCCGCGAGGAGGAAGAGCGCTTGCTGGATCGCTTTCGTGATCCGGCCGATCCGCTTAAGCTCATCATCGTTACGGCCAAGCTGCTGACGGGCTTTGATGCGCCGATTCTGCAGGTCATGTATCTGGACAAGCCGCTGCGCGACCACACGCTGCTGCAAGCCATCTGCCGGGTGAATCGCACCTATTCTGAGCAAAAGACCCACGGCCTGATCGTGGACTACCTGGGCATCTTCGACGACGTGGCCGCCGCGCTGGAGTTCGACGACCAGAGCGTGAAACAGGTGGTGAGCAACATCCAGGAGCTGAAGGACAAGCTGCCCGAGGCGATGCAGAAATGCCTGGCCTTCTTCCCCGGCATCGACCGCAGCGTGCAGGGCTATGAGGGCCTGATTGCCGCCCAGCAATGTCTGCCCAATAACGAGGTGCGCGACAACTTTGCGGCCGAATACAGCATTCTCAACAAAATCTGGGAAGCGCTGTCGCCCGATGCGGTGCTGACGCCCTTTGAGACCGACTACCGCTGGCTGTCGCAGGTGTACCAGTCGGTGCAGCCCTCCAGCGGCCACGGCAAGCTGCTGTGGCATTCGCTGGGCGCCAAGACCATCGAGCTGATCCACCAGAACGTGCATGTGAACGCCGTGCGCGATGACCTCGACACCCTGGTGCTGGATGCTGACCTGCTGGAGGCGGTGCTCTCCAACCCAGACCCGAAGAAGGCCAAGGAGATCGAGATCAAGCTCCAACGCCGTCTGCGCGGCAAGGCGGGCAAGCCCAAATTCAAGCAGCTTTCAGAACGGCTGGATGCGCTGAAGGATCGTTTTGAATCCGGCCAGATCAACAGCGTGGAGTTCTTGAAGCAGCTGCTGCAAATCGCCAAGGAAACCCTGCAGGCCGAAAAGGAAGTGCCGCCCGAAGAGGACGAGGATCGCGGCAAGGCAGCGCTGACCGAGCTGTTCAACGAAATCAAGACCACCGACACCCCGGTGGTGGTGGAGCGCGTGGTGGCGGACATTGACGAGATCGTGCGCCTGGTGCGCTTTCCCGGTTGGCAGGGGACACAGGCCGGTGAGCGGGAGGTGAAGAAAGCCCTGCGCAAAGCGCTCTTCAAATACAAGCTGCACGCGGATGAAGAGCTGTTTGAGAAGGCGTTCAGCTATATCCGGCAGTATTACTGAGACGCGGCGCCAGCGGCTGTAGGCGGGGCCTGATCAGGCAGAAGGGGGGCGCTGCTGTCCAGCTCCCGCACAAAGTCCGCCAGCTCATAGCCCAGCGCCTTGAGCCAGATGCGCAGCTCGATCACGTCCAGCCTACGCACTCCAGTCTCGCACTTGCTCACGTCCGCCTGCGTCCACGCCAGGCGGCGCGCCAGCTCCACCTGGCTGACTTGGGCATCTGTGCGTTTGGCACGCAGCAGGGCAAGCATCTGCTGGTATTCACGGGTGTAGAGGGTCTTGTACATGGGCAACTCGGCCCATGAGGTTGCATGCGATCATTGAATATGCGAACATCGTATATTTGAATGACAAATCGCATTTGAAAATTGGCGGAAAAAGTATTTACCCCAGAACCATCAAGGATGCACATGTTTCAGGTTGAGCAACGCTTTGAGCGGCAGATGATTAACTTCGGAGAGAAAGATCGACCCATTCGACATTATCCAATTGCCGAAGTAGTTGCCGGTCATCTTGTTTTGCATATCATCGGCACGCAGCCAATCCAGGAGCCCGATGGCCATGAGCACAAGAGGCGTACCCATCTGATGGTGACAAAGGTAGGGATTGCTGCAGAAATTTTGAATCAGAATGAATTTGAAGAGGTGGCGGTCTTTGTGGCGATTCCACCATTGAGCCCATCCTCACCAGCGCCTGCAGTCAACCGATGCACAGCCATCTTTGAATGCAGAGATAAAAATTATCCAGACACCAAGGCGTGGGGTTGTGAGTTCGGGGCGGAATTATTCATCGATCCAACCGATGATGTTGATTTGGAAAATACGACGAGCAAAAAAATGCTTTGGGTATCAAAATAATCAAGCATTGAGGAGATTATTCACATGTCCCGATTCGATAACAGTTATCTCGCAGAATCTGTTGGCTACAACAATGGCCACGCTAATGGCATGGCTGATGGCGTAGCTGTTGGGCGTGAGCATGGCTACACCCAAGGCTGGAATGAAGCCACCATACATGCCAATGGCGTGATTGATGAGCGCAACCAGCTCATCGACCGGCTGTACGGTGCGAACGAGCGGTTGGGTGCAGAAAATAGGCGACTGATTCCAGAGAACGAGATACTGAGGGCAGAGAACGAGCAGTTGAAGCAGCAACTACAGTTGCAGCAAGAGCAGGCACAAGCCCTGCGCGCAGAGCATGAAGGAATGTTCAAAGCGTTCCTTGGTGTTGTCGCCATTGCGCATCCAGCAATGAAGGTGGTTGCAAAGCTCCCTCTCTCTGAGCGAGCAGAGGTTTTTGACCAGTTCTGCGATCAAGCAATTCAGTTGCAGTCGCGGGAGTACGTGGTTCAGAATAAGTACCCAAGCAGCCAACCTCTAATCTTGAAATACTTGCCTATTGCCAACCAGGTTTTTAACAAGACTCACAAGGAGCTCCAGCAGCAAGAATATGAATCAAAATCAGCGACCAAAAGCCCCTCTGATAATTGATCAATATTTGAATTATTTCAGTTCACGGACTCTTTCTTGATCGTCGCGATATGTGCTGCATCGGTGCTCTGTAGGTGATGCGGTGGTGCTCTCATGGAGCAGTAATCTTCCACCCAGTGAGCAGCGTGTTGATTTTCTCTATTGCACCATCGCAGCACGTTCAAAGCTCCTAATTGACACCATCACAGCACGCTGACATCTCCTTGATGACACGTAAATGTAATTTGTCTCGTTTGCGCAAAAATATTTTTTGGTCACAGACGGTGCGTGCAGCATTACTCCCCCGAAATTTCGCCGCCAAGCATCATTTGCAACCCTGCTGTGGCTACATATGCTGTGATATGTGCACATGTTAGCCGAATTTGAAGACAAAAGAACGGCGAAACCGCTTTTCATCCTTTGTTTTATGGCGGTGATACGCATCTCTTTTGGCGGCGATACGTACAATTTTTTGGGGAGTAATGCTGCACTGTGACCAGGAAAACATCACTTGCAAACTGGGTACGACACACTTGTCACCGAAACACTCTCGCCTGAAACCTTCCCCTGCCGCCATAATTTTCAGTGTTGGTGGTGGCATCGCCAAGACCTTTTTGGCGTCGATCCACCGATAGTTTTGATTTCAGAGGTTGATTTTTTGCGCCCACTCGGCGTCCTGAATTCATCCCTGATTCATTCTTTGTTAATTATTGGCTGGACATGTATGGACGAAAAATCATCTGATGATGCCTTCCGCGCAAAAACATTTGCAAATCGCATTCTTGAGGAAGAGATGGTAGGAGAGTCGTTGGCTAAAAGTACTGTTTATTTATATTTGAGAAAATTAGAACAAATTGCAAAGAGGTCATCTATTGGTGGATATTGGCAATTGACACCAGAAATAATTGTGCGTGATTTTACTAAACGGGTTGAATCAAAGGCAATTACGCAGGCGACAGCGCGTCTGGAAAAGGCGGCTGCCTTGTTTTGGATTGCTGCGCAAGGTCGATCAGCTTATGACTCAAATTCCAGCGAGCTTTGGCGGTTTGAATGCGCATACAATGATATTGTTTCAATACCTATTGGTGAATTACCAGTTAATTCAAAAAATACATCATCAAAAAAAGCGAAGGCATTTCCCGATGAAGTATTTGATCTGCTGATGAACGAAGCCCTCACTTCAGGATCTGAATCCCTTCTTAATTCTCTGATATTTATTCGGGCAAATCTATTTTTGGGACTTCGCCCCGTCGAATGGCTGAATGCTCGGATCATAAGCTATCAGCATAAAAATGCGTTGGGCGAGCACATATTTCAGCCCGATGGATCAACAAAAATTTCGTCAGCTCTTGAAGTCCTGAATGCCAAGCACTCCACTGTACGTGGCAATGGTCATATACGGATCATACTTCTTGATGGCATTGATGACGAAGGCATTCGACATATCCAGCAATGGATTGGCATGATCAGCAAATTGAAAACTGATCATCTGATGTCATTATCCGAAGAAGAGATTTACAAGAAAATATACGGCAGCATGCAACGCACTATCCGTAGAGTATTGATTAAGGCTGGGTGGCAAGGGCAAAAACCGACGCTGTACAGCACTCGCCATCAAGCAGTTGCCAATGCCCGCGCCGATGGACTTACTGAGAAAGAAATCGCTGCCCTATTTGGACATAGCAGCACCAACACAGCCCGCAGGCACTATGGTAAGAAAATCGCTGGTTATTCAGGAAGAACTATGCGCCCCGCTCCTGAGTCAATCTGGGCTGTTCGCAGCACGGTTGCTGTACGTCCCAAACCTCCGCGCGGGGAGCCGTCACCGGGATTGGATTGACGCCCTTGGTTTTGGGGGTGTCCTGTGAGCGCGTTCGATGACTTAAAAATGGTTACCATCATCACCAATGTGCGGTGTTTGGTTAAAATGTTGACCAAATGACGATTGAGAAATCAAACCTTCTCCTTGAGCGCCAGCTGCTGCTGCAACTAGGTGACCGCCTCAAGCGCCTGCGTAAGGCCCAGCGCCTGGGCACGGTAGAGCTTGCTGCACGCGCAGGCATGACGCGCAACACCCTGCGCGCGGTCGAGTCAGGCGACCCAGCGCCGTCCATCGGCACCTACCTGCGCGTCATGTCCATCCTGGGCGTTGGTGGTGATATGGCATTGCTGGCGGGTGATGTCTTGCAACCGGCACCTGCGGGCTCCGCCGCTGCGCGTTCCAGGCATCCGACTCCCGTCGTGCAGGTGCGCGTGCGTGCCGATCCAACCAGGCATCAGCTACAGGATTTGCAAAGCCTGGCCCTGCACGAAGAAGCCGTGCACCTGGCCAAGATCGACCCTGCTCAGGTGCAACAGGCGCAGGACACGCTCCAGCGCTGGCTGGCGACGGGAGATGTTCGCTCTGCCGCCTTGTGGCGTGAGTGGGAGGACATTCTGAAGGCGGGCGCCTGGCGCAAGGTGCTGGCCCGCACCCGTCGTGCACAGCAGCTGCGCCAGGCATCGCCATTGGTCACGATCTTGCCGCCAGAGGCCCGTCTGGCCATCCTGCAGCAGGTGAATGAACTCAAGAAGGGCGTTGAAATGGGCGACGAGAGGGGCGATGCTCCCGAGGAGCAGCCGTGACGCGGGAGGAGCTGGAGCACATCATCCGCGCCAGCGGTGACATTACCGACCAGTACGAGTTCGTCATCGTCGGCAGCCAGTCCATTCTGGGCGCAGTGCACCGGCCCGAGGATGTGTTCACCGTGTCCATGGAGGCGGACATCTACCCCCTGCAGGCACCGGAGCTGGCCGACAGGATCGATGGTGCCATCGGCGAAGGCTCACGGTTCCATGAGACCTACGGCTACTACGCGCAAGGCGTCGGGCCGGAGACGGCCTGCCTGCCAGCCGACTGGATGCAGCGGGTGCATCGCATCCAGAACCGCAATACGCGGGATCGCATCGGTTACTGCCTGGACGTGCTCGACCTTTTTCTGGCCAAGGCCGTGGCCGCACGAGAAAAGGATCGCGAGTTCTGCATCGCGCTGCTGCAGCAGGGCTACGTGAACCTGGACGCCGCCTTGGCGCTCGTGGGCAACATGCCTCTGGATGCCAAGGCGCAGCAGAAATTGCGGGCGACGATGCGGCGGTGGGCGCGGAGTGCAGATCGCCCGCTTAATTGAGCCGCTGACAAGCCACCGCCGATTGGTACTTGACGCTGCCGTTGCCCACAAAAGCTTCGGATGCCGCCCCCACCAGCAAGGTCGTCTTCTTGCTGGTCTGCTTGAAGTAGGACGGCTCGTCGGTGTCCGCCTGTTCGTCGATCTGGGTGACCCCCAGCCGTTTCGCCATCTGCTTACCCGTCTGGCGCTTCAGGTACACGGCTGCCTTTGTCTCGCCACCGCCGGTGGTGACCAGCGCCGCCACCACTTCGTCTCCGAACAGCGTTGGCTTCTGTCCCTTTCGCAACGGCAGAAAGAAGCCATCCGCCCCTTTGACCAGCCCGATAGATTGGAGCCTGGATTCCACTTCATCGGTCTTGAGCGTTGTCCCCGTCTTGCATTGCAGCAGGGCTTCGAGCTGTTGTGCTGCGGCTGTTGGTGCGGCAGCGTCAAGCAGCGGCACAGGCATTTGTGCCCCAACTTTGCCGATACCGAATGCGACCAGGCCGCACGCAATCCAGCGACGCAAAGCGCGCAGATTCTGATTCATGATGAGTTCCTTTCCGAACGACGTTGCAACCACCACCGCTGGCGTTCCAGCAGAGCCTGCAAATGGGTTTCGCTGGGCGCATTCCTCGGCGGCCAGTCGGGCGGCAGATCAGGCTGGGGGCGTGGCGCCACACGCAAAGCCAGCAACTCCAACCGCTTCGGAAAATTCCGCAGCAGGTCGGCAGCGATGGATTGCTCCTGGCCCATGATGGCGTTGACGCACAGCAGCAGATCTTGTGCGACCTTGCGCAGCTCGGCAGCCAGCGCGTCGGCTTCGATGGTGTTCATGGCTGGCCTTCCTCTGTATTGGGCGCCTCCGGTGGCTGCATCCGCAGCCCGGCGTAAACGAAGGCACGGGCCTCTGGGGCGTAGGCGATGAGCTCGCCTCCATCCCACAGCGGGAAGGTGCAGACCGTTTTCCCCGTGCGCAGGAATTCCTGGCGCACGTACTGCGCCAATGCCTCCAGGTCGTGCAGCGCAACGTTTTGCGGTGCCTCTGCCGCAGAAATCACCAGATCGGTGGGCGGCACATGCACCAGCTCCAGGCCCATGCGCTGAAACGCCAGTACCAGCAGGGAGCGTGACGGCTCCTGGTCAAGGTAGTGCGGCAGCGCGGCCAGGGTTTCGTCATAGCGCAGCGGCTTGCGCTTGGCCATGATGAACTCGCGCAGTCGTGCGAACGCATCGTCGAGCGCCTGCAGGCTTTTGGCGCTGATCTTGGTGCCGATGTCCCTGTCCTGGTTCAGCTCGCCATAGGCGTCGCTGGTCAGCCAGGCGCGGCGCGTCACCGTGTCCACCACGCAATGCAGGATGTTCTGTGCAAAACCGTCGGTGCGTTCGACCAGGCCGAACTCAATGGAGTCCAAGCCATTGAGAGTGACCGTGGCCCACAGGCCATTGCGCTCATCGCCATGCAGGCACTGCGTGGCCATGCCCTGCAGCGGAATGATGAAGCCCAGCTCTTCCAGCTTGGCCAGCAGCATCTCCACCGTGGCGTTGATGGACGCAGGCTGTGGAGGTGGAGCACTGGTATCCGGTGGTGCATCGGGCTGCGCCGGTGGCAAGCGCCCACCAAACCGGGCCTCGTACCAGTCACCCAGGATGTCCGTGGCGAGTTCGGACTCACGCAGGCCTCGGGCCTTGGCCTCGTGCCGGATGGCGTCCGTCAGGCGCACGTCCAGCATCCAGTTGGTCTGCGCCATGGCGCCCTGGGCCTTTTTGCGCTCGCGGTAGCGGCGTTGGTATTCGGCGGAGGTCTGCCTGCCGGTGCGTGGTCGTGCCATATGCTTGCTTGTTTAACAACACTAGTTAAACTAACTATCCACGAAATCGCCCTTCCATGCAAGTCCATGCCTGTGGCCACAATCCTTCGCAGGAGATGAACATGACAACCGACGGTGCCCAGCCCATGAGTCAGAGACAGGCCGACGCCCTGCGTCAGGAATGGGCGTTGCTGCTCAAGCTGGGTTACGCCAGCCAATGGACGCCAGCGCAAAAGATGGCGCGCCAGGATGAAATCACCGCCCTGCTGCTGCAGGCGGGGCAGGCGCTGCCACGGGCGTTGACCCAGCAGGAATTGCTGGCCAGCGTGCCCATCCGGAACGTGGAAGGTCGGCGCTACTACGTCGATCTGGCCGACATCCCGCAGCCATGGAGAGATGATTTCTGGGCGGCGCTTTATGGCGCTCAGCTTCCCGTCATCGAAGGGGTGGAACGCGCCGCCTACGCCTGGGACTGGGAGGGCTGGGTGTGCGGCAAGGGGTTCACTGCCCCTGCCGTCATGCAGGCTCTCCATCGGCTGGCCGACTATCCGGTGCTCTCTGCCCTTGCCGCGTCACGTACCCAGGCCACGCAGCTCGATGGCCGGGCTTGCCGCTACCTCTATCAGGAAGCAGGTTCGGGTCTGGCACGGTACGTGGTGTCGGAGAACGAGCAGGCCTTCATGCTGCAGTTGGGGGTGGTTGTGCGAAGCGCACGCGAGGTCGAAGAGGTCTTGCTTATGGCGTGCCTGGAGATTGCCCGCAGCCTTCGCGACATGCCTTGCTCGGCGACGGAGGCCAATGTGATGTGCGTCGCGGCGATGGTCATCGGCAACGGTTTTCCTGTTTCACAAAAACGCCTGATGGACGCTGCGACGAGGTATTTCGAGGTGCATGCAGACGCGAGAGTGGAGACAGCCGAGGTTGTCCGACGCGGCTGGGTTTTGAATTTGCCGCGCCTGCGCGATCGGTTGGAGCGCAAATTGCGGGATGCGAGGGCGCAATGATCTACTTCCTTGGAGATGTCCACGGCCACTTCGACCATGTACTGGAGATCGTCGCCAGGGATCGCCCGGCCGCCATCGTATTCCTGGGCGATCTGCAGGCGCAGCGCCCGCTGGAAGCGGAGCTCGAATTCATCCTGGGGATGACCGAGGTCTGGTTCATCCATGGCAACCACGACACCGATTCGGACGCCGACTACGACCACCTGTTTGGCTCGGCGCTGGCTGATCGAAACCTGCACGGCCGCGTGGCCGTGGTCGATGGCGTGCGCATTGCCGGGCTGGGTGGTGTGTTCCGTGGGCAGGTGTGGGCGCCACCGGCTGACTGGCTGTACGAGAGCTCCAAGGAATTCACAGCGCGTTGCGGCAGGGGGAACCGCTGGCGCGACGGCCTGCCGCGCAAGCACCGCAGCTCTATCTTTCCGGAGGATTACTTTTGCCTGGTCTCGCAACGTGCCGATATTCTGGTGACGCACGAAGCGCCGAGTGCCCACCCGCATGGGTTTGACGCCATTGATGAACTGGCGCGCAGCATGAGGGTGGGCAAAGCGTTCCATGGCCACCACCATGACTGCCTGGACTACAGCCGCGATCACGCGCGGCTGGGGTTTGCGGCCTTTGGCGTCGGGTTTTGCGGTGTGACGGACATGAATGGCGGCTGCATTCAACCCGGAAAGTTTGACTATGCGCGGGCAGGACGCCTGCGGTGAAAGGAATGTATGAAAGACCCCCGCCAAGAGCGCCTTGGCCGCCTGCAGCGCGAATACCACCGACACCATCCGTGGCGACTGGGGCCTGGCGGCTTGTTTGTGCCCCACAGCTATGCGGAGACCAAGCCGGACGCGCTGTCCTGGTGGGACGACGTGGGCTTCATCCTGAACGGCAGGCGCGTCATTGTCTGGTGGCGCCACCCACGTTGTGTGTATCAGGATGCCCTTGAAGAACAGGCAAGCGAACGGGCTGGTGAGTTTCCGTTCGATGACTGGCTGATGAAAGGCGCAATTGCGAACTACCGCAAGGTAGGTCGATCGCGCAAAAAAATCGTCAGCTACACCTGCCGCCCGCCCTCGGAGGCTTCGCGCGAATATTTCCAGCGCCTACAAACTCTGGAGCAGGAGCTTTCCGCGCAAGGCATTGACTGCGATGTGCGCCCCAGCAGCAAACGCAAGCGTTTGTCCTGGGCAACCGGGCTGGATTTGGTGGCGCCACTGGAGGTGCGCAACGAACAAGAGCTTGCGGTAGTGGCCGACCTGGCTCGCCGTCTTCTGCTGGGCCACACCACGCTGGAGCGGGAGTTTGCAGGCTACCGCTACACCAAGGAAAGCTGGCTATCGGAGGCAGTGGCCAGGCCTTAGCCTTGGTGCGTGGACGAGAGGCGTCAGCGGCCCTGCCGCTCCCCTTGAGCCTGGAAGACCTCCAGCTTTCCGGCCAGCCTGGCTGCGTTAGCAATGGCTACCGTGCGCAGCGTCAATGCCTTCATGACCGCCAGCTTTTGGGAAATTGGGCGGCGTATCGTGGAGTTCGAGCAGGGTGGGCAGGAGCGTGCCGCTTACGGACAGGCCTTGCTCAGGCGGCTTTCCAGCGATTTGACGGCACGCTTCGGGCATGGCTTCGGCATCTACAACTTGCAACAGATGCGTCTGTTTTATCAAACGTGGCCTGCCGACCGAATTTATTGGACGCTGCCCAACAAATCTGCCGGGAGCGGGATTTTGCAGGCGTTGTCTGCAGAATTTTCCGACCTGCCAAAACTCCAGACTCCGTCTGGAGAATCCGCCGACACTTAAATTCGCCAGACACCGTCTGGCAAATCTGCTTCTACCGAGCTTTCCGAACCATCGATTCGGAAATCCCCCGAGGCAACTGCCAGACCTTAGCCTTCACGCGCACGGACGAGAGGCATCAGCGGCCCTGCCGCTCCCCCTGAGCCTGCAAGACCTCCAACTTTCCCGCCAGCCTGGCTGCGTCGGCAATGGCTTTCTCGGCCTTGGACTGCATCTCGGCGCTTAACGCCCGCTCGCGCTCCAAAAGCTCGGTCAGGCTATCGGCACGTTTCTGTGCCTCAGCCAATGCCGCCTGCGCCGTATCGGTGGCGGCCTGCGCTGTATGCAGCAACGCCTCCTGTTGTGCAAGCCGATTTCGTGTGGACTCCAACTCAGTCGCCAATTGATCAGCCCATTCGGCAGCTTCCTTCTGCGCCTGCTCCGTCTCCGCCTTTGCGCTCTCGAAGGCTTCCCGTTCTTTGGCCAGGCGGTCATTGGCCATGCTGATCGCCACGGCCCATACATCGGCGCCCAGCTGATGGAAGCGCTCCATGACGGCGGCGGGAGCTGCCTCGCGAACCGGTGCGGCTGCCGCCTGCTGCATTGCCCGCCATGATTTCATTGCCTCACTGATGGTGGTGAAGCTTCCTCCTCCCAGTGCCGAGCGCACGGCGGCCAATGTGGGCTGCTGCCCCGACTCCGAGAGCCGATCGGCAGCGGAAAAAACATCGTCGATGCTGATGGCCATAGCAATCTCATTTGTAGATAGTAATATCGTACAACATACTACAACAATAGGGGAGTACCTTCGCCCATGAGCCTGGCGCCTGTCGGCAGCAAGTCGCTACTCAAAGATCAGTACGGAATCACCGCGTGTTTACGCCGAAGGCCCTGTGAACATGCCTTTTGACTGACCCGACTCGAAATCTCGATTGCTTGGCTGCACGGCAAGGTTTAATATGTCAAATATTTAGGACATTTCTAAGGTCTATGCCAGCCATGAACCTGATCGATATTGGCCACGTCGTTGGCGCCCGGCGTGCCGAGCTGGGTCTGACCCAGGCGCAGCTTGCGCACCTGAGCGGCTTATCCCGCCAGACCTTGGTCGGCCTGGAAAACGGCACCCTGAGTGATCTGGGTGTCAACCGTGTGGGACAGGTGCTGGCAGTGTTGGGCTTGGACAGCACCGCGCCAGATACCCAGTCGCGGCGCAAAAAGCGTGGCTTGTGGATGGCGGCCAAAACGGCCAGTGTCAGTTACTCGCGTGAGCTGGCGCCGGAGATGTTGGAGCAGGCCCTGGCCAGCGGCGAGGTGCCACCTTCGTTTGCACCGCACCTCACTCACTTGCTGGATGAGGCGCCCGTGCCCACCGTCGTGATGGCCGTGGAGGAGGCTGCAGCACAGGCGCATCTACCACCCCGGAAGGTCTGGCGCAACGTCGCAAGGCTCGCAGAGGCGCTGTCCGTGCATCGCCGGGCGCTATGGGCATGAAGGCCGATGCGTTGCCCAGCGGGGCCTGGGAGAGTTTGTTCCCGCGTGCGTTGATGTTGATCGATGACATCAGCAAGTACGGAGGCACAGCCGACCCGTTTTGGACTTTCGGTGGCGGAACCGTGTTGATGTTCCGCTACCGCCACCGGCTAAGCAAGGACATCGACATTTTTGTGCCCGATCCGCAGTACCTGGGCTTTGTCACCCCACGGCTGAGTGACACGGCTGCGGATCTGACCGAGGACTACACGGAACAGCCGGGCATGTTCGTCAAGCTTCAGTTCGACGAGGGCGAGGTGGACTTTGTCGCTGCCCCTAATCTGCTGGATGACGCCTGGGAAATCTGGAACATCGGAGGCCGTGCCGTCAAAGTGGAGACGGCTGCCGAGATCATTGCCAAGAAGATGTACCACCGTGGCGACCGTGTCACGGCGCGCGATCTGTTTGATCTGGCGCTCGTGATCGAGCGCGAGCCTGTACAGCTTCTGGCAGCCAAGCCATTTTTGCTACGCCACCGCAGTGCCTTCCTGGCCCAGATTCGACAGCCGCATCCCAGCCTGCGGGCCGCGTTCGACGCCATCGCCACGCTGGAATACACGCCGAGCTTCGATCACTGCGTGGCGGTGGCGGGTGAGTTCTTGGATAGCTTGTAGCGATGGTGGAGGTGCACATCTGCGGTGCCAGTGTCGAGCCCGTGCCAGCCATTCATGGCGTTCATCATCAATCCTTGCAGGCGTGCGGATTTTTGCGCAAGTCGTCTTGCGCACGAACAAATCCTCGCAAGCGTAAGGATTTCTGTTGGAGAGCACTGTGCGTTGCACAGTGCTCTACTCGTTTCTGCGAAACCACCCGTCAATACGTCAGAAGAAGCATCCGCATGGCTCGAATGCCCCAGGAGGCCACGCCAGCAACTGACCGCACGCCCTGATACCGTTCGCCAAGGGCAACAATACCCACTTGGCCAAGGCCGGGCGGAACGACTTGGCTGACCAGTCTGATGTGCGGTCGAAATCTGGGGGGGAAAACATCGTGAGCACCGCGTTCCAAAGCATCAACCGGGGTCTGAAAGAGGCCATCGCTCACGCCCAAGGTGACGAGCGCAGCGTGTATGTACATCTCCCGCGCACCATCGACGTGAAGGCCGCGCGGGTCAAGGTGGGCATGACGCAAGAACAGTTCGCCGCTCGCTTTGGTTTCTCCATGGCAACTCTGCGACACTGGGAACGCGGCGACCGTACTCCACGCGGCTCGGCACTGGTGCTGCTCAAGGTGATTGAGCGTAACCCGGAAGCGGTCATCGAGGCCTTGGCGTGACTATCTCGCCAAGGAGCGTTCAAAAGTGGGTACAGGAGCGGGTACAGAATGATCGGAACAACCTACATGCCAAGCATCCATACGGCTTTCAAGCCACATTTCTTGTTCAACGTCTGGAGTGCGATGACCTCTATCAGGAGGTCAAACCCAATCGGGTCAAAGCCTTCCAGTGCCGCTTCAAACCCGGCGCTTGCCTTCTTCCAGCCCGCGCACCCGCATGCCCCGTCGGTTGCCGCGGAGTCCAATGCCGGTCTGTGCCGGGCCGCAAATCCAGGGACTGCATGAAATTCATCCACACCGCCGATCTGCACCTTGACAGCCCGTTGCGCGGCCTGGCCGCGTATGCCGATGCGCCGGCCGAGCGCCTGCGCACGGCGACCCGGGACGCTTTCCAGAACCTGGTCACCCAGGCCATCGACGAAGAAGTGGACTTCATGGTGATTGCCGGCGATGTCTACGACGGCGACTGGAAGGACTTCAATACCGGCTTGTTCTTCATTCGCCAGATGGGCCGGCTGCGCCTTGCGGGCATCCCCGTGTACCTGCTGTATGGCAACCATGACGCCGACAGCGAGATGACGCGCGGACTGGAGTTGCCCGACAACGTGCATGTCTTTTCGTCGCGCAAGGCCGAAACCTTTCGGCTCGATGCCCACAAGGTGGCCCTGCACGGGCGCAGCTTCAAGCTGGCGGCCACCACCGAGAACCTGCTGCCCGGCTACCCCGAACCGGTGGCCGGCTGGCTCAACATCGGCGTGCTGCACACCGCGCTGGAGGGCAACGCCGAGCACGCCAGGTATGCCCCCTGCTCCGTGGCCGAGCTGCAGGGCAAAGGCTATCAGTATTGGGCCCTGGGCCACGTCCATGAGCACTGGTTGCAGCGTGGCGATGTGACGCTGGCCTACCCCGGCAACCTGCAAGGGCGTCATATCCGGGAGCCGGGCATGCGCGGCGCGCTGCTGGTGAGCGCCGAGGACGGCGAGATCACCGCGGTCGAGCGTTTGGCGGTGGACGTGCTGCGCTGGCATGCCCTGGAGGTGGACATTGGCCAGGCCGCGGATCGCCGCGAGGCCCTGCGTGCCGCGGGCCAGGGGCTGGAGCAGGCGCTGCAGGCCACGCCGGAGCATTTGCCGCTGGCCGTGCGGGTGCTGTTCAAGGGGCGCTCGGCCGCCCATGCGGCCCTGGTCGCCGATGCCGGGCAGCTGCGGCAGGAGGTCATTGCCCAGGCGGTGGCGCTCGATCCCGACCGCCTGTGGATCGAAAAGGTGCGGGTGGACAGCGAGGCCCAGCCGGCGGATGCGCTGCTCGCCAGCGAAGAGGCCCAGGGCGCCTTGGCCGAGCTGGCGGGGCTGGCGCTGGCGGCCCAGGACGATGCGGGCTTTGTGCAATCGGTGCAGGCCGACTGGCAGGCGCTGCTGGAGAAGCTGCCACACGAGGTGCTGCAGGCCTCGCCGCAGTTGCAGGCGCTGCGCCAGGATCCGCTGGCGCAACTGCCGGAACTGCTGCGGCAGGGCAGCGCGGTGCTGATGGGCCGGGTGGCCCAGAACGCGGCCTCGTCCACTTGAGCCACTTGAGCGCGAAAGACCCTGCATGCGCATCCGCGAACTCCAGCTGATCCGATTCGGAAAATTCACCGACCGATCCTTAGGCCTGCCCTTGCAGGAGCGTGACATCCACCTCATCGTCGGCCCCAACGAGGCCGGCAAGTCCACGGTGCGAACCGCCATCGGCGACTGGCTGTTCGGCATCCCGGCGCGCACGCCGCTGGCGTTTCTGCACCCCATGCCCGAGTTGCGCATAGGCGGCGTGATCGAGCGGCGCGGCGCAGGCGGCACACAGGCCGAGCCACTGGCCTTCCACCGCACCAAGGGCAACAAGAACACGCTGCGCACCCCCGCGGACACGCCCCTGCCCGATGGCGCCCTGCAGCCCTGGCTCGGCAGCCTGCAGGCGCAGGCCTTCAACCGCATGTATGCCTTGGATCACACCACCCTGGTCGAAGGCGGTGCCGGCATTCTGTCGGCGTCGGACGACATCGGCCGCATGCTGTTCCAGTCGGCCGCAGGCATCGAGCACCTGGGCGAGGCCCTGCAGCAGCTCCAGGCCGAGGCCGATGCGCTGTGGGCGCCGCGCAAGTCCGGCGCGCGTGTCTACTACCAGGCGTTGGAAGCCTACGAGGCCGCGCACGCGCAGTTCAAGCGCGCCACGCTGCGCACCAAGGACTGGCAGGCGCAGCACGATGCCCTGACGACCACCGAAGCCCGCCTGGCCGAGGCCAAGGCCCGCGATGCCGAACTGCGGCAACAGCTCAGCCGCCTGGAGCGCATCCGCCGCGTGCGGCCGAGGCTGCAGGCGCTGGATGCCGCCCGCGCCCGGCGCGCCGAACTGCTGGCAGGCGCAGACATCCCCCTGCTGGACGAGAACGCCGCCCCGCTGTTTGCGCAGGCGATGCAGGACATGGCGCTGGCCGATGCCGACATCGCACGCCTGCGGCGCGACATCGCCCAGGATCAGGCGGGTTTACAGGGCTTGAGCGTAGACCGGGCCATCCTGGCGCTGCAGGACGACATCACGGAGCTCAATGAACGCCGTTTGCAGTTCCGGGCGCACCCCACCGACATGGTCAAGCGCGCGGAAGAGCTGCGGCTCCAATGGCTGCGCGTGCAGGAATCGGCCCGCGGACTGGGCTGGCACGCCGACAGCGAGGACGGTGTGCGTGACCGCCTGCCCGCTGCCCCCGTGCGCGCCAGGCTGGCCGCCCTGGTCAAGAACCGCACCGCCCTGGCGCAGGACTTGAAGACCGTGCGCGCCAGCCTGGCCGACCGCCAGCTGCAGCTGCAGCAGGCCCAGGAACAGCTGGCGCAGCTGGCCGCAGGCGTCGTCGATGCCGAATTGGCGGCGGCGGTTGAGCAGGCCCTGAGGCTCGGCGACCACCCCACGGTGATGGCCCAGCTGCAGCAAGAGAGTGCCGAACTGGCGCCAAGCATCGAAGCCGCAATGGCTGCGCTGGGTGCCTGGCGCCGGCCACTGGAAGCCCTGCAGGCGCTGGTGCTGCCCGACAGCGCACATATTCAGCGGCTGCTGGAGCTGCATCGCTCGGATGCGGCCCAGGAGGCGGCGCAGCGCGATGCGCTGGCCGCCAGGAAGCAGGAGCTGGTGCAGCTGGAGCTGGAGCTGCAGCAGTTCGTGCGCAACTTCCAGCCGGTCTCGCGTGAGCAGGTGCTGCAGGCGCGGCGCGAACGCGACGCCTCATGGCTGGCGATCAAGCAGGCGCCGCAGGCCCTGCTGGCGGCGGCGCCGGCGTTCGAGGCGCAGATGGCAGAGGCCGACCGCCTTGCCGACGACCGGCTGGAGCGCGCCCGGTACGAGGCCGATCGCCAGTCCAAGACCGACACCCTGGAACACAAGCAGCGCGAACTGCGCGACCTGGAGCAGCGCCTGCAGTCGCTAGAGCAGCGCCGAGACCAGCGCAGCACCGACTGGGCCGCGCTGACGCAGGCCTGCGGCCTGCCCGCGTTGCCGCTGGAGATGGCCCTGCCCTGGCTGCAGCAGCGCCAGCAGGTGCTGGACTTGGCGGCGCAGCGCGCGTCCGTCGAGCGGCGCCTGGCGGCCCAGCAGGCCGCGGCCACGCAGCTGCGCGAGCTGCTCTGGACGCGGCTGGGCCGGGCCTCCGCCGCAACACCGGCGCCGGAGCTGAGCCTGTGCCTGCGCGAGGCCAGAGCCCAGATCACGCAGGCCGATCAGGCCCAGGGGCAACGCCAGACCCTGGAGCAGCAGACGCGCGAAGGGCAGCGCAGCCTGGTCAGGCTCCAGGATGCGCTGCAGGCCGCGCAGGCCGACTGGGACGCGTGGCTCAAGTCCTGGCAGGCGGCGGTGCAGGCGGCGGGCTACGCCGCCGATACGCCGGTCGATCAGGTCGAAGCTGAGACGGCGGTGATGCAGGACATGGAGCGCCAGCTCGACGCCATGCGCAGCATCCGCAGCGAGCGGCTTGAAACCATGCAGGCCGACCTGGACGGCCTGGCCGCGACTGCCGCCAGCCTGGCCGCGCGGGTCGGGCCCGACCTGAGCGGCCAGCAGAGCGAGGACATCGCGCTGGAGCTCGCCCGGCGACTGGAGGCCGCCCAAAAGGCCGATGCCGCGGCCGCCAACCTGCAGGCCAGGCTGCAGCGCGGCCAGACCGATCTGGCGCAGGCCGAGCAGGGCCGGCAATTGGTGCTGGCGCGGCTGGCGCCATGGATGGCGGCGGCGGGTGTCGATGGGCTGGATGCGCTGGGGCCGGCGATCGAGCGCTCCGATGAGCGCCGCGCGGTCGAGCGCCAGATGCAGTCGGCCGAGCAGGATCTGGCGCAGGCCGGCGATGGCCTGCCGCTGGACGCGTTGCGCCAGGAAGGCGACGGCATTGGCGCGGATGCGCTGCTGGCGGAACTCGATCGCCTGGCTGCCGCAGCCCGCGACGGCGTGGAACAGATTGCGGCGCTGAGCAATGACTACGGCGCCCAGAAGGCGGCGTTTGAGGCGCTGGACGGCACCGATCAGGCGGCACGCGCCGAGTCGCAGCGCCAGGAAGCCATCGCCGCCATGGCCGACGCGGCCGAGCGCTATCTGCAGCAGCAGACGGCCGCGCGCCTGCTCAAGTGGTCGATCGAGAAGTTCCGCGAGACCCGGCAGGGGCCCATGCTGTCCAAGGCCTCGGCCATCTTCCAGGGGCTGACGATGAATTCCTTCAGCCGCCTGCTGGTGGATTCCGACGAAGCCGCGCCGCGCCTGCTCGGCATCCGCCCCACGGGCAAGCCGGTGGACGTGACGGGCATGAGCGAGGGCTCGCGCGACCAGCTGTATCTGGCGCTGCGCCTGGCGGCGCTGGAACTGCAGGTGGAGCAGGGGCTGTGCATGCCGCTGATCGCCGACGACCTGTTCATCAACTTTGATGACCAACGCACGGCCGCGGGGCTGAAGGTGCTGGGCGACCTGTCGCGCTCCATGCAGGTCGTGTTCCTGACGCATCACGACCACCTGGTGCCGCTGGCAAGGGAAGTTCTGGGCGCCGACTTGAATGTGGTCTTCCTGTGATCCAAGAGTGGTCACCCAGTGCCTCCCATTTTTTGCTTATTCACTCGGCAACAAACCGTTGTAAATACCCCGTCATTCCGGCGAAGGCCGCAATCCCTGGTTTCCTCGTCGTACAGGCGCCTTGGATCCCGGCCTTCGCCCATAAGCGCTAACTTAATATGAGTATTTGCCGTATCCTTGAGGCTCAACTCAAGGCGAGGCGCGAATGGAACAGGATACGAAGCAGTCCGAGTTCACTCGGACTGG
>JAFEER010000266.1 GCA_018240985.1 Pseudomonadota bacterium
CAGATCGATACGCTGGAAGCGCCGGAACGCATACGCAAGGGAATGGGGCAGTACCCGGTGCCGGTGGTGATCCTGGCGCGTCTGGCCGTGTCTCAGCAGGATCAAGGGCGAGGCATTGGATTGGGTTTGTTGCAGGATGCGATCCGCCGCACGATGCTGATTGCCGATCAGGCGGGTATTCGGGCGATGCTGACCCACCCAATCGATGACGAAGCGGCGCGGTTCTACACCAAGTTCGGGTTTATCGCATCTCCGTTGCGTGAGTCGCAATTGCTGCTGCTTCTCAAAGATGCCCGTCGCTGGGTACGCTCACCATGACCATTGAACCTAGATTCGGTTGAATCACTCCCAGACTTCACGCCACCAGCTCACCAGCGCTGGGAGTCCATCCCCAGAGACATCCACTAACGGCTGCTGTCCAACGTCCGATGCGGGCGGTGTGGTCTCGAAGTGAGGATTACAAAGTTCAGCGGCGCCATCAAGGGCGGTCATTTGTTGCTGGTGGGCAAGTGCGCAGAATGCCAAGGCGACGTGGCACGGGTGATTGAGAGCGAATAGCGCCCAGTCACCCTGCCCAAAGGGAGAAGGGCTGAATCACCCGACGGACTGCAATGTCGCCCCGCACCGTCAACGAACGTGCTGATTCGAGTGCGAAGAATGAGCTACCTGTGCACATGACAACTCACAATTGAATGTGGGTTCTTATGTGGCTGAAACTTAAAATCAAACTTAAGTTGTTGATTTATAATGATTTTTGGCGGAGACTGTGAGATTCGAACTCACGGACGGTTGCCCGTCGGCAGTTTTCAAGACTGCTGGTTTAAACCACTCACCCAAGTCTCCAGGCAAGCCCCGTATTCTAAGCCGATGAAACCGGCAGCCGCTGTGCTCAGGCTTCCAGCAGCAGTGCCACGATCACGTTGCGGCCTTCGCCGGCGAGGATGTTGTAGGTGCGGCAGGCGGCCTGGGTGTCCATGGTTTCCAGGCCGATGCGCCTGGCCATCAGCGGCTGCAGCCAGGCGGGCGGCGGAAAGCGGTTGCGCTGGCCGCTGCCGAAGATCACCACCTCGGCCTCCAGCTCGGCCAGTTGAGCGAAATGCGCCGGCGTCAGGTCTTCGAAGCGGCTGCAGTCCCAGGCGATGCGCTGGCCGCGCGCGCCGATGATGACGCTGCCGGTGATCTTGTCCGCATCCACCTTGACCCAGCCGGGGCCGTAGGCGGTGATGGTCTGTACGTCGAAGCGGTCGGCCTGGAATTTCATGGTAGCCATGCCGGCCTGATGGCGGGCCGGTTGCGGGTGGGAACTGTGCTTAAATTATAGGTTTCACCGATTGGCCGCCGGTTCCTTTCAGCATTGGCCTTTTCATCCGTCCGCTCATGAAGCCCATCCACAAGTCCGTCAAGCTCAGCCATGTTCTCTACGATGTCCGCGGTCCCATCGTGGATGCGGCCAAGCAGATGGAGGACGAGGGGCAGAAGATCATCAAGCTCAACATTGGCAACCTGGCGCCGTTCGGTTTTAGGCCGCCCGACGAGATCGTGCAGGACATGATCCGCAACCTGCCCGAATCGGCCGGCTATTCTGACAGCAAGGGCATTTTTGCCGCGCGCAAGGCGGTGATGCATTACAGCCAGCAGCAGGGCGTGGCCGGCGTGACGCTGGACGACATCTACCTGGGCAATGGCGCCAGCGACCTGATCGTGATGGCCACGACGGCGCTGCTCAACGATGGCGACGAGCTGCTCGTGCCAGCGCCTGACTACCCGCTGTGGACGGCGTCGGCGAGCCTGGCCGGCGGCAAGCCCGTGCATTACCTGTGCGACGAGGACAACGGCTGGATGCCCAGCCTGGCCGACATCCGCGCCAAGATCACGCCGCGCACGCGCGGCATCGTCGTCATCAACCCCAACAACCCTACCGGGGCGCTGTATTCGGACGAGCTGCTGCGCGGCATCGTCGCGATCGCGCGCGAGCATGACCTGGTGCTGTTTGCCGACGAGGTCTACGACAAGGTGCTGTACGACGGCGTCAGGCATACGGCGATCGCCAGCCTGTCCACGGACGTGCTCACGCTCACCTTCAACTCGCTCTCCAAGGCCTATCGCAGCTGCGGCTTTCGCGCCGGCTGGATGGTGATCTCGGGCGACAAGAGCGGCGCGCGCGACTACATCGAGGGCCTGAACATGCTGGCCAACATCAAGCTCGGCTCCAACGTGCCGGGCCAGTGGGCCATACAGACAGCGTTGGGCGGCTACCAGAGCATCAACGACCTGGTGAAGGAGGGCGGGCGCCTGCGCCGCCAGCGCGACCTGGCCTATGAGCTCATCACGCAGATCCCCGGCGTTACCTGCGTCAAGCCGCAGGCGGCGCTGTACATGTTCCCGCGCCTCGACCCGGACATGTACCCGATCGCCGACGACCGCCAGTTCTTCATGGAAGTGCTGCGCGCCACGCGCGTGATGCTGGTGCAGGGCTCGGGCTTCAACTTCCCGGACAACCAGCACTTTCGCATCGTGTTTCTGCCGCACGAGGACGACCTGCGTGAGGCGGTTGCGCGCCTGGCAGATTTTCTGGCCGCCTATCGGCAGCGCCAGGTCAAGGCTGCTTGAATCTTATTTTTGATAGCTGATGGCGCTTGCTGCAAGCGCGTTACAGCCTTTTTTGATTGGTATAACTGATATGAAACCCATCCAAGTTGGCCTGCTCGGCATTGGCACCGTGGGCAGCGGCGTGTTCAACGTGCTGGCCCGCAACCAGGAGGAAATCCGCCGCCGCGCCGGCCGCGGCATCGAGATTGCCTGCGTGGCCGACCTGGACATGGCGCGCGCGCGCTCCATCGTGGGCGAGCAGACCCGCGTGGTGGGCGATGCGCGCGAGCTCATCGCCAACCCCGACATCGATATCGTCGTCGAGCTCATCGGCGGCTACGGCATCGCCAGGCAGCTGGTGCTGGAGGCCATTGCCGCCGGCAAGCATGTGGTGACGGCCAACAAGGCCCTCTTGGCCGTGCATGGCGAGGAGATCTTCAAGGCCGCGCATGACAAGGGCGTGGTCGTGGCCTTCGAGGCGGCCGTGGCCGGCGGCATTCCCATCATCAAGGCGCTGCGCGAGGGATTGAGCGCCAACCAGATCCAGTGGGTGGCCGGCATCATCAACGGCACCACCAACTTCATCCTGTCCGAGATGCGCGACAAGGGCCTGGACTTTGACGTGGTCTTGAAGGAGGCCCAGCGTTTAGGTTATGCCGAGGCCGACCCGACCTTCGACATCGAGGGCGTGGATGCCGCGCACAAGGCCACCATCATGAGCGCCATCGCCTTCGGCATCCCGGTGCAGTTCGACAAGGCCTACGTGGAGGGCATCACCAAGCTGTCGGGTGCCGACATCAAATATGCCGAGCAACTGGGCTACCGCATCAAGCTGCTGGGCATCACCAAGCGCACCGACAAGGGCGTGGAGCTGCGCGTGCACCCCAGCCTGGTGCCGGCCAAGCGCCTGATTGCCAACGTGGAGGGCGCCATGAACGCCGTGGTGGTGCACGGCGACGCCGTGGGCACCACGCTGTACTACGGCAAGGGCGCGGGCTCCGAGCCCACGGCCAGCGCCGTGATCGCCGACCTGGTGGACATCACCCGCCTGATCGAGGCCGACCCCACGCACCGCGTGCCGCCGCTGGCCTTCCAGAGCCACACGCTGGGCGCGGCCGGGCAAGAGCTGCCGGTGCTGCCCATGGCCGAGGTGGTCACCAGCTACTACCTGCGCATCCGCGTCGCCGACCAGGCTGGCGTGCTGGCCAAGATCACCGGCCTGCTGGCGGGTGCCAACATCAGCATCGACGCCCTGCTGCAGCGCGAGGCGGACGAGGTGGGCGGCGAGGGAAGCATGCAGACGGATCTGATCATCCTCACGCACGACACGCGCGAGGGCGGCATGGACGCGGCGCTGGCCCAGATCCAGGCTCTGCCCACGGTGCTGGCGCCGATCACGCGCATCCGCAAGGAAGAGCTGAACTGATGGCATATTCTGGCTAGAAAATATAAAATCTAGCCAGAATCAGTGTCGTCAGGAGGCCCGTATGTCCGCAATCTGGCAAGTCCAGGAAGCCAAGAACCGCTTCAGCGAGGTGATTGACCGCGCCCTGACCGAAGGGCCGCAGACCGTCACGCGCCACGGCAAGCCGGTGGTGCGGGTAGTGGCGGTGAGCGAGGGCGATGCCGAGGTGCCTGCCGACGACGGGTTCCTCGAGTTTTTGCTCAGTGCGCCCAAGGTCGAGGGTTTCGCGGAGCTGATCGGTGAACGTACCAGCATCAAGCCACTGCCGCCGCTGGATGAATGAAGATCATGGAGTGCTTGCTCGATACCTGCGTGATCTCCGAGCTGACCCGGCCTGCGCCCGATCCACTGGCCATGCAATGGCTCGAGCGCCATTCGCGCACTGCCGTGTTGTCCGCGGTGACGGTGGGCGAGATTCAGTTTGGCATAGCGCGTATGCCGCTCGGCGTGCGGCGCAACCAGCTCCAGCAGTGGTTTGACCGCATGTGTAGTGATTTCGATGGCAGGATCTTGCCCAGCGACGAGAGCTGCTGGCGCGCCTGGAGCCATCTGCGCGCTTCCTGCCAGGCGATTGGCCGCCCGCAAGCCGATCTTGACTTGCTGATCGCCGCCACGGCGGTTGTGCACGGCCTGCCCCTGGCTACCCGCAACACCCGCCACTTTGAATCCACGGGCCTCAGGCTCGTCAACCCCTGGGCTCCTGCGCCCCAAGCTTGAGTAAAAACCATGCAATACCTCTCCACCCGCGGCCATGCCGAACGCAAGCGTTTTTGTGACATCCTGCTCGAAGGCCTGGCCCCCGACGGCGGCCTGTACATGCCCGAGCATTACCCGCAGATCGGCGACGCCGAGCTGAACGCGCTGCGCAAGACCTATCGCGAAGAAGGCTACGCCGCACTGGCGTTTCGCATCCTCTCGCTCTACATCGACGACATTCCCGCCGCCGACCTGCAACGCCTGTGCGCCAAGACCTATACGGCGGAGGTATTCGGTACGAAAGAGATCGTGCCGCTGCGCCACCTCGAGGACGGCCTGTGGATCGAGGCCCTGTCCAACGGCCCCACGCTCGCCTTCAAGGACATGGCCATGCAGCTGCTGGGCAACCTGTTCGAGTACGAGCTGGCGCGCCGTGGCGAAGAGCTGAACATTTTGGGCGCCACCAGCGGCGACACCGGCAGCGCGGCCGAATACGCCATGCGCGGCAAGCGCGGCGTGCGCGTCTTCATGACCAGCCCGCATGGCCGCATGAGCCCCTTCCAGCAGGCGCAGATGTTCAGCCTGCAGGACGCCAACATCCACAACCTGGCGATTGACGGCGTGTTCGACGACTGCCAGGACATCGTCAAGGCCGTCAGCAACGACCACGCCTTCAAGGCCCAGTACAAGATCGGCACCGTCAACTCCATCAACTGGGCGCGGCTCTTGGCCCAGGTGGTGTACTACTTTGCCGGTTACCTGCAGGCGACCCAGTCGAACGAGCAGAAGGTCAGCTTCACGGTTCCCAGCGGCAACTTTGGCAACATCTGCGCCGGCCATGTGGCGCGCCAGATGGGCCTGCCGATCGAGCGCCTGGTGGTGGCCACGAACGAAAACGACGTGCTGGACGAGTTCTTCCGCACCGGCGTGTACCAGGTGCGCGGCAGCGAGCACACCTACGAGACCTCCAGCCCCTCCATGGACATCAGCAAGGCGAGCAACTTCGAGCGCTTCGTGTTCGACCTGGTGGGCCGCGACGGCGCACGCACCAAGGCCTTGTTTGCCGACGCCGTGGGCAAGGCAGGGCGCTTCGACCTGAGCCAGGATGCGGCCTTCAAGGATGCATCGGCCAAGTACGGCTTTGCCAGCGCCAAGAGCACCCATGCCGACCGCCTTGCCACCATCAAGGACACCTATGCGCGTTTCGGCCAGATCATCGACACGCACACCGCCGACGGCGTGAAGGTGGCGCGCGAGCAGCGCGGCAACCCCAGCGTGCCGATGATCGTGCTGGAGACCGCACTGCCGATCAAGTTTGCCGAGACCATCGAAGAGGCCCTGGGCCGCGCGCCCGAGCGCCCGGCGAAGTTCGAAGGCATTGAGCAACTACCGAAGCGCGTGCAGCGCCTGCCGGCCGATGTGCAGCAGGTCAAGGCCTATATCGCGGCGCATTGCAATTGAGCGCCATATTGCCTGGCTATGTACACGCCGCTGCAAGCCCCTCACCCCTCCCTCTCCCCAGAGGGGCGAGGGCGATCGGTTGCGCCGGTATTTCTCCCTCTCCCTTTGGGAGAGGGCGGGGGTGAGGGCCCGCGGCTTGATCTGAGATATGTCGTTAATCAGGCCATATTGCTCGTAAATGCGCACTGGTAAAGCGCCAGCAGCTATCAAAATAATGAAGGAATGAGGCCATGAAGGTGCTCGGCTTTGCCGGCTATTCGGGCAGCGGCAAGACCACGCTGCTCGAGCAGGTGATTGCCCTGCTGCGTGCGCAGGGGCTGCGCGTGTCCGTGGTCAAGCATGCGCACCACCGATTCGACATCGACCACCCGGGCAAGGACAGCTGGCGCCACCGCGAGGCCGGCGCCTACGAGGTGCTCATCGCCTCGGATCGGCGCCTGGCGCTGATGCGCGAGTTCGAGCCGCCGCAGCAACTCGGCGTGCATGCGCTGCTGGCCGAGCTCGACCACGGCGTGGACTGGGTGCTGGTGGAAGGCTTCAGGCATGGCGACCTGCCCAGGGTCGAGGTCTGGCGCCCGCCAGCGCCCGGCCAGTCCCCGCGCCCGGTGCACTATCCGGACGATGGCCATATCGTCGCCGTCGCCACCGATGCGCCGCTGCCCCAGCCCACCGCGCTGCCCATCCTGAGCCTGCTGGATCCGCAGGCCGTCGTCCAGTGGATGCTGGAGCAGGGCGCGCGTTTCGAGTATTCACCCCCATCCATGGAGTCCTGCGAATGAATCCCAAGCCACATCAAGCCCTGAAGCCGCTCGATGACGCCCTGGCCGAGCTGCTGGCCCAGGCCCGGCCGCTGGCCGGTGTGGATGCCGTCAGTACCTTCAACGCCGATGGCCGCGTGCTCGCGCAAGCGGCCATCTCGCCGCTGCAGGTGCCGCCGCAGGACAACAGCGCCATGGACGGCTACGCCCTGCGCAGCGCCGACATCGGGGCCGCGGGCGTGGAGCTGCCGGTGTCGCAGCGCATCGCGGCCGGCGAGAGCGGCCAGCCCCTGCAGCCGGGTACGGCGGCGCGCATCTTCACCGGCGCGCCCGTGCCCCCGGGGGCCGACGCCGTCGTGATGCAGGAAGAGTGCGAGGCCATAGATGGCGATGGCGGCCAGCGCGTGCGCATCAACACTAGGCCCCAGCCGGGCCAGTGCATACGCCGTGCGGGCGAGGACATCCGCCGGGGCGCGCAGGTGCTGGCCGCCGGCACGCGCCTCACGCCGGCCGAGCTGGGCCTGGCCGCGAGCATCGGCCTGGGTCAGCTGCAGGTGGCGCGGCGCCCGCGCGTGGCGCTGTTTTCCACCGGCGACGAGCTCGTCATGCCTGGCGAGGTGGCGCCCGGTGCCATGCCGCCCGGCGCCATCTACAACAGCAATCGCTTCTTCCTGCGCGCCATGCTTGAGCGCCTGGGCTGCGAGGTGAGCGACTTAGGCATAGTGCCCGACCGGTTTGACGCCACCGTGGCCGTGCTGCGCACTGCGGCCGAGGGGCACGACCTGATCCTGACCAGCGGCGGCGTCTCGGTGGGCGAGGAAGACCATGTCAAGCCGGCCGTGCAGTCGCTGGGCCAGCTCGACCTGTGGCAGATCGCCCTCAAGCCCGGCAAGCCCTTCGCCTATGGCCGCATCGGCGGCGCGCACTTCATGGGCCTGCCGGGCAACCCCGTGTCCAGCTTCGTCACCTTCGCCCTGCTGGTGCGGCCCTTTGTGCTGCGGCTGCAGGGCGTGGCCGATGTTGCTCCCAATGCAATAGCTGCCAGCGCTGGATTCGACTGGCCCAGAGTCGATAAACGCCGTGAATTCCTGCGTGCCCGTTATGGCGCGGACGGGCGCCTGGAACTGTTTGCCAACCAGGGCTCGGGCGTGCTCACTTCGATCGCCTGGGGCGATGGCCTGGTGGACAACCCGGCGGGCAGCACCATCGCGCGCGGCGACCCGGTGCGCTTTCTGCCGTTTGCGGAGCTGCTGTCATGAACGCGCCAGTCACCGTCACCGTGCGCTATTTCGCCTCCATCCGCGAGGCCGTGGGCCAGGGCCAGGAGACGCTGCAGACCCATGCTGCCACCCTGGGCGCGCTGCGCGACGAACTCATCGCCCGTGGCCAGCCCTGGGCCGACAGCCTCGCGCGCCAGCGCGCCGTGCGCATGGCCCTGAACCAGGTCATGGCCCAGGACGCCACGCCTTTGGCCGACGGCGCCGAGGCGGCCTTCTTTCCGCCCGTGACGGGGGGCTAAGCCGAATCGGGCAGCGCCAGGCTGCGCCAGCCCAGCAGCTCGGCCAGGCGCAGTGTGATCCAGCGCGCCTCGGGCGCCGCCAGGTTCGCGTCGGGGCTGGCGAGGCCCGCATGCATGCCCAGCAGTACCCCTTCCTCGGAGCGCGCGCCGCCGTGGTAGAGCTGCCCGGCCTGCTCCACCAGCTGCTGGGCCAGATCCTCGCACAGCTCATAACGCACGCGCAGCTCGGCCACGGGCAGGCCAAGGCGCCCTCGCGCATCGCTATGGATGGCGATGAAGGAGGGCGGGATCAGGATCTGGTTGTCGTCGTGCATGCCCTGCATTGTGCGCAAAAGCACAGGCGCTGCTCCTTGTGGAGACGGCGCCTGCGGTGAGGGGATGGCGGTGCGATCAGGGCTGCTTCTGGTCTGCCGGCGGCGCATCGTTGCGCGTGAACAGCCAGATGAAAAACGCCAGCATGCACAGCATGAAACCAATGCCGACGGCGCTGAACAGACCGACTTCGGTGGTGAAGAGTTGCTTGAGCAGTTGCATGGCCGGCTCCCTTTGTAGTTGAGTGTGTGCTTATATTGCAACGCAACATCTGGAAGTCGTGTTTGCTCCAGGTCAAGAAAACCCGTTGCTGTTGACTGGTTTATTGGCTTGACTTTCATCAAGCTGCGCCGGCCTCAGTCCGGCACGAACAGGCGCTCGAAGCGCAGCCGGTCGCTCTCCAGTTCAAAGGTCACCAGCTGCCCCATCTTGCCGTCGGCCCGGCGCTGGGCGGCAAACAGGCTGTGGCGGCCGGTCAGGTCAAAGCTCGGCAGGTCGATCAGCGCATAGGGCTGCAGCACGAAGGACTGGAACTCGAACACCACGCGGTGCGTGTTGCGCGGCGAGGGGTAGAGAAGGTAGAGCTCGGTGGAGATGGTTTGCTGTGCCATGCGGACGATCGGTGCGCGTTAAAGTGGCAATTTTGCGCCCTGATCCAATGACCCGCGTTTCCATCCAGACCCAGGACTTCGACGTTTCTGCCGAGCTGGCGCGCCTGCGCGCCCAGGATGCGCGCGTGGGCGCCTTGTGCTGCTTCGTCGGCACGGTGCGTGACAGGAACGCTGGCGACAGCGTGGCCACCATGGAGCTGGAGCACTACCCCGGCATGACCGAGAAATCCATCGACCTCATGATCGACGCCGCCATGCAGCGCTTTGACATCTACGCCGCGCGTGTCATTCATCGCGTGGGGTTGCTGGCGCCCTTGGATCAAATCGTGCTCGTCGCCGTGACCAGCGCGCACCGCGGCGAGAGCTTTCAGGCCTGCGAATTTCTCATGGATTATCTGAAGACCCAGGCGCCGTTCTGGAAGAAGGAGCAGACCCCGCAAGGCGCGCGCTGGGTGGATGCGCGCGTGAGCGACGATGCCGCGCTGGCGCGCTGGGGCATAGCGGCGCCGCCCCAGGCTGGCTGAATTTGTGGCCCGATGGCTTGAAATCCAAGCATTCAAGCCCTAGTTTGAGAGCAGTTGGAGGTTTACCCATGCGTCTTGACAAACTCACTAGCAAATTCCAGGAGGCCCTGTCCGACGCCCAGTCGCTCGCGCTGGGCCACGACAACGCCTATATCGAGCCCGTGCACCTGCTGGCGGCCATGCTGCGCCAGGAGGACGGGCCGCGCGCCCTGGTCGAGCGCGCCGGCGCCAATGCCGCCGGACTGCTCAAATCCAGCGAGGCCGCCATCAAGCGCCTGCCCCAGGTGCATGGCCAGGATCAGGTGCAGGCCAGCCCCGAGCTCGGCCGCGTGCTGCAGGCCACCGAGAAGGAGGCCATCCAGCGCGGCGACCAGTTCATCGCCAGCGAGCTGTTCCTGCTGGCCCTGGTGGACAGCAAGGGCGACGCGGCGCAGATCGCCAAGGACAACGGATTGAGCCGCAAAAGCCTGGAGGCGGCGATTGACGCCGTGCGCGGCGGCCAGAAGGTGGACAACGCCGAGGCCGAGGGCCAGCGCG
>JAFEER010000267.1 GCA_018240985.1 Pseudomonadota bacterium
CCCGTGCTGGTGCACAGCCCGCTCGTGGGCGTGGACTGGTTCGCGCCGCAGGCTGCCGCGCTCACGCTGCCGCTCAACCCCGCCTTCGAATACGGCCTGATGCCGCTCACCGGCCCCGCCACCGCGCAGGGGCAACAGCTCGCGCCCGACGAGCTGCTGTACCTGCCCCCAGGCGGCAGCGAGCTGCGGCTGGAGCTGCCCGCCGGCACGCGCGCCCTGCTCATCGGCGGCGCGCCGTTTGGCGAGGACATCACCATTTGGTGGAATTTCGTCGGCCACGGCAAGGCCTACATCGCCCAGGCGCAACGCGACTGGCAGGGGCGCAGCGAGCGCTTTGGCGAGGTGCCCGGCACCGGCGGCGCACGCCTTGACGCCCCACCCATCCCCTGGGCCGCATGAACGCCGCCGAACTGCCCGCCGCGCTTGCCCGCTACGGCCCCTGGCTGGTGTTTGGCAACGTGCTGCTGCAGCAGCTGGGCATGCCGCTGCCGGTATGGCCCACGCTGCTCGTCGTGGGGAGCCTGGCCGCCGGCTGGCAGCAGCTGGGCCTGGCGCTTGGCGCGGCGCTGGCTGGCGCCATGCTGGCCGACCGCTTCTGGTACCTGCTGGGCCGCCGCCACGGCTACAAGGTGCTGGCCCTGCTGTGCCGCCTGTCCATCAACCCCGGCAGCTGCGTCACGCAGACCGAACAGCGCTTTGCACGCTGGGGCGCGCCCGCGCTGCTGCTGGCCAAGTTCGTGCCCGGCTTCTCGGCCGTGGCTGCCCCCGTGGCCGGGCTGGCGCGCATGCCCGTGTCCCATTTCACGCTGGCAGCCGCCAGTGGCGCCACGCTGTGGGCCGGCACCGCGCTGCTGCTGGGCTGGTGGTTGCGCGATCAGGTCGGCCAGACGCTGGCGCTGCTGCGCACGCACGGGCCGCTGGCCTTGCTGGCACTGGCCGTGGCGTTGGCGCTGTGGCTGGGAGCCAAGTTCTGGCGCCGCTGGCTCTTTCTCCGCTGGGCCACCATGCCGCACATCGAAGCCGATGCACTGCAGGCCGCGCTGGCCTCGGCCACGCCGCCCCGCCTGCTTGATCTGCGCGGCGCGGCGATTGCCGCGAGTGATCCCATCACCCAGGCCCATGCGGTCGAGCCAAGCCAGCTCGCCCGCCAAGCGCGCGACTGGCCACGCGACCAGGCCATCGTCACCTTGTGCGCCTGCCCGCAGGACGCCAGCGCCATCAATGCAGCGCAGCAACTACTGCGCCTGGGCTTTGTCCATGTACGGCCGCTACGCGGCGGTTACGAGGCCTGGCGTGCAGCCCAGGAGCGCAACGACATCGCCGAAGACTCTGCAGTTGGGGCTGGGTAGGCCTGAAAAAACGATAGCTGGCAACGCTTGCCGTGAAAGCGCCAGAGGCCAAAAAGACCTGATTAGCGGCATGTCTCAGAGAGCGCGTGGCATACATCACCGCGTCATTCCGGCGAAGGCCGGAATCTACCGCCGTGACCAGGGCGTGGCGTCTGGATTCCGGCCCCGGATCGCGTCCGGGGTGACGTTCTTTCGCCGGAATGACGGGCATCTGAAGCATGTGTCTAACCAGGCAAAAAGACCTGCAACCAGCGCAGCGCTTGCAGGCGAAGCCGGACACAGCGCAGGCGATGTTTGCTGACGCGATCTTGATATATGGCTTGCCATTTGGCATGAATCGCCATATATCCCAATACATGGCAAAACGGCACACCTCTACACCCAGGCCGACCGCCCGCGTCGGATGGAACAACCGCTCGCAGACGGTCACGATGCCGCTCGAATACCGGTTCCCCGAGTCCGTGCGCGAGGTGTTCATCCGCCGAGAAGGCGAAAGCGTCATCTTGACGCCGCGCCCTAGCGATTGGTCGGGCTTCTTCGCTTCCGGCATGACTGCCTCTGCCGACTTCATGGCAGACAACGAACGCATGCCGATTCAGGAGCGCACGTTTTGACGGCCCAACTCTTCATGCTGGACACCGACACCTGCATCTTTCTCATGCGCGGTGACTCGCCGACGCTGGCTGCCAAGGTGCAGTCGGTGCCGCTGCAGCAACAGGTGATGTCGGCGGTGACGTTTGCCGATCTGACCTATGGCGTACATGCCTCTGCCGCCGTCAAGCGCAAACAGAACCAGGCCGTTCTCGATAGTTTGGCCTTGCACCTGGCTGTCCTGGATTGTCCCCAGGATGCGGCGCATCACTATGCCGAGATCCGTTTGGACCTGAAGAAGCGCGGCGCTCAGCTTGGCGCTGCTGACCTCAAGATCGCTGCACATGCTCGAGCCATGGGGGCACGTGTCGTCACCAACAACGTAAAGGACTTCGGGCGCGTGAAGGGGCTGCGATTCGAAAATTGGACTAAGTAGGAAAAATCGATGAAGGCATATGGGGCGATGGGGTCAGGCGATGGGGGCAGGTCTTGCAGTAGCGTACCAAGCGGGTATCAGACGCGAATGTTCCGAATTACTGACCGCAACAGCCTATTGATCAACTGCGGAGCATTTGATACTGCATTGCAAGACCTGACCCCATTGCGTCCGGTAGAAATATGCTGTATCGCAAGGCCCTGTGCTTCGCTCGCCGTCCGTTGTCGCAAGGTTCATTTGCTTTGTGTGCTTTGTGCCGGCGCACCCCAAAGGCCAGACAACCTGAACTTCCCATCCTTTTCTTTGACAACGACGATTCGCTCGTAGAAATTTCCCGCTTCATATGTATTCAAATAATTGAACGCATAGATTTCCCCTTTGAATCCGGTCGGAGGGTCACTCTGAGCGTAAGCCATATCGACAAACTTGGATTCTTTCGGTGTGCCGAGTTGCTGCCTCCCCAACGTCATATTTGCAATAAATGAATTCTTAGTAGTTTTCGACTTAAAAAATTCACTTGTTTGAGTATCCCAAAGCGTTTCAAATTTCTTCTGCTGAAGAGATATCAGTATTTCCTTTGCAGCCTTCAACGCGTCATCTTGATCCCCAGCGATGGCTGGCCGGGAAAATGCAAAAATCAGCGACATAGCCAACAATAATCCTGTTATCAGCTTATTCATGGTTAATCCTTTGGTTGATTAAGGAATGCAACGACGTTCTTTCCTATACTCTACCGGATATTTAGAGTAATCGGCAAACGCAATTTCTGGACACTCTGCATTTAGGATCTTAGAATCCGTCAATCCAGTGCGGGGGCCTTCCATTCCCTGCGAATTTTCTAGTTTATCAGATTGCGATGCATTTTTTCTTGATTCAGAATCCGCTATCGGATTTTGTATCCTACCATATGACGGGTCTGGTGGCTTAATCCAATTTTGAAGATCAATTGGCCAACGAAAAAAAACCGACAAAAACATTGAGAGGGCGATCGCGATTAAGAGGAATAGCGAGAACCAAGTAAAGACCAATGCTGGAAGGCGAAAGTCCGGGCTGGCAAGGCTCGACAATCTTGCAAATATGACTAGAGATACCATAAGCAGCAGCATAACGACGGCACCGAACACTGCTACACGAAAATCCAAATTTAGAGAGCGAACTATCGCAATCACGCTTGCAAGCCCTGCAAGCCCCAGCGCATATTTCACTGCTGGAACTGCCTTTATGCTCTCATGCAAAATTGAAAGTGGAGATGTCATCACGGCACCATAACTTTGGCAAGGTCGTGCGTAAATATGCAAGCTAGGATTAGACGGTGCTGATCGAACGAATAATAGTCGGATAGCGCAACACATTTCACGCCGGCAGAAGACAAAACCTGCTACACGTTCGTTTGGCCAAATTTAAATATTTCCAACCCACATAGGCTGCCAGCAGTCAATGAATAGTTGCAACTGTACTGCGTCAGTGGTTACTGGGCAATCAATGATTGGCTTCATCGGTGCCAGGAATGTCCCAAACGTGTACGCACATCTGTCCGCAGGGTCTCCTCATCACGCTCGACACCCCTCCTCAACGCATGGATCCAACGCGCGACAAGCTCAAACCGCCTCCACCACCACCAGCCGCCCATCCCCACTCAAAAACGCCGCCCGCACCACCTCCCCCCCCGCCTGCACCCGCACCGCCTCGCGATAGCGCTGCAGCTGTGCGATCAGCTCACCCCGCCCCTCGGGCCGCGCGGCACTCTTGTAGTCCAGCACCCACCAGCGCGCGCCGTCGCGCTGCTCGCGCAAGCGGATCAGGCGGTCGATGCGCAGGCTTTGGCCGCCGTGGTGCAGCGGGGCCTCGTTGACGGCCAGTTCCAGCAGGCTTTCGTCCCAGGCCCAGGCGCCCTCGCCGTTCAGGATGGCCTGGGCCATGGTGGCGGCGGCTTGCGCGGTGGGCAGTGGCAGGGCAAAGCTGCGCGCCAGCTGCGCCAGGTGGGCGTCGCCCCAGCCCTGGGCGCGGGCGGCTTGCAGCGGCAGGCCGGCCACGCCGACGCGCTCCAGCAGCGCATGCATGGCCTGGCCCTGGCGCGAGGACAGGCTGTCGCCCTCGGCGCGCAAACGCTTCTGCATGGCCGGTGCGCCCTCTGCCGCGGGCAGGCGCGGCAGCTCCTTTAGCGTGAAGCTGCCATCGGCTGGCGCGCCCTGCTCTGCCGTGCCAGCGGCTTGCGGATCCGCATCCTGCTGCATTAAAGGCGCCAGGCGCGCCCACCAGCTGCCGGGGTTGGCGCTGCTGGACTGCACGCAGGACAGCACCAGGCGCTGCTTGGCGCGGGTGATGGCGACGTACAGGGTGTTGAGCGCCTCGCGCTCGCGCTCGGATTTCTCGGCTGCCATGGCGTCGCGGGCGCTGGGCGGCGGGTTGGATTCGCTGGCCAGGAAGATGAAGCACCGCGGCAAGGTCTGTTCGCCCGGCCAATCGACGAGCACGGCCATGGTTTCGGCCTTCTTGGCGCGCCCGTCGGCGTCGAGCAGCAGCACGCTGTGCGCCTCCAGGCCCTTGGCGCCATGCACGGTCAGCAGGCGCACGGCATCGATGTCGGCACGCGCCGGGGCCGGTATGCCGCCCTTCTTCAAGGCGCGCACAAAGGCATAGGGGGTGAGATAGCGCCCGCCGTCCTGCTGCAGCGCCGCGCCCAGCAGCGCGCGCAGATTGGCCAGCACGCCGGCGCGCTGCGGCGCGGGGGCGGCGGCGGCAAAGCGCGCCAGCAGGTCGCCATGCTGGTAGATGGCCTGCAGGGCGTCGTGCGGGGGCAGCTGGGCCACCCAGTCACGGTATTGAATCAAATTGGCCGCTAACGCGCTTGTATCAAGCGGCTGCAGCTCTTGTTTTTGCAGTAGATCGAACCAGCTCAAATGCTGGTACTGCTCCTGGCGGCGCAGCAGGGCCAGTTCGGTCAGCAGGGCATCGTCCACGCGAAACAGCGGCGACTTGAGGGCGCGCGCCAGCGACAGGTCGTGGCCCGGCGAGACCAGCACGTCCAGCAGGGCCACGATGTCCTGCACCTCTGGTGCCGCTGCCAGGTCGGCCTTTTCGGGCTGCACGCAGGGGATGTGCAGGGCGCGCAGGGCTTCTTCCATGCGCGCCAGGCGCTCGCGCTGGCGCGCCAGCACCATGATCTCGCCGGGCTGGATGCCGGCGGCCAGCTGGGCGGCCACCCACTGCGCGGCCTGGGCGCTCTCGACCATGCGCAGGGTTTCTTCGGCCTCGTGGCGCGGCTCGGTCAGGCTGTCGCGCCAGGGGGTGGCATCGGCGCCATCGTCTGTGGCAGCGCCATCGTCCTTGGTGACGGGCGGCAGGCGCAGCAGCTCGCCGGCGTCCTTGGACTCGGTGGTGTGGTCGCGAAAGCCGCTGTATTCGCACTGCGCCTGCGCCTGCTGCATGGCGGTGTTGACGACGGCTATCACGCCCAGGGCGTTGCGCCGCGTGTGGTCGCAGGCCAGCATGTCGCCGCCAAAGGCGTCGTGCACAAAGGCCTGGGCGGCGCGGAACACCTGGGGCTCGGCACGGCGAAAGCGGTAGATGCTTTGCTTGGGGTCGCCCACGATGAAGACGCTGGGCGGCTGCTGCCCGCCGCCGGCGCCGGCGTAGCCCGACAGCCAGGCGTGCAGCGCCTGCCATTGCAGCGGGTTGGTGTCCTGGAATTCGTCCACCAGCAGATGGCGCACGCGCGCGTCCAGCCGCTCCTGCACCCAGCCGGAGAGCACGGGGTCGGACAGCAGCGTGAGGGCGGTGCGCTCCACGTCGTTCATGTCCACCCAGCCGCGCTCGCGCTTGAGGGCACCGAAGCACTCGATCAGGCAGCGCGACAGGCGCGCCATGCGGCCCTGGTGCTGCCAGGCTGCGTGCTGGGCGCGGGCGGCGCACAGCTGCTGCAGCTCGGGCTCGGCCTCTTGCGCGGCGGCAAACTTCTCCAGGTTCTTGGTCAGGCGGTCTTCGGCGGCGACGAAGAAGGCCTTGCGCAGCCTGTCCAGTCGCTCGTCCAGATGGGGGCACTCAAAGGCATCGACCACCGCGTCGGCCGCCTTCTGCGGGGTCTTGTTGCTCTCGGCGCCCAGCGCCTTGGCGCGCGCCAGCCAGCGTTGGCGGGCCAGGTCGCCGTCAAGCGCCTGCGCCGGGGATTCCAGCCCCGCCAGCTGCGGGTACAGCTCGGCAAACGCCGGCACCGACACATCGACGATGCCGGCCTCATCCGCCAGCGCAAATTCCACGCGCTTGTCCAGCGCTGCCTCCAGCGCCTTGTGCGTCTGAAAGCGCCCATGCACGGCGACCACGGCCTCGTAGTCGGTGCGCAGGGCTTCATCCTGCGCCACGGCCTCTAAGTACGGCCGCCAGACCTCGGCCTTGGCCTGGGCGTCGTCTTCCAGCAGCTCGTAATGCGTGGGCAGGCCGCGCTCTTGCAGCAGCGCCAGCGGGGCCGTGGAAAGCAGCGCGGCAAACCAGCTGTGGAAGGTGCGGATCTGCAGCGGGCGGCCGCTGGCGAGCAGTTGTTGATATAAATTTTGCAGCTGCTCGCGCTTATCCCGTGCGCGCTGCGGGCCGATTCCTCGTGCAATCAGCTCCTGCTCCAGCCGCTCGGGCGTGGCGTGGGCAAAGTCTTCCAGCCATTCCTGCAGGCGCTGACGCATCTCGCCGGCGGCCTTCTTGGTGAAGGTGATCGCCAGGATCTCGTGCGGCGCGGCGCCGTCGAGCAACGCACGCAGCATGCGCGAGACCAGCATCCAGGTCTTGCCCGCGCCGGCGCAAGCCTCCACCGCCACGCTGCGCGCGGGGTCGCAGGCGATGGCGTAAAAGGCTTCGCGGGTGACGGGCTGGCCGTTGTGTTCGTAGGCGGGTTGGTGGGGCATTAGGTTGCGCCCTATAGAAAGTGGTGGATCATGGGGCGTTCGCTTTGCCGGCATCTGTTCACGTCCAAAAATCCCTGCGGCACAGCCCACGCGCGGCGCACCAGTCGCACACGCTGCCCTCACCCAGCGCGGGCAGGGGCGCGCCGGCGGCGATGCGGTCGAAGTCGTGGCGGATGCCGGCCAGCAGCGCGTCGCGCAGCTGCTCGACGTCGGTTGCCTCGTAGGTCTTGGTCTCGCCGCGCTCGCCCACGTTGACGTAGGCGGCGCGCAGGCTTTGGCCCTGCTCTGGCATGAGGGCGGCGTAGAAGGCCAGCTGGGTGTCTTCGCTGCCCGCGTCCACGCGGGCCTTGGTGGCCTGGCTGCTCTCTGTTTTGTAGTCGATGACCAGGGTGGCGCTGCGGCCCTCGGCGTCGGTGGCTTCGTCGATGCGGTCAAGCTTGCCAACGAGCCGCAGGCTGCCTGCTTCAAGCCCCAGCGCTTGCTCTGCCTTGACCTCGGCCTGGGCGAACTGTGCGCCTGCGGCCTCGTGCTTCTGCAGCCAGGCCAGGTAGCCATCGCGCAGCTGCGGCCAGCCGCTGGCGTAGGGCAGGAAGTCGCTGCCGCTCAGGCCTAGCGCCTCGCGCGCCTGGGCGGCGGCGGCGTCCAGGCGGCGGCGGCGCTCGGCGGCGTCCTGCGTGGGTAATGCCAGCAAGTCCAGGTGAAAGCGCTGCAGCACCTCGTGCAGCCAGGTGCCGAAGTCGCTCTTGTCCACCTCTGCCTCCAGCTCGTCCTGCTCTTGCAGGCCGAGCTGACGCAGGGTGTAGAAGCGGTAGGGGCAGTGGCGCAGATCGGCGTAGGCCGAGGCGGACAGCTGGGCCACGGGCAGGCGCGCGCCCACGGGCTGGGGGTGCGGCGTGTCGCTGGCTTGCACGGCGCGCGTGAGGCGCGTATCGCTATTTGCTTGCGCCTCAAGGCCGGGCGGCAGCGCCAGCACCAGGGGGCTGGCCAGGAGCGGCTCACCGCCCTCGCTCTTGCGCCACAGCACGTCCACATGGGGCGTTTGCAGTGCGGCGGTCCAGGCGGCGCGCTGGGCGGCCTCCAGCGTCTCGCGCAGGGGCAGGCCCAGGGACTGGCGCTGGGCCACAGTCCACTGGCCTGGCGGCTCGGGCGCGGCCTGCAGGCGCTTTTCATCGCAGCCGGGCAGCACCAGTGCGGCAAAGGGGCGCGCCAGGATTTGCTGCAAGGGCAGCACGACCAGGTCGGGGGGCTGTTCCAGCAACCAATCGGGCTTGAAGCGGGTGGCTTCGAGCACCTGGTCGGCCCAGTGGCTGAAGTCGGCCAGCGACAGGCGGCGCCCTGCGCCTTCGGCGTCCTGCAGGCTGGTTTCGTGGCCATCGTTCAGGTGCAGCTCCAGCAGCACGCGCTCGCCCGCGTCGTCGTGCTGTAGGGCGGCCCATTGGCCGCCGGCCTGCAACAGCTGGCGCAGGGCCTGCAGCCAGTCGGCCAGCGGGCGCGCGGCGTGCAGCTGCGCGCGCAGGGCCTCGATCTGCGCCATGGTGGCGGCAATGGCGGGACGGGTCTGGGCGCTGCCCTCGGCAGCGTTGACGGCGCTGCTCCAGCGGCTGATAGCGTTGCGGCGCAGCCATTGCTCCAGGGCGCGCTGGGCGGCTTCGGCGATCACCGGCACGCTTTTCAGCCAGTCGAGCACGGCGTCGCCGCTGGCGTCCCAGGCGCAGGCGCGCAACGCGGTCATGACCTGGGCGGCGGCGCGGGTGGTGGACAGCGTCCAGCCGTTTTCGTCCTTGGCGGCCAGGCCTGCGCCCTGCAGCAGCGCGGTGATGCGCCGCACCAGTGCGCGGTCGGTGCTGGCCAGGGCCACGGGCACGCGGCCGGCCTGCACATGGGCGATGGCGCAGGCGGCGGCGCGCTGGGCCTCGTCCTCGGCGTCTTCTGCGGGGTGCAGGGCGATACTGGGGAGGCCCTCACCCCTGCCCTCTCCCCGAGGGAGAGGGAGAGGGTCAGCCCACAGTGGCAGCACCAGCGCACGCTCGCCCCAGGCAGTGCACAGGGCCTGCGTCATCGGATCGGGCTGAAAACCCTGCAGCAGCACCAGCGCATCCACGGCGCTGCGCACGCCCGGGGTGAACAGCACGTCCGTGGCATGGCGCGAGGCGGCCACCCATTCCAGCGCCAGGCGCGCCACGGCGGACTCATAGCGCAGCGCGCTGCCCTCGCCGGCCAGGCCTACGGCATCGCGTTGCGCCAGCAGCCAGTCTGCGCGCTGCTCCGGCGCCACGGCCGCAGCCACGGGGGCCAGCTGCGCGGCGGCCTCCAGCAGCGGGGCGAGCAGCATGCCCTGCTCCGCAGCCAGACCGGCACGCTCGAGCAGGGCGACGCCGGTGAAGCGGTCGCGCGCCACGTCGTGGGCATAGTCCAGGCCCTGGGGCGCAAAGCCGGCCAGCTGCTCGGCCCAGTTGCGCGTGGTCTCAAAGCGCGGCGCAAATCCGTCACCGTGCAGACGCAGCCATTGGCGCTGCGCCTCGGCCATGAGCTGGGCGTAGGGCACCAGCACCACGCAGCGTGCCGGATGCAGGCCCAGGCGCTGGATATGGGCCTGGACTGCCGCCAGGGTGCGCGCCCATGGGGCGCCAGCGGGATGAACATCGTTTTTTGCTATGGCTGTCATAGCGTCTGGCGGACGGGGCATAACCGCAGCTGGGGGATTGGTTTCTGTCACAATGACCCGAATTTAACCTCTGTCCCATCTGCCAAAACACAAGGAATCCTCCCATGGCCAGCGATCTCATCAAGCAACTGTCTGATGCCAGCTTTGAAGCCGACGTGCTCAAGTCCTCCACCCCCGTGCTGGTGGACTACTGGGCCGAGTGGTGCGGCCCGTGCAAGATGATCGCTCCCATCCTGGACGACGTGGCCAGCGCCTACCAGGGCAAGCTGCAAGTGGCCAAGATGAACGTGGACGACAACCGCGAGATCCCGGCCAAGTACGGCATCCGCGGCATTCCCACGCTGATGCTGTTCAAAGACGGCCAGCTGGCCGCGACCAAGGTGGGCGCCCTGAGCAAGGCACAGCTGAGCGCCTTCATCGACCAGCAGCTCGGCTAAAACCTGTGCACGCTGGCCAACCCTGCGCGAGGCTGGCCAGCGCCTCCCGACTGGAGCGTTGTTCCAGCACTGCAAAAAGCACCATGGATTCTGGGTAGCGGCGTATCCGGTGGACAAGGTCAGCAAGCCTGACCACGTGGCCCCAAGATGTCCCGCGGCACTGTTTCGCTATTCATCTCCCACCTCCCGCTGCAAGCTGATTGCGCAGTCATGAACTGGGACGTCCCACGTAGTCCACGCAGTCAATAGCTTGCTAAATACTTCTTCACTACCTCGGCGCCAGGTAAGACCTGTTGCGGCCTGTCGTGATGAAGTGGCCCATGGCGTGCGGCACGTGCGCAAGGCCGCAATTTCGTAAAAATTGCCATAAAAATACCAGTCATTTTTATGGAAAGCCCGACAGGCCATGACCATGCGCATCAGGCCATGCTCAGCTTCGTGAGAGAGAGAAAAATACCAGGACAGTCAAGACTGGGCATCTGCGTCAATCAGTAGGACGCGATAGCCGATGTCTGCCAGAAGTCCGCCAAGATTGGCGGCAATGGTTGTCTTGCCTACGCCGCCTTTCGTGGCGAGCACACCGATAACAAGCATTTTGACCTCGCTGGACTATGGTTAGAACCACAGCCCAACGACGGACTGAGATTGCATTGAACTTGAAAAAAGGGCTCCAGCCCTTCATCAAAACCCGAACCAACGGCAGCGCGTCTGCCCCTCGTTGAGCGGCACACGCGTTTCACGCTGCCGGGCGTCCGATATTTCAGGACGGCTGTAACCACGGACTGAGCACGCGCGAACTAACCCTCGTATCCGCCTTGGATACGTTCACATTCCGCCTCCGGAGAAACACCATGTCCACACGCGTCGTCGTCACTTCCGCCATGCTCGCCACCGCCCTGGCCGGCGTATTCGCCACCGTCGCCCAGGCCGCGCCCTTGAACCCAGACGAAGTCAAGGCCGCCATGGCCGCCAAGAAGGAAAAATGCTATGGCGTGGCGCTCAAGGGCCAGAACGACTGCGCCGCCGGCCCCGGCACCACCTGCCAGGGCACATCGACCATGGACTTCCAGGGCAACGCGTGGAAGTTCGTGCGCGGCGGCACCTGCACCGGTATCCAGGTGCCTGGCGGCGGCCAAGGCTCGCTGACTCCGATCAAGTCTTGAACCGCAACAGGGAGGATCATCATGGCCGCCGACCGTTGCGCGCTCCAGCCAGCCACGCCGACGGTCGGCGTCGGCTTCAAGCCTGAGCACCTCGAGCAGATCCTGGCCGACCCCTCGGGGCCGGATCTCTTCGAGGTGCACGCCGAGAACTACATGGGCGCCGGCGGCCCGCCGCACCACCGGCTGGGTGCGCTGCGCGAGCGCTTTGCGCTCTCGGTGCATGGTGTGTGCCTGTCCATCGGTGGCCCGTGCGGCCTCGACGCCGCCCACCTGGCGCGCTTTAGCGAGGTGGTGCGGCGCTGGCAGCCCGCGCTGGTGTCGGAGCACCTGGCCTGGTCTACCCACGCCGGGGTGTTCTACAACGACCTGCTGCCCCTGCCCTATACCCGCGCCACGCTGGGCACCGTGTGCGCCCACATCGACCAGGTGCAGCACGCCATCGGGCGCACGCTGCTGCTGGAAAACCCCGCCACCTACGTCGCGTTCGCCTCGTCCACGCTGAGCGAGACCGAGTTCCTGCGCGCCGTAGCGCGGCGCACCGGCTGCGGCCTGCTGCTGGACGTCAGCAACGCTTTCGTCGCCGCGACCAACCACGGCCGCCCGGTGCAGGACTATCTGGATGACTTTCCGTTGGATTGCGTGGGCGAGGTTCATCTGGCAGGCTACAGCGAGCAGTGCGACGACGAGGGCGCGCCGCTGTTGATCGACAGCCACGACAGCCTCGTGTCGGGCACCGTCTGGGCGCTGTATGAGGGCCTGGTCACCCGCATGGGGCCGCGACCGACGGTGGTCGAATGGGACAGCGCGCTGCCGGACTGGCCCGTGCTGCGCGCGCAGGCGCTGCGGGCGCGGGGGATCATGGCTGCGGCAGCGCCCCACCAGGAGTTGCGCCATGCGGCCTGAATCACTTCAGCGCGCGCCCGACTGGCGCGCCGCCTTCACCCCGGGCCTGCTCGATGCCCGCCGCGCCGCACCGCAGGGCGTGGTCGCGCACGCCGGCAAGGGCGTGGTGCGGCGCTTCAACGTGTACCGCAACAACGTCATGTCCAGCCTGGTCGCGGCACTGGCCGCCATTTATCCGGCGGTGCAGCGCATCGTCGGCGGCGACGAGTTTGGCGCACTGGCGCGGGCCTACATCCGCGCCACGCCGCCCAGCTCACCCCTGTTGTTCGAATACGGGCGCGGCTTCGCGGCCTTCATCGAAGCGCATGAAGGGGCCCGCGGTGATCCGGCGCTGGCCGATGTCGCGCGCATCGAGCGCGCCTGGCTGGACGCCTATCACGCGGCCGACGCACCCGTGCTGGGTGCCGATGCGCTGGCGGCGGTCGACCCGGCAGCGCTGGCTGGGCTGCGCCTGCGCGCCCATCCGGCCGCGCGCATCGTGCGCTCGCGCCATGCGGCGCTGGATCTTTTCACGCGGCACCGTGCGCTCGCCGCGGCCGCCACGTCCGCGCCCTATGTGGCGCAGGACACGCTGATCACTCGCCCCGAGCAGGAGGTGATCGCCTCGCGCCTGCCCGCGGGTGCTGCGACTTTTCTCGCGGCGCTGATCGACGGCGCGGCCCTGGGCGCCGCGGCCGAAGCGGCCTGGGCGGACGAGCAAGCCTTCGATCTCGAACTCAACCTGGCCGGCCTGCTGAGTGCCGGCGTGTTCACGGGCATTCAAAAGGAGACTTGATCATGCGCACCCCGACCCACCCCGCGCAGCACTCTGCGGCGTCGCCCCGGCGCGCCCTGCCGGCGCAGGCCCGCGCCGCGCTGCAATGGCTGGCCGCACCCTGGCTGGCGCAGCTGGCGCTGCGCGTCGCGCTGGCGGTTCCTTTCTGGCGCTCGGGCCATCTCAAGTGGGACGGGCTGTTCCAGCTCAATGACACCGCGATCGCCCTGTTCGAGGACCTTCAGCTGCACCTGCCTGGCGGCCCCTATCACTACCCGGCGCCCGCGCTGTTCGCCTTTTTGTCGGGCTGCATGGAAATCGGCTTACCGGTGCTGCTGGTGCTCGGCCTGGGCACGCGCTTTGCCGCGCTGGGGCTGCTGTTGATGACGGGCGTCATCGAGCTCACGGTGCCGGACGGCTGGCCAATCCACCTCACCTGGGCGGCCATGGCGCTGGGCATCATGGCCTGGGGTCCGGGCGCGCTGGCCATCGATCGCTGGCTGGGTGATTGTGCGCCACGCGCAGTCGGCGGGACTGAACCCAGCGCCTGAACACCTGGAGCCTGGCATGTTCACGCAAGCCTTGCATGGACTCGATCTGGCGCCAGACTGGCCGGGATCGGCAGACAATGCGGCCGTGGCGCTGCCGTGCCGCGCGAAGCTGACCATGTTTGCCCCATCGCCCAGCGAAACCTCGCCCGTCGAAGCCCGCTTGCGCGCGCTGCTGTTGGCCGCGCAGGACGGGGACGCCAAGGCCTACCAGGCGTTCCTGCAGGCGCTGGGCGCGCACCTGCGGCCCTTCCTGCGCCGGCGCCTGCCCACCCTGGCCGACGAGGTCGAGGATCTGGTGCAGGAAGTGCTGATGGCGGTGCACAATGCGCGCCACACCTACGCGCCCGACCAGCCGCTCACGGCGTGGGTGCATGCCATCGCGCGCTACAAGATGGTGGACTTTCTGCGCCACCGCGCGCATCGACAGGCACTGCACGAACCGCTGGAGGACTATGCCGACGACCTGTTTGCCGCATCCGACGAGGAGGCCGCGCAGGCGCAGCGCGACGTCGAGAAGCTGCTGGCCGAACTGCCCGACCGGCACCGCCTGCCCATCGTGCACGTCAAGCTGCAGGGCTTGTCGGTGCGCCAGGCGGCCCAGCTCACGGGCTATTCCGAATCGGCCGTCAAGGTCGGCATCCACCGCGGACTCAAGGCGCTGGCAGCGAAAATCAGGGCCAGACCATGAACACCAACGAGCTGATCCAAATGCTTGCGGCCGGCGTTGCGCCGGTGCCGCGTCCGGCGTTTGCGCGCCGCTACGCCCGCGCCATGGCGCTGGGCGCCTTGGGCTCCGTCCTGCTGATGGCGCTGGTGTTCGGCGTGCGCCCCGATCTGGGCCAGATGTGGGTCACCCCCATGTTCTGGGCCAAATTGGCATTCCCGCTGGCCATGGCCGCAGCCGTGTGGCCGCTGGTGCTGCGGCTGTCGCGCCCCGGCGCGCGGGTGGGTTGGCGCGCCGGCTTGCTGGCCGTGCCGCTGCTCACCGTCTGGCTGGCGGCCGCCGGCATGCTGGCGCAGGCGCCTGCGGCCGAGCGGCTGGCGCTGATCCTGGGCAGCACCTGGCGCAGCTGCCCGTTCAACATCACACTGCTGTCACTGCCGACCTTCATCGGCGCCTGCTGGGCCATGAAAGGCCTGGCCCCCACGCATCTGCGTGCCGCCGGAGCGGCCGCCGGACTTCTTGCCAGCGCCGTCGCAACGATAGCCTACTGCCTGCACTGCCCCGAAATGAGCGTGGCGTTCTGGGCCGTCTGGTACCTGCTGGGCATGCTGCTGCCGGCCGTGCTGGGGGCGCTGCTGGGGCCGCGGCTGCTGCGCTGGTGAATGCGGCTGGCAAACACTTTGTTAGATCGCAAGGCGGTATTTGGGAGGTACCGTAGCAGGAAGGAAACACTTTCCTATCCGGCACAATGTCGATCATGAGACTCCTGCACACCATGCTGCGCGTTGGCAATCTCCAGCGCTCCATCGACTTCTACACCCAGGTGCTGGGCATGCAATTGCTGCGCACCTCGGAGAACCCCGAGTACAAATACTCTCTCGCCTTTCTCGGCTTCGAGGGCGGCAACCCCGGCCAGGCAGAGATCGAGCTAACCTACAACTGGGGCGTCGAGAGCTACGAAATGGGCACGGCCTATGGCCATATTGCCCTGGGCGTGCCCGATGCCTATGCGGCCTGCGAAAAGATCAAGACGGCCGGCGGCCAGGTCACACGCGAGGCCGGCCCTGTCAAGGGCGGCACCACCGTCATCGCCTTCGTTACCGACCCTGATGGCTACAAGATCGAGCTGATCCAGAGGGGGCCAACAAGCAACCCAGTCGCCACAAACGATCCGCTGCGCAGCGCCTGAATCGGCATTGAGGCCGCCGTCACAGGCGCCCTCCTCCACACCACCTCACAGGCCAGCTTGCACCCGGAGGTTCGTAGAAGCGCAGAGCACCAAAGGCAACCTGGAGCCAAAAAGCGAGGGGCGGATCTGGATCTACTTCGAAGCCGATGCCGCACCACGGCAAGCATCGAAGGCGTCCAGTGTGCGCTGGTATGACGGTGATTGCACGTCCAGCAGGCCCAGCATGCTGTGGTAGAGATTGTCGTGCGTTAGCGCAGCATTGGTGCCGGCGCGCAGGCAGGCCGCAGACAGGTGGTCACGGCGCAGCAGGGCGTCATCAAACCAGCCCACCATAGGCACATGCTTTTGCGCCTCGGGCGCCACTCCATAGGGCATGCCATGCAGGAACAGACCGTACTCGCCCAGTGACTCGCCGTGGTCGCTCAGGTACAGCATGCCGGTGCCGTAATGGGCCGACTGACGGCGCGACCAGTCTAGGGGCTCGCCCAGAAAAGCGTCAGTTGCGGCAATCGAGTTGTCATAGGCGTTCACCAGCTCGCCATGGGCACAGTCGGACAACACCTCGGTACGGCATTCGGGCAGGAAGCGCTTGGTGCTGGCATCGGAGCGCTTGTAGTACGCGGGGCCGTGGCTGCCCATCTGGTGCAACACCAGCAGCACGCCGCGCTTGCGTTGGGCTTCGGGCATGGCGGCCAGGCGCGCATCCAGGCCTTGCAGCATGGCTTCGTCGCGGCATTCGCCGCCATCGCACAGGCGCTTGCGCGCATCAGCGCTCAGGCCATCGACCGCCGTGGCATGCGGCACACGGTCGCACACACCCTTACAGCCGGACTGGTTGTCCAGCCACAGCACGGCCAGACCCGCGGCCTGAGCCACGTCCAGCAGGTTCTCGTATTCGTTGTCGCGCGACTCAAACTTGTCCCGGCCCAGCGGCGAGAACATGCAGGGCAATGACGCCAGCGTGCTCGTGCCGCAGGAGCGCACGTCGCGCCAGCTCAACACCCCGCGCTTGGCCAGCTCGGGCGTGGTGTCGCGGCCATAGCCGTTGATGCCGAAGTGGTCGGCCCGTGCCGTCTCGCCCACCACCAACACGAGCAGCAGCGGCTTGGCGGCCGACGCATAGGACGCGCCCAGAACCGCGCCCTCGGTCATGGACACCAGCGTGCCGCTGCGCGCAAACACCGGACCTACCAGGGACACGCTGGTGGAGTACAGGCTCGCCAGCGGGTTCATCAGGTAGCGCAGTTGGGGATGGTTGCGCATCAGCGGCGCCAGGTCGCGCGAAGTGGCGACCACGGTGCCCGCCGCCACGCCCAGCGCCAGCACCAGCACCAGCAGATTGCGCCACAGTTGCCGCAGCGGCCGCATGGGCGGTATGCGAACGCGCAGCAACCACCAGGTGGGCAGGGCCAGCACGGCCAGCACGGATAGCAGCAGGCGCAGCCCCAGCAGATCGGCCACCTCGCGCGCATCGGTCTGCAACACGTTGGCGGCCATGCCGGGATCCATGACCACGCTATAGGTCAGCATGTAGTACTGCGCCAGCGCCGCCACCAGCACTACCAGCCACCACAGGAGCTTCATGCCCCGCGTCCAGGCGGTGAAGGCAAAAATCGCCAGCATGCCGCAGAACACCAGCAGCGCCATCTCCAGCACCGAGCGCATGTAGATGCTGGGCGCGCCGCCTATGCGCACCAGCTGCAGCCACAGCGGCCAGTTGGCAGCCAGTACCAGGTACATCGACAGACGCAGCACAATCTGCTGGGCGGACAGGGGGGCCCGAAACCAGCCATCGATGCGTTGCAGCACGCCACCCTGGCGCGCCTGTGCATTGCCGAGGGGGGGAGAATTATCGATCGAGGTTGAATTGGATGTGCTGCTGAGCATTTGTGACATAGATAGCCGTATCGTCGTTAACGCCTCTGAAACCAGGCTGAAGGCGTCACTCAGGTTTTGTTCAAATATGTATCGGCAGTTACGCGGTACCAACGCAGCTGTACCGCAGTATCGACAGCCAGACCCCAGGCCCAGCAGAGCCAGGCCGTCCACAGCGTATGGCTCATGTAATGCGCGCCGCGCATCTGCTGCGCCAGCCCCAGCACCATGCCGGCCAACAGCACCCACACCAGCCATGGCCTGGCGACGTCGGGGGCGCTGCGGCGCAACACGAACCAGCCGGCCAGGTAGGCAAAGGCCGCCGACGCATGGCCCGCCGGAAAGCAATGGCCCGGCCCCTCATCATGCATGGGCCACAACCAGTGCGACACATACCGCGCGGCACCGCCAAATTCCGCCAGATCCCAGGGACAGCTGGTGTTGCTGATGCGCTTGAATACCGCGATGGTCAGCGATGCGCCTATGACCGCCAGCAGCAGTTGCCAGCGCTGCGCCTGCGCAAGCCCCCGCAAGAAGCCCCAGGGCCGGAAAACCCCCACGGACAGCGCCGCCAGCAGCGCCCAAGCCGCCATGCGCGGCAGTTCATGCAGCAGCAGCACGAACAACGCTTGATGGCGCAAGGCAAATCCTTGCGGCGAACCAAACCAGCGCGCCAGCGGCAGGTCAAGGCCAGTCGCATCCCACAGTGCAAGCAGTACGAACAGTAATAGGGTCAGCGTCCAAAGGCGACGCGTAGTCCAGAAAGACATGAAAAACCGTAGCGGCAGGTAAACCTGATAACGATAAATATTTATCCTGAACGCACCGTGAATCGCCGCCATCCCATTGCCCCGCCTACACTTTGCAACCCTGCAATCAAACCGAGGATTGGTGCATGCGCGTGCTGCTGGTGGAAGACGATGAAGCCCTGTCAGAGGCGGTATGCGGCTATCTGCGCGCCAAGGCCTTCGTGGTGGACGCAGTGCCCAGCCTGGCCCAGGCCAGCGCCGCGCTGCATGCTGCACAGTACGCGGCCGTGCTGCTGGACTTGCACCTGCCCGACGGCGAAGGCCTGGCCCTGCTGCCGCAGCTGCGCAGGCTGAAAGACCGCCCCATCGTCATCGTGCTCACGGCGCGCGACCAGGTCAGCGACCGCATCCACGGCCTGGACGCCGGTGCCGACGACTACCTTGTCAAGCCCTATGACCCGGGCGAGCTGCTGGCGCGGCTGCGCGCCGTGGAGCGGCGGCGCAGCGCTGCCAAGGTGCCGGTGCTGACGCTGGGCGATCTGCAGATCGACCTCTCGCGCGAGCAGGTGCGCCGCGCCGGCGTGCCGATCGCCATGACGCAGAAGGAATGGGCCCTGCTGCGCGTGCTGGCCAGCAGGCCCGACCACCTGCACACGCGCGAGAGCCTGCAGGACGCCCTGTACGGTTTTGACGACGATACCGACAGCAACACGCTGGAGGTCTTCATCAGCCGGCTGCGCCGCAAGCTCGGGCGCGAGCACATTGAAACCGTGCGCGGCCTGGGCTACCGCATGGTGCAAGGCGGTAGCTCCCAAAGCCCCGCATGAGCCCCGAGACCGGCCCCGCGCGAACTCAGAGCCTGGCCGGGCGCCTGACGCACGCCCTCATTCTGTGGGTCGGGGGCGCATGGCTGCTGTGCGTGCTGGGCGTGGTCTGGTACGTAGACCGGGAGATCAATTTCAACTTCGACAACGAGATCGTCGAAGTCTCGCACCGCATGTTTGACATTGCGCTGGATGATCTGGACAACGCCCCGCCCCGCCCCGCCGCCGCTGGGCCGCTGATCTTGCCCACCCCGGGCTCCTTTGCCGACGCCGATGTGCTCTACCAGCTTGTCGCGCCTGACACCCGAGTCCTGGCGCGCTCGGCCGAGGCCAGGCCCGAGCAATTCGATGTGCCGCTGGCACCCGGCTTTGCCAACACCGGTGCCTGGCGCGTATACACGCTGATCCACCCCACAAGAGCCATTTACCTTCAGCTGGCAGATCCGCTGCAGGAACGCAGCGCGGCCGTGAACCGCACGCTGGTCGGCCTGACCATCGCCATGGTGGCCATGCTGGCGTTGCTGGCGCTGCTGCTGCGGCGCATCGCCAGGCATGAGCTGCGGGTGCTGGATCAGCTGACGCATGAAATCAGCCTGCGCAGCGGCCAGCTGCTCACACCCATAGACCTGGACGGCCTGCCACGCGAGCTGCGCCGCGTGGAAGACCATGTCAACCGCCTGCTGGAGCGCCTGGCGCTGGCGCTGGACGTGGAACGTGCCCTGGCCGCCAATGCCGCGCACGAGCTGCGCACGCCCCTTGCTGCGGCGCGCCTGCGCCTGCAGACTGCCCTGGAGCATGGTTTGAGCGACGCCGATGTGCAGGCCGCCATAGCCTCCCTGCAAACCCTGGGCCAACGCACCGAGAAGCTGCTGCAGCTCTCGCGCGCCGAATCCAGTGCACCCTTCACGCGCCAGCCAGTCGATCTGGTGCAGCTGGCCACCACGGTGGCGCAGGAGTTCTGGCAGCAGGACGAGGCCGTGGACAGGCTCGACCTGGTGCTGCCTCACGAAGAGTCAGCCCATATCGCGCTGGGCGATTTCGATGCGCTGGCGATTGCGCTGCGCAATCTGGTGGAAAACGCGCTCCACTATGGCGGCAGCGGCGCCGTGGAGCTGATCGTGGGGCCGGGCTGCACCCTCGCCGTGCGCGACCATGGCCCGGGTGTTGCCAGCGAGCGCCTGCAGGCCCTGCAGCAACGCCATGTGCGCGACAGTGCCGCACGCACCGGTTACGGGCTCGGCCTGTCCATCGTGGCCACCATCGGCGCCAAGCACGATGCGCGCCTGGCCCTGACGTCGCCATTGCCTGGCGAGAGCGGCGGCTTCGAGGCACGCATGCAGTTGCTGGCGGCGGCCACGCCACCGGCTGGCGCATCCAATCTGGTAGTGGGGCCGACTTCTCCGCCGGCAAGTCCACCCAGTTGACCGTGGCCCCGCCGGCCGCGGCCATCACGCCGGGCCCATCGACGCCTTCAATGGCCGCCCAGGATGTCGATTTTGATAGGTGTCAGTGCCTGCCAATGGCGCGCCGCCCAAACGCCCGTGAGCCGCGTAGCAAGCTGTGCATCATTGCCCTGCCCCAGCGTGAATACAATCGTTGTCAATGTGGCCGTGCAGCTGCCACCCGATTTTTCAACCATCCAAGCCCAAGAGACACTCATGACGAACGAAGAAATTCTTGCCCAATACGGCCCGCGCGAAGCCATGGAGTACGACGTGGTCATCGTCGGCGGCGGCCCCGGCGGGCTGGCCACGGCCATCCGACTGAAGCAGCTGGCCGCTGAAAAAGGCCAGGACGTCTCGGTCGTGGTGCTGGAAAAGGGCTCCGAGCCCGGCGCGCACATCCTCTCGGGCGCCATCATGGATCCCAAGGCCATCACCGAGCTGTTCCCTGACTGGAAGGCCAAGGGCGCGCCCCTGAACCAGCCCGTGACCGACGACGCCATGGTGTTCCTGAGCGAGTCCTCGTCGTTTCGCACACCCAACTTCCTGCTGCCCGGGTGCTTTCAGAACCACGGCAACTACATCGTCAGCCTGGGCAACGTGACGCGCTGGCTGGCCGAGCAGGCCGAGAGCCTGGGCGTGGAGATCTTCCCCGGCTTTGCCGCCGCCGAGGTGCTCTACAACGACAACGGTTCGGTCAAGGGCGTGGCCACGGGCAACATGGGCGTGGGCAAGGATCACGAGCCCACCGGCGACTTCCAGCTCGGCATGGAGCTGCACGCCAAGTACACCATCTTTGCCGAAGGCGCGCGCGGCCACCTGGGCAAGCAGATCATTGCCAAATACCAGCTGAACGCCGATAGCGACCCACAGACCTACGGCATCGGCGTCAAGGAGCTGTGGGAGATCGACCCCCAGCGCCACCAGCCCGGCTTCGTGCTGCACACCGCCGGCTGGCCCATGGACAACAACACCTACGGCGGCGCCTTCCTCTATCACATGGAGGACAACAAGGTGTCGCTGGGCTTCATCACCGGCCTGGACTACAGCAACCCCTACCTGAGCCCATTCGAGGAATTCCAGCGCTGGAAGACGCACGCCAACATCCGCTGGTACCTGGAGGGCGACGAGGCCAAGGGCATCAAGCCGGCCAAGCGCCTGAGCTACGGCGCGCGCGCCATCACCGCGGGCGGCCTGCTGAGCCTGCCCAAGTTCGTCTTCCCCGGCGGCGCCCTGGTGGGCTGCGACGCGGGCTTCTTGAACGTGAGCCGCATCAAGGGCAGCCATGCCGCCATCAAGACCGGCATGCTGGCCGCCGAGGCGGCCTACGCGGCCATTGCGGCCGGACGCCAGCACGATGAACTGAGTGCCTACCCCGAAGCCTTCGAGGCCAGCTGGCTCTACACCGAGCTCAACAAGTCGCGCAACTTCAAGGCCTGGTTCAAGAAGGGCCTGGTGACCGCCACGGTGATGAATGGCATCGAGCAATTCGCACTCAAGGGCCATATCCCATGGACGCTGCACCGCGACCAGCCTGACCACGCCTACCTCAAGCCCGCAGCGGAGTGCAAGCCCATCGTCTACCCCAAGCCCGATGGCAAGCTGACCTTCGACCGCCTGTCCAGCGTCTTCATCAGCAACACCAACCATGCCGAGAACCAGCCGGCGCACCTGACGCTCAAGGACGCGAGCGTTCCGGTCAACATCAACCTGGCCAAGTACGCCGGCCCCGAGAGCCGCTACTGCCCGGCCGGCGTGTACGAGTTCGTGCCCGACGAGGCCCAGGGCGGCAATGCCCAACGCCTGCAGATCAACGCGCAGAACTGCGTGCACTGCAAGACCTGCGACATCAAGGACCCGACGCAGAACATCGTCTGGGTCACGCCCGAGGGCGGCGGCGGGCCGAACTACTCGGGCATGTAATACCCAAAAATACTTGATAAGCAACGAGTCTCAGATGACTTGTCTTACTCCCTCCCCCTCTGGGGGAGGGCAGGGGCGGGGGCCAGCGACGCTAGCGCGTCGATGCCGGCAAGATGCCGGCGCTCCAGCCTCGGTGCTGGCGGACAGAAGCCGCCGCTCTTCAGGCTGTCCCATTGCGCGCAGGCGCAATAGGAGCCGCAGCCTTCAGCCCCAAAGGGGGAAGGAGTCTGAGACAGCTTGCTAATCAAGCAAAAAATAATAGCGCCTTGCGCTTGATAGGCCTGCCTTGCAGGCCTTTTTTAATTCAAGCAGCGCCTGCGCGTTCGATCAGGCCCCCCAGAACTCTGCCTTCATCGTCATAGACTATCAGCCGATCCAGGTCAGCTCGATCCGCTCGATGGACCAGAAGGAACTGGTGTTCAACATCGTCCATACGGCCATGTGCGCGGTCAACTACGGCCTTCCCATCGTGCATTCGACGGTGAACGTCAAGACCGGGAAGAACAAGCCGCCGATCCAGCAGCTCCAGGACGTGCTGAAGAACGTTCCGACCTACGACCGCAACTCGATCAACAGCTGGGAAGACGTGGAGTTCAAGAAGGCGGTGGTTGCCACGGGTCGCAACCCGAGCTGCAACGCGACCTGGTGATCGTCGCCAAGGCCTCGCAAAACGAGGAGGGGAGCCTGCGCTACGAGCTCTTCGTGGATCAGGGCGACCCTGGCCTCTGCCAGCCCCGTTTCGGTGGGGCGCAGCTGTCGTATCGAACGCTGAAAAAGTTCGGCATCCAAGGCGCGTTCGAGATCGTGAATGCGCTTGCTGACCACGGACTTGGCCAGGTTCATGCGATTGGCGGCAACGGTGATGCTGCCAGCCTGCACGACCTGGACAAACGCAACGACGTCGTCGAATCGCCACTTCATTGTGACGCGCCGGGATGCGCCGCGACGGCATCCATCACCCGCGCCGAGTACACCATTGCAGCCCCGGCGTTGAGCGCCACCGCGACACCCAGCGCCTCGGCAATTTCCTCGCGGCTTGCGCCCTGCTTGAGGGCGGCGTCCACATGCACGGTGATGCAGCCGTCGCAGCGCGTGGTGACCGCCACGGCCAGCGCGATCAGCTCGCGGGTCTTGGCGTCGAGGTGCCCGGTCTTGGCGCCGGCGCCGCTGAGCGTGGCGTAGCCGCGTACGGTGTCGGGCGAGAGCTTGCCGATCTCGCCGATCCGGCCCTTGAGTTCATCGCGGTAGGTATTCCAGTCGAACATATTGACTCCTCGGTTCGCGTCACGAGCGGACGCGGGTTGGGTATATCACGCCAGTTCCGCAACCAAGCGGCCCAGGAAGCGGGCGCCATCCAATCGGCGACCACAAACACTTTGAGGGGCTTCAAGGCCCCTCATTGCGTTTTGCGGTGCCCTCCTACACGGCGTTGACCCGGCCGCCTTCCACACTGGCCCGGTTCCATCTGCATTGCGGCAGCCCACGCCCGGGCTGCATGCCGCACACAAGGAGAGCCCCATGCCGCACGCCCCCGCTCCCTGCGCCCAAGGGCTGCCGCGCCGCTACTGGCTGGGCGGCATGCTGGCAGCCACGGCACTGGCCGCAGTGCCTTGGCGCACCGGCCTTTCCGCCGCCGCGGCGACTGCGCCCAATGCTGCCTTTCTGCGCCTGTCCCAGTTGCTGACGGGTTACGAGGCACTCGACGCCGATCTGGCGCAACGCCTGCAGGATGCCTTGCGGGCCACCAATCCCGATCTGCTCGATCAATCGGCAGGACTGCTGCAGTTTCTCGACGACCGGCAGGTAGGCCTTGAAGCGCTGGACGGCGCACTCAAGGCGCAGCACCCGGCCCTTGCGGCCTTGCCCCGGCAGATCATGACGGCCTGGTACCTGGGCGTGGTGGGAGGCGGCGTGCAGGCGCGCGCATTGGCGCTGGAGCATTCCCTGGCCGCTGCCACCGTGGCCGACATGCTCAAGCCCCCCACCTACGCTTACGGTGCGCCAGGGAGCTGGAGCGCCCGGCCCGCCGCGCAGGCATCCCAATAACGCTTGGCGCGGATGACGCGCGCGAGGTACGCCATGGCCGACACAATGTCCGCTGATTTCGTCGTCATAGGCTCCGGCATCGTCGGCTCGCTGCTGGCGCGCAAGCTTGCGCTGGCCGGCGCCTCGGTGCTGATCCTGGAGGCCGGCCCCTGGGTTCAGCGCGCGCAGCTGGTGGCGCGGTTTCGCAACTCGCCGCGGCGCAGCGACTGGATGTCGCCCTACCCGCCGGCCCCCTGGGCCCCGCACCCCGTGTATCAGCCCGAGGACAACGGCTACCTGGTGCATGCCGGCCCCTACCCCTACAAGGCCGAGTACATCCGCCAGGTGGGCGGCACCAGCTGGCACTGGGCGGCCCATGCCTGGCGCAACGTGCCCAATGACTTCAAAATCCACACGCTGTACGGCGTGGGCGTGGACTGGCCCTTTGGCTACGACGAGCTCGAGCCCTTCTACCAGGAGGCCGAGGACATCATGGGCGTCTGTGGCTCCACCGAGACCGGCTCGCCGCGCACCCACCCCTTCCCCATGGAGCCCGTGGCCGAGCCCTACGCCATGGCGCGGCTGCGCGAGCGGCTGGCCGGCGTCTACCCCGTGGTGAGCAACACCGTGGCGCGCAACAGCCGCAGCTATGGCGGCCGCCCGCCCTGCTGCGGCAACAACAGCTGCCAGCCCATCTGCCCCATCGACGCCCAGTACCACGGCGGCCTGGCGGCGGCCGACGCCATCAAGTCCGGCGCCAGGCTGCAGGCCAACGCCAACGTGTTCCGGCTGGAGCATGACGCGGCGGCACGCATCGTGGCCGCCCATTACTACGACGAGAACAAGGCCCCGCACCGCGTCACGGGGCAGACCTTCATCGTCGCGGCCAACGGCATCGAGTCGCCACGCCTGCTGCGGCTGTCCCAGAGCGACAAGTTTCCCCAGGGCGTGGCCAACGCGCACGACCAGGTGGGGCGCCGCCTCATGGATCACCCGAGCACCTCGCTGACCTTCGATGCCGACGAGGACGTGTGGCTCGGCCGCGGGCCGCAAAGCCCGAGCTCCATCAACACCATGCGCGACGGTGCGTTCCGCGCCCAGCATGCGCCCTACCGCCTGGACTTCACCAACATCTCGCGCGTGGACGGCGCCACCCGCTCGCTGCTGGAGCAGGGCGTGTACGGGTCGGCGTTCCAGCAGCGCCTGCGCCATGCGGCGGCACGCGAGATGAACGTGAAGAACGTGCTGGAGGTGCTGCCCGACCCCGAGCGGCGCATCACCCTGAGCGACCACAAGGACGCCCTGGGCCTGCCCACGCCGCAGACGCACTACGCCATCGACGACTACACGCGCCGCGGGCATGAGCGCTCCCAGCAGGACTTCCGGCGCATTGCCGAACTCATGGGCGGCACCAACCTGCGCCCCAGCAAGGAAGGCGACTTCGCGAACAACCAGCATATCTGCGGCACGGTGAGCCTGGGCAGCGACCCCGCAGCATCGGTCTGCGACCCATGGGGCCGCGCCCACGACCACGACAACCTGTACCTGGCCGGCACCGGCTTGCTGCCCACCTCCGCCACCTGCAACTCCACGCTGAATGCCGTCGCCGTGGCCCTGCGCACGGGGCAGCATTTGCTGAGCGAACGCGGCGTGCAGGCTCCCGCCGCACCGAACAAGGGGTGAACCATGCGCCAGCCCATCACCCCGCCCGCGCCATCCGTCCATGGCACCCGCGCCGCCCTGGCGGCGGCCGCGCTGTGGGCGGCCTGCCTGCCGGCCCTGGCGCAGGCACCGGCGGCCCCCGACACCGCCACGCCCGGCGTGGCCGCCCCGGCTGCAGTCGCCGACACCCCGGTGCAGCGCGGCCGCTATCTGGCCACGGCCGGCGACTGCGTTGCCTGCCACACGGCGCTGGGCGGCGCCCCCATGGCGGGCGGCCTGGCAATGGCAACGCCCCTGGGGCCCATCTACTCGACGAACATCACGCCATCGAAGACGCATGGCATCGGCAACTACACGCTGGAGCAGTTCAGCGCCGTGCTGCGCCACGGCAAGCGGGCCGATGGCGCGCTGCTCTACCCGGCGATGCCCTACACCGCCTACGCCAGGACTAGCGACGCCGACATCGCCGACCTGTACGCCTACTTCATGCAGGGCGTGGCGCCGGTGGACTCTGCGCCGCCGGCCACGGATCTGCCGTTCCCGTTCATCCGTCCCGCCATGCTGGCCTGGAACCTGCTGTTCCACAACGCCAGGCCCTACCAGTCGAACGCACAGCAGTCCCCCGAGTGGAACCGCGGCGCCTACCTGACGCAGGGGCTGGCCCACTGCGGCACCTGCCACACGCCGCGCAACCCCTTCATGGCCGAAGACAACGGCCGCCTGCTGGCGGGCGCCGAACTGGGCGGCTGGTACGCGCCCAACATCACACCCGACGCCAACGACGGCATAGGCCAATGGAGCCCGCAGGAGCTGGTGCGCTACATGCGCCGCGGCATCGTGGCGGGCAAGGCTACGACGGGCGGCCCCATGGCCGAGGCCATAGACCACAGCCTGCACCAGCTCACCGAGGGCGACCTGCACGCCATCGCCACCTACCTGCTCTCGCTGCCCGCCGTGAGCGATGGCGCGCGCCAGCCCGCCTTCTCCTGGGGGCAGGCCAGGGACGACCTGGCCAGCGTGCGCGGCCAGCCGGTGCCCGCGCTCACGGCCATGAACGGCGCCCAGCTCTACGACGCGTTCTGCGCCAGCTGCCACCAGGCCCAGGGCCAGGGCAGCGGCGACGGCAGGCTGCCGGCCCTGCTCCACAACACCCGCCTGGGCCATGCGAACACCAACAACCTCGTGCTCTCCATCCTGCAGGGCGTGCCGCGTTACGGGCGCGACAGCATCATGCCGGCCTTCGCGCAGGAACTGGACGACGCCCAGGTCGCCACGCTGGCCAACTACCTGCTGCAAAACTACGGCAACCCCGCTGCCAAAGTCCACGCCGAGCAGGTGCATAGCCTGCGCGCTGGCACGCCAGTGGATCAACGGCTGCTAACCGTCGTGCGCTGGGGGCTGGGGCTGGGCGTGCTGGCGCTTCTGCTGTTCGGCATCTGGCTCGTGGCGCGCATCCGGCGCTGACGGCAGCCGGCGCCCGTCGTGCATGGTTTACTACACTATTCATAGCTACAAGCGCTTGCTAACAAACAGTTTCAGGCCATTTTCATCATCAAACCAGCGACTGGCCTGCGCCTGCCGCGCAGGCAACGTTGCGGCGCCAGGGCGGCCTATTTCTCCTTGGCCTGGCGCCGCAGCCGGGGCGAAGCCTGTAGACTTCAGGCCCCAAGGCCGTGGCCTGCTCTTCCTGCGCCGGCCTTGCATAAAAACGCAGGAAACACCGCACGTTCATCAGTAGGAGAGTGAATCGAAATGAAAAGCTTGTCTTGGGCGCCCCTGGGCGCACTCGCCCTGGCCATGGCCGCCCTCGCCCCCGTGGCCGCCCATGCCCAGCAGAAGTCCGTGGCCGTCACGGCCATCGTGGAGCACCCTGCCCTGGACGCCGTGCGCGACGGAGTGCAGGCAGCCCTGAACGCCGCGGGCTATGAAACCGGCAAGAACCTGAAGTGGCAATACCAGAGCGCGCAAGGCAATACCGGAACGGCGGCGCAGATCGCGCGCAAGTTCGTCGGCGACAACCCGGACGCCATCGTCGCCATCGCCACGCCCTCGGCCCAGGCCGTGGTGGCTGCCACCAAGACCGTGCCGGTGGTGTTCTCCGCCGTCACCGACCCGGTGGCCGCCAAGCTGGTGCCCAGCTGGGAGCCATCGCACACCAACGTGACCGGCGTGTCCGACCTGCTGGCGCTGGACAAGCAGATGGACCTGGTCAAGCAGGTGGTGCCCGGTGCCAAGCGCGTGGGCATGGTCTACAACCCCGGCGAGGCCAACTCGGTGGTGGTGGTCAAGGAACTCCAGAAGGTTCTGCCCAAGATGGGCATGACCCTGGTCGAGGCCGCCGCGCCGCGATCCGTGGACGTGAGCAGCGCCGCGCGCAGCCTGATCGGCAAGGTGGACGTGATCTACACCAACACCGACAACAACGTGGTCTCGGCCTACGAGTCTCTGGTCAAGGTCGGCCAGGACGCCAAGATTCCGCTCGTCGCCTCGGACACCGACAGCGTCAAGCGCGGCGCCATTGCCGCGCTGGGCATCAACTACCGCGACCTGGGCGAGCAGACCGGCCGCATGGTGGTGCGCATCCTGAAGGGCGAGAAACCCGGCGACATCAAGCCCGAGGTGAGCACCAAGATGGAGCTGTTCGTGAACCCCGGCGCCGCGGAGAAGCAGGGCGTCAAGCTCTCGGATGCGCTGGTCAAGTCGGCCGCGCAGGTCGTTCAGTAACAATACGGGCCTTTGCCCATGCGTGCAGGAGCCCCAGGGCTCCTGCTTTGTTTTTGACTCCCAGCCCCCGCCCCGCCCATGTCTCTTTTTTCCCTGCTCGGCGCCATTGAAATCGGCCTGATCTTCAGCCTGGTGGCGCTGGGGGTCTATATCTCCTTCCGGTTGTTGCGCTTTCCCGACCTGACGGTGGACGGCAGCTTTCCGCTGGGCGGCGCGGTCTGCGCCATTTTGATCTCCACCGGCACCAACCCCTGGCTGGCGACGCTCGCGGCCACGGCAGCCGGCGCCGTGGCGGGCCTGATCACGGGCTGGTTCAACGTCAGGCTCAAGATCATGGATCTGCTCGCCTCCATCCTGGTCATGACCGCGCTGTACTCGATCAACCTGCGCGTCATGGGCGGGCCCAATGTGCCGCTGATCAACGACACCACGCTGTTCACCCTGCTGCAGCCCGAGAGCATGCCCGACTACGTGGCGCGCCCCATGATCCTGCTGGTGGTCGTGGTGTTGGCCAAGCTGCTGCTGGACTGGTTCTTTGCCACCGAACGGGGCCTGGCGATTCGCGCCACCGGCTCCAACGCGCGCATGGCACGCGCCCAGGGCGTGAACACCGGCGCCATGGTGCTGCTGGGCATGGCCATTTCCAACGCCCTCGTGGGCCTGGCCGGCGCCCTGTTTGCGCAGACGCAGGGCGGCTCCGATATCTCCATGGGCATTGGCACCATCGTCATCGGCCTGGCCGCCGTGATCGTGGGCGAATCCATCCTGCCGTCGCGGCGCATCGTCTACGCCACGCTGGCCGTCGTCGTGGGCGCCATCGTCTACCGTTTCTTCATCGCCGCAGCCCTCAACAGCGACTTCATCGGCCTCAAGGCCCAGGATCTGAACCTGGTCACCGCCGCGCTGGTCACGGTGGCCCTGGTGATTCCGCAGCTCAAGCGCAAGCTCGGCAGCCGCAAGGCCTGACATGCCCAGAGGAGAAAACGCCATGCTGAGCGCACAAGACCTTTTCATCACCTTCAACCCCGGCACGCCGATCGAGACGCGCGCGCTACGCGGCATGTCGCTGGAAATTCCGGCCGGGCAGTTCGTCACCGTCATCGGCTCCAACGGTGCGGGCAAGTCCACCTTTTTGAACGCGATTTCGGGCGACATCGGCGTGGACACCGGCCGCATCGCCATCGACGGCCTGGACGTGACGCGCCGCCCGGTGTGGGAGCGTGCCGAGCGCGTCGCGCGCGTGTTTCAGGACCCCATGGCCGGCACCTGCGAAGACCTGACCATCGAGGAGAACATGGCCCTGGCCCAGCAGCGCGGTGCGCGCCGCGGCTTGGCGCGCGCCGTCAAGCAGGCCGAGCGCGCCATGTACCGCGAGCGCCTGGCCACGCTGGGCCTGGGCCTGGAGAACCGCCTCACCGACCGCATCGGCCTGCTCTCGGGCGGCCAGCGCCAGGCGGTGAGCCTGCTGATGGCGGCGCTGCAGCCGTCGCGCATCCTGCTGCTGGACGAGCACACCGCCGCGCTGGATCCGCGCACGGCCGACTTCGTGCTGAAGCTCACGGCGCGCATCGTGCAGGAAAACAAACTCACCACCATGATGGTCACGCACAGCATGCGCCAGGCGCTGGACGTGGGCGAGCGCACCGTCATGCTGCACCAGGGCCAGGTGGTGCTGGACGTGTCGGGCGAGGAGCGCGCACGCCTGGACGTGCCCGACCTGCTGCAGATGTTCGAGAAGGTGCGCGGCGAGAAGCTCTCCGACGACGCGCTGCTGCTGGGCTGACACGGCGAGTCGCTCCTCTATCAATAGCTTCCAGCGCCCTACCCATGGGCCCTGGAGGCTATTTTTTATCTGATCATCGGCCGCTTGAATCCCGCCAGTTTTTGGCTGCACCCAGGGCATGGGATGCGCGGCCACCCGGGCCGATCGCGGAGGAATCGGAGTAGCATCGACACAGCATTTTTCTGAGGAAAGAGGCTGTCATGACGAATATCCCTCTGGCACAGGCGCCCGCTCGCGGGCAGGAAAAAATCGCGGGCCAGCTGTCCACGCGAGAGACCGTCTGGGCCATCGTCAAGGCCTCCAGCGGCAATCTGGTCGAGTGGTTCGACTTCTACATCTACGCCTTCTTCAGCGTCTACTTCGCCGAGCAGTTCTTCACCGGCACCGGGCAGACGGGCGCCTTCATGCAGGCGGCGGGGGTCTTCTTCATCGGCTTTCTGATGCGTCCCGTGGGCGGCTACATCTTCGGGCGCATCTCCGACCGCTTCGGGCGCAAGGACGCGATGGTGGTGTCCATCCTGATGATGGGCTTCGGCTCCCTTTGCCTGGCGGCGCTGCCGACGGCCGCCACCGCGGGTGCCTGGGCCCCCGCCCTGCTGCTGCTGGTGCGCTGCATCCAGGGCATCGCGGTGGGCGGCGAGTACGGCTCCACGGCCACCTACATGTCGGAGATCGCCCAGCCCGGTCGGCGCGGCTTTTTCTCCTCGTTCCAGTACGTGACGCTGATCGGCGGCCAGCTGCTGGCCAGCCTGCTGGCGGTGATCATGACCCATACCCTGGGCGAGCAGCAGATCACCGGCGGCTGGTGGCGCCTGCCCTTTGTCATCGGTGCAGCGGCGGCCCTGGTGTCGCTGTGGCTGCGCTCGGGCCTGACCGAGACCACCTCGTCGGCCGACCGCCACCACGAGGGCGCCGGCACGTTCCGCGAGGTCTGGCGCCACCAGCGCGCATTCTGGGTGGTGTTCGGCATCACCTGCATTGGCTCGCTGGCGTTCTATACCTTCAGCACCTACATGCAGAAGTACCTCATCAACACCAGCGGCTTTTCCAAGGGCGCGGTGGCCGACGCGATGACGGTGTGCCTGTTCCTCTTCATGCTGATGCAGCCCCTGGTGGGCGCCATTTCCGACAAGATCGGGCGCAAGAACAGCATGCTGATCTTCGCCATCGGCATGGTGGCGCTGCCGGTGCCGGTGCTGTCGGCCATCGGTACGCAGAAGTCGCTGTTCGATGCGGGCCTGCTGATCGTGCTGGCGATGGCCGTGCTGAGCTTCTACACCTCGATCTCGGGCATCGTGAAGGCGGAGATGTTTCCGGCCCATGTGCGTGGCCTGGGCGTGGGCTTCACCTATGCCATCGCCAATTCGCTGTTTGGCGGTTCGGCCGAATACGTGGCCCTGTTCCTGAAGAACCAGGGCGTGGGCGAGGTGTTTCCCTGGTACGTCGCGGCCGTGGCGGCGTGCGGCCTGATCGCCGTGCTGTGCATGCACGACAACCGCAAGCACTCGACCATCGACAACCCCGGCAACAGCGCCTACGGCAAGCGGCGGGCGCCGGCTGCGTGATGACCGGGCCGGCCCGCGGCTACACCCCCAGCGGCAGGTCGGCCTTCTTCAGCGTGCGCAGCACAAAGCTGGAGCGGCTGTGGCGTATGCCCTTGATCTTGTAGAGCTTCTCGCGCAGCAGGCGCTCGTAGTCACGCGTGTCCTTGACCACCACGCGCAGCAGGTAGTCGTAGTCGCCCGACACCAGATGCGCCTCCACCACCTCGGGAATGCTGGCCAGCACCTCGCCAAATTTTTCCAACGTGTTGTCTGAATGGCTGTCCAGCGTCACCTGCACCAGCACCGTGTCGCCCAGGTCTAGCGCCTGCGGGTTGAGGCGCACGGTGTAGCCCTCGATCACGCCGGCCTCCTCCATCTTCTTGATGCGGCCCCAGCACGGCGAGGGGCTCAGGCCCACGGCCGCGCCGATCTCCTGCAGACTGGCGCGCGCATTGGCCTGCAAAGCGGAGAGGATTTTTCTGTCAAATTTATCCATGAAACTTATTATTCTAGGAATATTAAATTTAAAGAAAATTTTTCTGAAATATTTCTGAGAATAGAGAAATTCAGCAAATCCATCCAGGGCCTGCGCCGCATACTCAATCCATCAAGGCGCTCTTACCGGAGCGCACAACATTGACGAGCCTCCACCCGGTTACCGCTGGGTGGAGTCTTGGCAAGACCGCCGGTCGAGGCCGGGCGCAGGCCACTACCCCATCCTGGGAGGTAGACACTGCGGCGCTTTCCGGCAACGGGGCAAAGGCGGGTTCAATTCATCCGGTACCAGGCGCACCCATCGTTGCCCAGGGTCACGCTTGCCTCGCCGCGCGCCACCAGGTAGTTCAAATGGGCCACGCTCTCGCCCGTGGCCAGGCTCATGAGCATGTTGTCTGCACCAATAGGGCGGGAAAACAGGGCCCCATACACGTCGATGACGCGCCGCGGCTGCTGCAATGCCTCACGCAGACGATCCAGCGCCCGCATCTGGCTGTCCCTGAGCGCGGCGATACGCCTGTGCAGGCCGTTGAACGGCAGGTTGTGCGCTGGCAGCACCAGCACATCGTCGGCAATGCCGGCTTGCAGCTTGTCCAGCGACGCCAGCCAGTCCGCCAGCGGATTGGCATCGGGTTCAGTGGGAAACACAGAGACATTGGACGAAATGCCGGGCAGCACCTGGTCGCCCGAAATCAGGAGCTTGAGTTCGGGGCAGTACAGGCAGGCATGCTCGGGCGAGTGGCCCTTGCCCACCACCACGCGCCAGCGCTGCGCGCCGATGGCGATCTCCTCGCCATCGTGCAGGCGCCGGAAGCTGTCGGGCAGCGCATAGATCAGCTTGCCGAAACCGCCAAAACGCGTGCGGTAGGTCTCGATCCCCTCCTCGCCCCAGCCGGCACGCCGGTAAAAGTCGATGGCATCGTCCGGCGCCTCGCGTCCGGTATCCACACTCAGGGCGCGGCAGGACAGGTATTCCAGCCGACTGATCCACAGCCGGCAGCCAAACTTGCGCGTCAGCCAGCCCGCCATGCCGATATGGTCGGGGTGCATATGGGTGACGAACACGCGCGTCACCGGGCCATTGAGCTGGCCGGCAAACAGCTGGCGCCAGGCCGCGGCCGTGTCGGTAGACCAGACCCCCGTGTCCACCAGCGCCCAGCCGTCCCCATCACGCAGCGCCCACAGGTTGATGTGATCGAGCGCAAACGGCATCGGCATGCGTATCCACCACACGCCCGGAGCCACCTCCTTGGCGCAGCCCGGCGCTGGTTTATCGCCACAAGGGAACGACAGGCCCGATTTATCCACCTGCGGCGCCATGCTTGCTTGTTGTGTCATTGCCATCCTTTTTTTGCTGATGCAGCTTATCGGAAAATGAAAAAGTGCATTGCCTGCGCAGCGGTGCAAGGTAAAATTTGCGGCTGTCAGGAGAGAGCCGGCCCCGTGCGCCGGCCGCCGAAGGCGCAGGCCAGCAGCCAAACGCTCAGGCAAAAGGACTGACGACACGCCCGCACAAAAACAGCGGGCGTTTCCTTGCTGGAGAGAGGCGCCCCGTCCATCCAACGGGCGCGCCCACCGAAGGAGCAAACCCGCATCGCCGGGCGAATCTCTCAGGTAAAGAGGACAGCAGGGCAAACACCGTGGCTTCGGCCATGGCCCGTATTTGCCCTGGAGAAACGCCTTGTCCAACACCGAGCTCCTGACCACTCCCCTGAACGCGCTGCACATCGAGCTGGGCGCCCGCATGGTGCCCTTTGCCGGCTATTCCATGCCCGTGCAATACCCCGCCGGCCTGATGGCCGAGCACCAGCACACGCGCAGCGCGGCCGGCCTGTTCGACGTCTCGCACATGGGGCAGTTGAAACTCATCGGCCCGGATGCGGCGGCGGCGCTGGAGACGCTGATGCCCGTGGACGTGGTGGGCCTGGCCGAGGGCAAGCAGCGCTACGGCCTGCTGCTGAACGACGAGGGCGGCGTGATCGACGACCTGATGTTCTTCAACCAGGGCCATGACACCTGGTTCCTGATCGTCAACGGCGCCTGCAAGCTGACCGACATCGCCCATATCGAGACGCGCATCGGCAACCGCTGCCAGATCGTCACCCTGCCCACGCAAGGGCTGCTCGCGCTGCAAGGCCCGCAGGCCGCGACTGCCCTGGCGCGCCTGCTGCCGGGCGTAGAAAAATTGGTGTTCATGACGGGCGGCCGCTTCAATTGGAACGGCACCGAGCTGTTCATCACGCGCAGCGGCTACACGGGTGAGGACGGCTTTGAAATCTCCGTGCCCGGCGACAAGGCCGAGGCCCTGGCGCGCGCCCTGCTGGCCCAGCCCGAGGTCAAGCCGATTGGCCTGGGCGCACGCAACTCGCTGCGCCTGGAGGCCGGCCTGTGCCTGTATGGCAACGACATCGACAGCACCACCACCCCGCCCGAGGCGGCGCTGAACTGGGCCATGCAGAAGGTGCGCCGCACCGGTGGCGCACGCGCCGGCGGCTTTCCGGGTGCGAGCGTGGTGCTGGCGCAGATCGACGACCCAACCCATCTCAAGCGCAAGCGCGTCGGCCTGATCGCCAAGGAGCGCGTGCCCGTGCGCGAGCCGGCGGTACTGGAGAACATGGATGGCCAGCATATCGGCCATGTCACCAGCGGCCTGCTGTCGCCCACGCTGAACCAGCCCGTCGCCCTGGCCTACGTCAAGCCCGACTACGCCGAGCCTGGCACCGAGATTTTTGCCATCGTGCGCGGCAAGCCCGTGACCATGGTGGTGGCACCCACGCCCTTCGTGCCGACGCGCTATTACCGCGGCTAACCCCCCGTTTCGCTTCCATTGCAGGGCGGCTACAGTGCGCCCTGCCCCTTCCCATCATCATTCTTTTACGGAGCATCGCCATGAGCATCAAATTTTCCAAGGATCACGAGTGGGTCAACGCCGCTGACGCAGGCGCCGCCGTCGTCGGCATCACCGTACATGCCCAGGACGCGCTGGGCGACGTGGTCTTCGTCGATCTGCCCGAAGTGGGCAAGAGCTACGCCCAGGGCGACGTGGCCGGCGTGGTCGAGTCGGTCAAGGCCGCCGCCGACGTCTACATGCCCGTCTCGGGCGAGGTGGTGGAAGTGAACGAGGCCCTGCGCGCCGACCCGTCGCTGGCCAACAGCGACCCGGAAAGCGCCGGCTGGTTCTTCAAGGTCAAGCTCAGCAACGCTGCCGAGCTGGACGCGCTGCTGGACGCTGCCGCCTACAAGGACTTTGCCGCCAACGCCTGATGGAGCTTCGCTCCCGTTGAGCGATGAGCGTTATGCGTTGAGTGCAATGCCGCTGAACGCCCAACGCATCACGCTCAACCATCAAAAAAATGAGCTGCCCGCGCACACCCAGCAAGGGCTACCAGCATATTTGACCTGCCTTGATTAGCAAGCTGTCTCAGACTCCTTCCCCCTTTGGGGGAAGGTTGGGATGGGGGCCGGAGCGCCGGCATCTTGCCGGCATCGACGCGCGAGCGTCGCTGGCCCCCACCCCTGCCCTCCCCCAGAGGGGGAGGGTGTAAGACAAGCCATCTGAGATTCGTTGCTAGTCAAGCATATTTGACCTGAAACACCCCCATGTCTGCCCTGCCCCTGTCCGCGCTGGAAAACCACGCCGAATTCCTGCCCCGCCATATCGGCATCGATGCTGCCGACGAGGCGCACATGCTCTCCGTCATTGGCGAGGCCTCGCGCCAGGCGCTGGTGTCCTCCATCGTGCCGCGCTCCATCGCCCGCACCAAACCGATGGACTTGCCGCCCGCCTGCACCGAGGCCGAGGCGCTGGCCGAACTGAAGGCCATTGCAGCCAAGAACCAGGTCAAGAAAAGCTTCATCGGCCAGGGCTACTACGGCACGCACATCCCCGGCGTCATCCTGCGCAACGTTCTGGAGAACCCCGCCTGGTACACCGCCTACACGCCCTACCAGGCCGAGATCTCGCAGGGCCGCATGGAGGCGCTGGTCAACTTCCAGACCATGGTGACCGATCTGACGGGCATGGACATCGCCAATGCCTCGATGCTGGACGAGGCCACCGCCGCGGCCGAGGCCATGACGCTGGCCAAGCGCTCGGTCAAGGCCAAGGGCGACTCCATCGTCGTCAGCGGCGACTGCCACCCGCAAACCATTGAAGTCATTCAGACGCGCGCCGCACCGTTGGGCTTCGCGGTCAAGATCGTTCGCTCCTCGGATGAATGGATCGCCGCCATCAATGGCGACGACTACTTTGCCGCCATCAACCAATACCCCGGCTCCAGCGGCTGGCTGGCCGACTGGCAAGCCAGCGCCGACGCCATCCACGCCAAGGGCGCGGCCTTCATCCTGGCCGCCGACCTGCTGGCGCTGACCCTGCTCAAATCCCCCGGCGAGATGGGCGCCGACATCGTCATCGGCACCACGCAGCGCTTTGGCATGCCCATGGGCGCAGGCGGCCCGCACGCCGGCTACATGGCCTGCCGCGACGCCTTCAAGCGCTCCCTGCCCGGGCGCCTCGTCGGCGTGAGCGTGGACACGCACGGCGCACCGGCCTACCGCCTGGCGCTGCAGACGCGCGAGCAGCATATCCGCCGCGAAAAGGCCACCAGCAACATCTGCACCGCACAGGTACTGCCCGCCGTCATCGCCAGCATGTACGCCGTCTACCACGGCCCGGCGGGCCTGGCGCGCATCGCCCAGCGCGTGGCGCGCCTCACGGCCATCCTGGCCGCCGGTTTGAAGCAGCTCGGCCGCGCCGCGCTGCACGCCACGGCGTTCGACACGCTGACGGTGGACATGGGCAGCAGCGACGCCGCCCAGGCCGTCATCGCCCGCGCCGTCGCCGCCGGGGCCAACCTGCGGCTGCTGCGCGGCCAATGCGTGGGCCTGTCGCTGGACGAAACCACGACGCGCGCCGACCTCGCCCTGCTGTGGAAGGCCTTTGCCCCCAACGCCGCACAGCCCAGCGTCGAGGCGCTGGAACAGACGGCCAGCCTCATCCCCGCCAGCCTGCAGCGCACCAGCAGCTTCCTTACGCACCCGGTGTTCAACACGCACCACAGCGAGACGGCCATGCTGCGCTACATCCGCATGCTGTCGGACAAGGACTTGGCGCTCGATCGCAGCATGATCCCGCTGGGCAGTTGCACCATGAAGCTCAACGCCACCAGCGAGATGATCCCCATCACCTGGCCGGAGTTTGCGAACATGCACCCCTTCGCCCCGGCCGACCAACTCGCGGGTTACGCCGAGCTGGACGCGCTGCTGCAGCGCTGGCTGTGCGCCGCCACCGGCTACGCCGGGGTCAGCCTGCAGCCCAACGCCGGCTCGCAAGGCGAGTACGCGGGCCTGCTGGCCATCAAGGCCTACCACGAGGCGCAGGGCCACGGGCACCGCAACATCTGCCTGATCCCCAGCAGCGCCCACGGCACCAATCCGGCCAGCGCGCAGATGGTGGGCATGCAGGTGGTGGTGACCAAGTGCGACGACAACGGCAACGTGGACATGGCCGACCTGCTGGCGCAGTGCGAAAAGCACAGCCAGGATCTGGCCTGCGTGATGATCACCTACCCCAGCACGCACGGCGTGTTCGAGACCCAGGTCAAGGAGCTGTGCCAGATCGTGCACAGCCACGGCGGCCGGGTCTACGTGGACGGCGCCAACATGAACGCCCTGGTCGGCGTGGCCGCGCCGGGCGAGTTTGGCGGCGACGTGAGCCACCTGAACCTGCACAAGACCTTCTGCATCCCGCACGGCGGCGGCGGCCCCGGCGTCGGCCCGGTGTGCGTGGTGGAGGACTTGGTGCCTTTCCTGCCGGGTCATGCCAGCGCCGGAATCGCTTCTAAAAAAGGAGCTGTCAGCGCCGCCCCGCTGGGCAATGCCGGCGTTTTGCCCATCAGCTGGATGTACATCCGCATGATGGGCGCCGAGGGCCTGACTGCCGCCACCGAGGCGGCGATCCTGAGCGCCAACTACATCAGCGTGCGCCTGAAGGATCACTACCCCACGCTGTACGCGTCCGCCAACGGCCATGTGGCGCACGAGTGCATTCTGGACTTGCGCCAATTGAAGGAGACCAGCGGCGTGATGGCCGAGGACGTGGCCAAGCGCCTGATTGACTATGGCTTTCACGCGCCGACGCTGTCCTTCCCGGTGGCCAATACGCTGATGGTCGAGCCCACCGAGAGCGAAGACCTGGCCGAGATCGAGCGCTTCATCGCCGCGATGATCGCCATCCGGGGCGAAATCCGCCAGATCGAAACCGGCGCCTGGCCCAAGGACGACAACCCGCTCAAGAACGCCCCGCACACGGCCGAGAGTCTGCTGGCCGCCGAGTGGAGCCACCCCTACTCGCGCGAGACGGCCGCCTACCCCGTGGCCAGCCTGCGCAAGGGTAAATACTGGGCACCCGTCGGCCGCGTGGACAACGTGTATGGCGACCGCAACCTGTTCTGCAGCTGCGTGCCTATGGATGAGCTGGCGTAAGCCACGCTGGGGGTGTTAGCCCCAGCCAAGCGCGAGACGAAAGGCCCGGTGACGGGCCTTTTCTCTATGTGGCGCTGGGTAATAGACTGACCCACTACCGTGGGCTTTCTGCACTCTGCTCGGCAGTGGAAAAAAATTATTAGATGTACAATAAACCATGCTGACGGTGATCGAAACTCCGGAATTCATCGCTTGGTCTGCCAAGGTATGGGCTGATGAGGAGCGGAACGCCTTCATCGATTGGATCGCCGTCCACGCGGATGCTGGTGTCGTCATTCCACAATCCGGCGGTCTGCGCAAGGTACGCTGGTCTCGCGATGGCATGGGAAAACGTGGCGGCGCCAGAGTGATTTTTTATACCCGAGACACGCAGGGTGAGGTGATCTTGCTTTTGGTGTATGCCAAGGCCAAATTCGACAACATCAGCGCCGCCGTGCTCAAAGCCATCAAGGAGAAATTTGATGCCCAAAACCAAAGACCCTGAAACTCTGGAGTTTGAGACCGCCTTGCTGCGCAGCGTCGATCAAGCCTTGGCAGGCGAAGGCCGAGTGACCACCGGCGCGGAAATTGCCAAGCGCTCTGCCGGTCGTCCCGTGCAAACCGTTCACAAACAGCCCGTCACCCTGCGTCTCGATCCCGAGGTGCTCGCACGCTGGCGCGCCAGCGGTAAAGGCTGGCAAACGCGCATGGCCGAAGTTTTGGGCCAAGCAACGCCCGCCGCTTCCTGATTTTCACAACGCATCCAGCGGGCTCAAAATCCCCCGCCCTCCCTTGTTGAGCACATGGGTGTAAATCATCGTCGTGCTCACATCGGAATGGCCCAACAGCTCCTGCACCGTCCGAATGTCATATCCCGCCTGCAATAAATGCGCGGCAAATGAATGGCGGCGTGCCCGCCGTGTGCAAAAGCAACTCACGCACCTCAGAAGGCGTGAGCACCACCGGCAAGCGCTTGGGGCGCCGCGCCTGCACCACCTCATCGAGCCAAGGCAAATCCATCCCCAGCACCTGCTTGTACAAATACAGCAGCGCCGCCTTGGCCTGGTTTTGCGTGGAAGCCGACACATTACGCTCCACCGCCAGATGACTCAAAAACGCCTCTACCTCGGGCGCACCCATCTCCTGCGGGTGGCGTTTGCGATGGAACAAGATAAAGCGCCGCGCCCAATCCACATACGCCTCTTCGGTGCGTATGCTGTAGTGCCGTGTACGCAGATGGATGCGCCTCCGGTCGAGCAACTTGGGCGGCGGTGCAACAGCCGAGCCAGCATCCGCCGAATCGGACGGCACAGGAGCGGAGCGGGGAAGCGAGGTCATCCGGAAAATTTTAGTTTGCCTAAACAATGCGCGTACAGGGTTTGGCTCTAGATGCTACGAAATGTATTGTATTATCAGACTTTTTGCGCTAGGATGCGCGTCGTCTAAACCTAGGGCGTACAGGAAAGTGTATGGAACTTACCGAAAAAGAGGCGGCTATTACTTTCGCCCGCGCATGGAATCGTCTTGATGCAACAGAATTTCTTGCTCTCCTTGCGCCGGACGCAAAGTATGCATCGCAATGGGTATTTGAAGAGTTGCAAAGCAAAGAGGCAATAGTAGACTATCTTCGGGCCAAGATGAAAACTGTCAAAGTGCACGCCGCCAACAACCCGCAATCAAAAGTTCGAGTTGAAATTGGCATCACGCAAGCTGGCGATGCAGATCGTCCTTGCGCTTACATGAAGCAAGGTGCCAATGAGGCTGTAATAGTATTCACGGTCAATGACGGAATGATTTCCAGATATGACCTTTGTATTCCTCAACTCTACAGGCCAGACCGATCAGGTGTGTATCCAATATAATTGGAGCTAGGCAGCAAAGCGGGGGGCACTTGTTCTCACCAATAATTATTATTAGCCGAGCTGAAGTCACTACCAAAGACGTAACCTCTGTGGTTGAAGCTTTGCGCGCGCTTATCGCATCGCAAAATACCGCGTTACAGTACTTCGAATCAGTCGATCTAGCGTTCCACGGCTACAACGAGACATCGGAAGAGCTGTTCGAGATGGAGGAAGTTCGAGAGTTCGTGTATGCCCTTGATGAGCAGTTTCCGTTTTGGCTATTTTTCTTGGACAAAGCCGCGCTTGGACTCCAATGTATTGCCTACTGCTTTCTGCCTCCGTTCCTTACCGCAGAGGCAAAGCAACGGATTTATCCCGAACGGCTAAACGATCTCCTCACAAAGCGCTGGTTTCCAGCCATGAATCAAATCTGCGAGTGGGTCGGGTTTAACGAGGATCAAATCGAAATTCTCACCGATCGGTCAGTACAATATCTTTTGGGTGGCCCAATTGCCGCCTAATTCAAGTGTTAGGCAAGAAACCATGAAGCTAAGATACTTTCTCGATTGGGGCGGTGACATACTATGGGCTGGTGACAACGAAACCAATGAAAAATATGGCTACCCGGCAGATATGGATTTGCTATCAATTTCTCAAAAAACGAAAGGGTTGATTGATGAATTATTTGCCCTCTGGCTTTCTATTGCGCAAGGATCAAATTCAGAAGCAGAAAAAGAAGATTTTAAAAAATTAAACGAGATGGTTTTTGAAAATCTTACGCACGAATTGCTGCCTCTTGAGATATTAAATGAAATGCCTAACAATTCATCGCAGCCGACCGCCTACGGCGGCGGCTGAATTTGGCCGTTAGAAAATATTTATGAGTTATGCCTTGGCAACCACCCACAGCAAAGTGCAGTGGTACAAATTCAAATTCGACGCATCCCTAAAAGTAGGCGATTTCATCTTGCTGGATACTAAGAAATAAACAAAATTAGTTCACATTATTGGGTATATTGTTTATAATACATCCATGAAACACGAACTCCCTCAAAAACCTGTTTTTACGTCACGTCGCATGGAGCAGCAATGGAACAGAATCCAGGGCGTAAAGATGGTTCGCAGCGGGTGGCCTGTTTCTGAGGTGGCTCATTTTTTTAGTTTTTCTACTCGTGCGGTATTTGGTTGGGTAGCGACGTTTGCAGAATCTGGCCAAAACGGTCTTTTGGCAAAAGAAGGAGCAGGCAGGCCACCTAAGGTGAATGAAGATCAAATGCGTTGGATCGC
>JAFEER010000268.1 GCA_018240985.1 Pseudomonadota bacterium
TCAGCGGCTTCACCGACCCGCATGAGGCCACGGACGCGCTGCGCGCCGCACCCGAGCGCTACGACCTGCTGGTCACCGACTACAACATGCCCGGCTATTCGGGCCTGGATCTGGTGCGTGCGGCCCGTGCCATCAGGCCCGATCTGCCCGTGGCGCTGGCCTCGGGCTATGTCACGCCAGACATCGAGCAGGCCGCCCTGGCCGAAGGCGCGCGCGCCTTGATCCACAAACCCAACGATGTGGCCGAGCTCTGCGCCACCGTGGATCGCCTCGCCCATGAGCGCTGAGCACCGCGCAGGCCTGGTCTGCGTGCATGCCGACGACAGCCTGCTGGTGCTGGACAAACCGGCGGGGCTGCTCTGCGTACCCGGCCGCGGCCCGGACAAGCAGGATTGCCTGAGCGCCAGAGCCCAGGCGCTGTGGCCGGACGCGCTCATCGTGCACCGGCTCGATCAACCGACCTCGGGCCTGGTGCTGATGGCGCGCAGCCTGCACATGCAGCGCGCATTGAGCCGGGCCTTCGCCGAGCGCCAGGTGCACAAGCGCTACCAGGCCGTGGTGGCGGGCCGGCTGCAGCCCGATGCCAGCGTGGATGGCCATGGCTGGAGCATGATCGACCTGCCCATTGCCGCAGATTGGGAGCGCCGGCCGCTGCGCATCGTCGATGCCGAACGCGGCCAGCCCAGCCTGACGCGCTGGCGTGTGCTGGCGCGCGGCCATGCCAACGACACGACACGCGTGGAGCTGGAACCGGTGACCGGCCGCACCCACCAGTTGCGCGTGCACCTGGCCGCGCTGGGCCACCCCATACTCGGCGACATGCTCTACGCCGACGCGGCCACGCAGGCCCACGCGCCGCGCCTGCTGCTGCATGCCTGCGCGCTCGGATTCATGCACCCCATCAGCGGCGAAGAGTGCAGTTACCTATCGGAACCGCCGTTTTGATCGATGCCCGCCCCGGGGCGGCTACCATGCGGGGATGAGCCAACACCTGTACATCCTCACCGGCACCTCGCGCGGCATGGGTTTGGCCCTGGCACAGCAGCTGCTGCAACCCGGCCACACGCTGATCTGCATGGCACGCCACACCCAGCCCGGGCTTGGCGCCAGCATCCCCGCAGGCGCCAGCCTGGAGCAATGGAGCATCGATTTGTCCCAGCCCGCGCCGGCCGCACAGCGGCTGCATGCCTGGCTCAGCGCGCAACCCGCCGGCCGCTATGCCAGCGCCACGCTGATCAACAACGCCGGCGTGATCCCGCGTATCGCCCCGCTGTCGGCCTGCACCAGTGCCGAGGACATGGCGGCGCAGGCCAACGCCCTGCGCGTGGGGCTGGAGGCGCCCATGCTGCTCACGGCGGCCTTTCTTGGCGCGACGGAGGCCTGGAGCGCGTCTTCTCACAGCGTTGCGCGCAAGGTACTCAATATCTCCTCCGGCCTGGGCCGCCGCGCCATGGCTTCGCAGTCGGCCTACTGCGCCGCCAAGGCGGGCCTGGATCACTTCACGCGCTGCCTGGCGCTGGACGAGGCCGCCAAGCCCCATGGCGCCAAGGTGTGCTCGCTGGCGCCCGGCGTGATCGACACCGACATGCAGGTGCAGCTGCGCAGCGCAAGCGCCGCCGAATTTCCTGACGTGCAGAGCTTTTCGGCTCTTCAATCGGGCGGTATGCTCACCAGTCCGCAGGCGACGGCGCATCGCGTGCTGGCATGGCTTGCACGCGCGGACTTCGGCAGCAACCCGGTGGCCGATGTGCGCGACGCCTAAGGTCGGCCGCCTTCAAAACCGTTTACTATTTGTTTTATAGCTAGCGACGATTATCCCCCGGGCGTAAAAGCCCAATTCAACCTGAAACCCACCATTGCAGGAGAGAACCATGACCCGTGAAGTTGTAGTCGTCAGCGGTGTGCGCACCGCCATCGGAACCTTTGGCGGCAGCCTGAAGGACACGCCCACCGTCGATCTGGCGGCGCTGGTCGTCAAGGAAGCGCTGGCGCGCGCCAGCGTGGAGGGCAAGGACGTGGGCCATGTGGTGTTCGGCCATGTGGTGAACACCGAGCCGCGCGACATGTACCTCTCGCGCGTGGCGACCATCAACGGTGGCTGTGCCAAGGAAACGCCGGCCATGAACGTCAACCGCCTGTGCGGCTCGGGCCTGCAGGCCATCGTCAGCGCCAGCCAGAGCATCCTGCTGGGCGACTGCGACATCGCCATCGGCGGCGGCGCCGAGAACATGAGCCGCGCGCCCTACGCCAGCCTGGCCACGCGCTTTGGCGCCCGCATGGGCGACACGAAGATGGTGGACATGATGGTCGGCGCGCTGCACGACCCCTTCCACACCATCCACATGGGCGTGACGGCCGAGAACGTGGCCGCCGAGCACCACATCACGCGCGAGGAGCAGGACGCGCTGGCGCTGGAAAGCCACCACCGCGCCGAGAAGGCCTGGGCCGAGGGCCGCTTCAAGAATCAGATCGTCCCGGTGATGCTCAAGTCCCGCAAGGGCGAGGTGGCCTTCGACAAGGATGAGCATTTCCGCCCCGGCGCCAAGCTGGAGGACTTCCAGAAGGCCAAGCCGGTGTTCGTGAAGGAAAACGGCACCGTCACCGCCGCCAACGCCTCGGGCATCAATGACGCCGCCGCCGCCGTGCTGCTGATGGAAGCTGGCGTGGCCAAGGCCCGCGGCGCCAAGCCGCTGGCGCGCCTGGTCGGCTATGCCCACGCCGGCGTGGAGCCCAAGACCATGGGCATCGGCCCGGTGCCGGCCACGCAGATGCTGCTCAAGAAGCTGGGCATGAAGATCGACCAGATGGACGTGATCGAGGCCAACGAGGCCTTCGCCGCCCAGGCCTGCGCCGTCACCAAGGGGCTGGGCGCCAACCCGGCCAAGGTCAACCCCAATGGCTCGGGCATCTCGCTGGGCCACCCCATTGGCGCCACGGGTGCGCTGATCACCGTCAAGGCGCTGTATGAACTGCAGCGCATCCAGGGCCGCTACGCCCTGGTGACGATGTGCATCGGCGGCGGCCAGGGCATCGCCGCCATCTTTGAGCGCATGTAACTGCCAGCGCAGCGGACGCGCCATCGTGGCGCCCGCCCGATACACAGCCGGTGCACTGCACCGGCTTTTTCTCGGCCTCCCCGGAGACTTTCCCGATGCTTCGTAGACATATCCTCCCGTTCGCCGCCCTCGCCTGCGCCCTGGCTGCCAGCGGCGCTCAGGCCCAGGGCAAAGCGCCTGCCGCTGCCTACCCCACCAAGGCCATACGCATGATCGTGCCCTTCCCGCCCGGCGGCGGCACCGACATCCTGGCGCGCCTCGTGTCTGCAAAGCTCGCCGATGCCAACAAGTGGACTGTCGTGGCCGACAACCGGCCCGGCGCGGGCGGCACCATTGGCATCACCGAGGCCACCAAGGCCGCGCCCACGGGTTATGACCTGGTCATGGGCCAGAAGGACAATCTGGTCATCGGCCCCTGGCTGTACAAGAACCTGCCATGGGATCCGACCAAAGACCTGACGGCCGTGGCCCATGTGGCCTATACGCCCGTGATCATTGCCACCAGCGCCAGTTCCAAGTACAAAACCTTGGCCGATGTGGTGGCCGCAGCCAAGGCCGCACCCGGCACCGTCACCTACGGCTCGCCCGGCAATGGCACCTCCATCCACCTGGCCGGCGACCTGTTCGAGAAGGCGGCAGGCATCAAACTCAGCCATGTACCCTACAAGGGCTCGAACCCGGCGCTCATGGATGCACTGGCCGGCAACGTGGATCTGCTGGTGTCCTCACTGCCATCCGCCATAGGGCAGATCAAGGCCGGCAAGCTGCGCCCGCTGGCTGTCACGTCCGCCAAGCGCAGCTCATCGCTGCCGGACGTGCCGACGGTGGCAGAGTCGGGCTTCAAGGGCTTTGACGTGAGCACCTGGTACGGCGTCTTCGCCCCCGCCGGCACGCCCGCCACCGTGGTCAACACGCTCAACACCGAGATCAACAAGCTGCTGGCCACGGCCGACGTGAAGGCCGCCATCCACGCCCAGGGCGCCGAACCACTGGCCATGACGCCGGAGCAGTTGGCCACCCTGCTCAAGAACGAGTACGTGCAGTGGAAGGGCATCGTCGAAGCCTCGGGCGCGAAGATCGAGTAGCAAGCCCACCGCCCAAAACAGGAACGGCTCCCATGGGAGCCGTTCCAATTCAAGGCCAGGGTACTGGCGCTTATCCGCGCACCACCAGCACCGGTACATGGGCCACGTTCAGCACCTTTTGCGTGACACTGCCCAGCACCAGCTTTTCCAGGCCACGGCGGCCGTGCGAGCCAATGACAATGAGATCGGCACCCGTGCTTTCCACGGCGCGCTGTATGCCGTCATGCACGGCGTGCCCCTCGCCCACCGTGGTGTTCACGTTGCTCACCCCGGCCTGCATGAGGGCAGCCTTGGCAGCATCGAGCGCCGCATTGGCCTCGGCCGTGGCCGCGCTCAAGTACTGTTCCTGGCCGTAGGCGAAATCGGCGCCAACGCCGGTGAATGGGTAGGGGTCGATGACGTACAAGGCCGTCACCGTGCTGCCAAACGTCTTGGCCAAGCCTGCCGCCTTGGCCACGGCCTGCGTGGATGTTTCTGAACCATCGACGGGAATCAGAATGTGCTTGAACATGAAACCTCCTCGTTGAAATGGGTGTCGGGCATAGAGTCCTCCGATGCATACCAGTGTGACCCCTTGTCACTCCTTCTGGGTTGATGCGCGTCAATTATTGACCTGCATCCTGCAGGAAGCCACCCCGGCGGCAAGTCAGCACCAAGGTGTCACGCCAGCCGTGCTCGCCTTCGGGTTGAATCGGGGTCGTCTCGTGAATCATGCGCGCATCATCGAGCAACAGCACCGACCAGGGCTCGCTGAGCGTAAAGCGCTGCCCCTTGGGCCCGCTGGCTTCGAAGATGCGGGTCTCACCTCCCTTTACCCGTTCGCGGCCCACCAAGAACACGGCCACCAGATCCACACCATCGCGGTGCGCGCCCTCGGGCGTGGGACGTCCGATGCCACCGTCGGTGTCAATGCGAAACTGGTGCGCCTCAATGTACCAGCGCTCGGGTCGGGTTGCCAGGGCCTGTTGTGCCAGACCGGCCATGGCCCGCATCATGCCGAGCCATGCTGCGGTATGCACGGTGGCATCCCGCATGGGCGCAAACCAGCGCTGCATGCCGCCATGCAGGGCGTTGTACTCCACGGGTTGCCAATGGAAACGGTGCGGCGTTTGATGCACCGCATCTCCATCCACGATGAAGCAGGAATGGCGCCTGCGCCGGTAGCGCCCGCCATCCTTCAGAAATTCATCGGGTGGCAAATCAGCCCAATCGGGCGCCAGAACCAGCAGGTCGGCAAGTTCGCACCCCAGCCAGGTGGCGGTGTCATGTGGCTGCAGTACGGCATAGCCACGATCACGCAATTGCTGCGCGACCTGGCCGGGCGGGACATAGGGGGGAGAGAAGGTGACATGCGCCATGGATTCAAGCTTAACGCTGGAAGCACCGGCGCATTGCCAATAAGGAATCAGCGATCATGACGCCCATGCCCGCGACCACGGCGGTTATCGTCATGGCCGCGTTCATGATGATGTTTGTCCTTGTAACGGCGCCCTTCATAACGATCGTAGTCATGGTCACGGAAATGGCCGCGGGCGCGCGGGCGCTCTTTCACAAAATACACCGGCTGGCCACAGGCGGCATAGCGCGCGCAGTGCTTGGACCAGTGCTTGGCATGGCCCGGAGGCACATACATATAGATGGGAGCGCGCGGCACGGCGAGGGCCGGTGGAGCAATCACCACGGGCTGTGGATACAGCAACGCCGGAGGCCCGCCGTTGCCGATATCCACTCGCCCATACACACCGGGGGCGATCTGCCCACCGACAGTGGCATTCACGTAAGCCTGCGCATGGGCCGCGCCGGCTGCCGCGCCCAGCGCTGCGGCCATACCCGCCGCCAGGAGACGGCGCGCGCCAAGCAAATGGCGCAGAAGATCAAGTTTCATCATCACGATTGATAGGTTCTGAATGTGGAAGTGGAACGGTGTGCCTATCACGCCCCATTGGTAACGACTCTACTGCCCCGAAAGATGCAGCGTTCAACAAAAAGGTGTAAGCACACGTGCAACCCATGTGTCCATAGCGACTGGATTTTAGAGTGGTGCAGCTTTTTGCATCCCTCATGAACGACAATGTTCGCCGATACCCGCAAGGCTTTGTAGCCAAGCTTCCACGGACGCCATGGATTGGCCCGCGTTCCATTTTCGCGGGGCTGTACTTGACAACATGAACATCGTAATACTCGACGATTACCAGGATGCAGTGCGAAAACTTCACTGCGCGGCTCGGCTCGATCCTTATGCAGCCAAGGTCTACACGAACAATGTGAAGGGCCTGGGGCAGCTCTCGGTGCGCCTGCGCGACGCTGACGTCATCGTCTTGATTCGCGACCGCACGCAGATCACGCGCCAGCTGGTGGAGAAGTTGCCGCGGCTCAAGATGATTGCACAGACCGGGCGTGTAGGCTCCCATATCGACGTGGCGGCCTGCACCGAGCGCGGCATTGCCGTGGCCGAAGGTGTGAGCTCACCCGTGGCGCCAGCGGAGCTGACCTGGGCGCTCATCATGGCGGCCATGCGCCGGCTGCCGCAGTACATCTCCAACCTCAAGCATGGCGCCTGGCAGCAGTCGGGTCTGCGCGCTGCCTCCATGCCGGCCAATTTCGGGCTGGGCAGCGTTCTGCGCGGCAAGACCCTGGGCATCTGGGGCTATGGCCGCATCGGACAAATCGTGGCTGGCTACGGCCGCGCATTCGGCATGAATGTGCGCGTCTGGGGGCGCGAAGCTTCTCGCGCGCAGGCCTTGAGCGATGGACTGCAGGTGGCCAGCACCCGGGCTGAATTCTTCTCGCAGTGCGATGTGGTGTCGCTGCATCTACGGCTGACCGACGAGACAAGAGGCATGATTTCGCTGGAAGACCTGACGCACATGAAGCCGTCTGCGCTGCTCGTCAACACATCACGGGCCGAACTTGTCGAGACCGACGCGCTGCTGGCAGCACTGAACCGCGGGCGTCCAGGCATGGCGGCGGTGGATGTGTTCGAGAGCGAACCCATCCTGCAGGGGCACGCGCTGCTGCGGCTGGAAAACTGCATCTGCACGCCCCACATCGGCTACGTGGAGCAAGACAGCTACGAACTGTATTTTGGCGCGGCTTTCGACAATGTCGTGAACTACATCAAGGGCACGCCCACCAACATCGTGAACCCGGGGGCCTTGCAGGTGCGCCGATAGCGCGGCCCCGATACGGCGTTGCCAGCAATGGAAAAGGGGCTTCACCGAAGCCCCTTTTCCTCTCGATAGCGGCACAGACATGCGCCGTCCGCCATGGCCAGCCGATCAGTTCAACGGCTCTTTCTTGCCGTCCTTGTACATGTACAAGGTGATGGCCGGGTTCTTCAATTCACCGTTGGGTTCAAACGCGATGTTTGCCGTCACGCCCTTGTAGTTGGATTTGAGCAGTTCGGGGATGTAGACCTTGGGATCCCAGGAGCCCGCGCGCTTCATGGCATCGACGAGCAGCATGGTGGCGTCGTATTTGTAAGGGCCGTAGAGCACGTACTGACCAGGATACTTGGCGTCATAGCGTTTCTTCCACGCCAGGCCGCCGGGCATTTTGGCCAGCGATGCACCGCCCTCCGCGCAGACGACGTTGCCAATTGTCTTGGCGCCCCCAGTGAGTTTGGGCAGCTCGGTGGTGCAGATGCCGTCACCGCCAAAATACTTCACGTTGGTCATCCCTAGCTGTTCCATCTGGCGCAGCATCGGGCCACCCTGTGGATCCATGCCGCCGAAAAAGACGCCGTCCGGGTTCTTGGCCTTGATGGCCGTCAGAATGGCCATGAAGTCAGTGGCCTTGTCTGTGGTGAACTGTTCGTCGACCACCTTGATGCCCTTTTCCGCGGCAGCACGCTTGAAGACATTGGCCAGGCCCTGCCCATAGGCCGTGCGGTCATCAATCACGGCCACGGACTTGAGCTTGAGCGTTTCCGCCGCATACACGGCAAGGCCTGCACCCAGCGCATTGTCATTGGCGATGATGCGGAACGTGGTGTTGTAGCCGGGCTTGGTCAGGTTTGGGTTGGTGGCTGCGCCGGTGATGTGGGGAATGCCGCAATCGTTATAGACCTTGGATGCCGGAATGGTGGTGCCCGAATTCAGGTGGCCGATCACGCCCGCGACCTTGGCGTCGCACAGCTTCTGCGCGGCTGCCGTGCCCTGCTTGGGGTCGGATGCATCGTCTTCGTTCAACAGTTCCAGCTTGACCTTCTTGCCGCCAATGACGACGCCCTGGGCGTTCATGTCATCGATGGCCATGCGGACGCCGTTTTCGATGTCCTTGCCATAGTGCGCCTGCGGACCCGACATCGGAGCGACGTTGCCGATCCTCACCACCTCTTGGGCAGCGGCGCCTGCAGCAACCACGGCGATGGCTGCAGCCACGGTCAATTTCAACTTCAGTTGCATGAATGTCTCCAATTCAGAAAAAACGCTGGAAAGATGGGGTTGTCCAACGCAGTGGAACATATCGCAATTTTGGGGTAGCTCCACCAGGGAACACAAAAAAGAGCAACCAAATCGCATTGGGAGATACCCGGTCAACCCCTCATAGTGCATTGCCGGCGAGTTCATCCGCCACTGCCTCGTAGACCGCATGGCGTACCACCGACTCCACCTCTTCGCGCAGGCGTGGAACCATGGAGCGGGTCTGCTCCTGAATCACCTGCGCGATGGCCTCGCGCAGGCGCTGATCCAGCACCAGGTCAACACGCTGCATGACGCGGTGAACTACGTGCTCCTCTATGCCCCCGGGGAAATCGCGACGAGCGCCGGACTCGCTATCGTGCACCGGCTTGAACCTCAATGCTTGCGGTGCCGAATCGACAGCTGCCGCCGCAGACGCAGCTTCCTGGGACGGATGGCTTGCGGCGCCGACAAACCGACGTGGTGTATCGGGCAGATGCACCACGTCGGTGAGCGTGGGCACGAAGCGCGGTGGCGTCTTGGGCGGGGTGGTCATTCAGGCTCTCTCTCGCTGTACAAGGTCATGGTGAACAATGACATGGCCCTGGGCCGCATAGTGGCGCCAGCGCTCGCGTGCGCGGCTGCGATCAGCCTGGTCGGACTGGCTTACCACCTCTACCAGCCTGGCAAACTGCTCAAACCCCTGGGGCACCTGGTCGGCAAGATTGACCAGCAACTCGCGCGGGCCATCCGCCAGCGGATCGGTTGCCAGCAGTACCGGAGAACTCTGCCGCATCTCCCCATCCGCATCGTCCAGGCAGTGTGCAACAAAATCGGTTGGCCCCAGCGCCCACAGCATGCGGTCGAGACGCTGCAAGTCCTGCGGGCTGGCCGTGATCACCAGGCGAACATTCTGGCGCGTGGCCTTGCGCGCCAGACGGCACGCATGCAGCAGCTTGTCCGGCGCGTTGAAATGAAATGCGATCTCGGTCATGCGCTTTCATTGCCTCGTGCAAGCAACAAGCATCAGGCCGCACGCGCGCGCCTGGGCGCTGCTGTTTTGCGCCTGGCCGTCGGTGCGCCTGCCATGCCCAGCAGGTAGTGCAGCAGCAGCCCTACGGGGCGCCCCGTGGCGCCCTTGGCGGCGCCGCCTTTCCAGGCCGTGCCGGCAATATCCAGATGCGCCCATGGGATATCGCCCACGAAACGCTGCAAAAACTTGGCCGCGGTAATGGCGCCACCGGCACGCCCCGCAACGTTGGCCACATCGGCAAAATTGCTCTTCAGCCCCTCTGCATATTCATCGTCCAGCGGCATGCGCCAGCAGGGGTCAAGCGCGGCATCACCCGCCGCCACCAGGCGCGCGGCCAGTTCGTCGCTGGACGCAAACAGCCCGCTGCGCAGCCCCCCCAGCGCCACGACACAGGCGCCGGTGAGCGTCGCAATATCGATCATGGCGGCAGGTTTGAAGCGTGCCGCGTAGCTGAGCGCATCGCACAGCACCAGGCGCCCCTCGGCATCGGTATTCAGTATTTCTATGGTCTGGCCGCTCATGCTCGTCACCACGTCGCCAGGCTTGACGGCCTTGCCATCGGGCATGTTTTCGCACGCTGGAATCAAGCCAATCACATTGATGGCTGGCTTGATTTCGGCCAAGGCGCGGAATACGCCCAACACGCTGGCCGCGCCGCCCATGTCGAACTTCATTTCGTCCATCTCGGCCGCAGGCTTGAGCGAGATGCCGCCAGTGTCAAAAGTGATGCCCTTGCCCACCAAGACCACCGGCGCCTGCGCGCGCGCCGCGCCGTCGTAACGCAGCTCTATGAAACGCAGCGCTTGATCCGACCCCTGCGCCACCGCCAGAAAGGCGCCCATGCCCAGCTTGGCCACCTGCGCCGGGCCATGCAGCTTGCACTGTATGCCTGCATGCTTGGCCAGCGCCTTGGCTGCGTCCCCGATCAGGGTCGGCGTGGCGTGGTTGGCAGGGCGATTGGCCCAGTCGCGCGCATATTCAATGCCCACGGCAAGGGCCGCGGCGGTTGCAAATTCCTGCTGCACGGCTGCGTCATCGGTCACGCCCAGCGTGGCCCGAGACAGGGCGGGCGCTTCGGCCTTCGGTTTTGTTGCGGTGTAGACATAGCCGGCCTCCGCCATGCTGCAAACGGCGGCGCCCACCGCGCCGGCCGCGCAATCCATGGCAAACACCACTGCCGCGCGCTTGATGGAGCGCGTTTTCAAGGTCGTCGCCAGCGCCAGCACCGCCTGGCGCACGGCATGGGCGCCGCCGTTGCCGCAGCCCAGCAGCACCAGCCTGCGCGCGGCAATGCCTGCAGGTGTATAGATCGACAGCAGCTTGCCCGGTTTGGGCTCCAGGTCGCCTTGCTTGATCGCGGCAGCCGCGAGAGTGGACAAGTCATCGGCCTGCGGCTTGAAGCCCTCGGGCACCAGCAGTACCAGCAAATCACATTTGTGAGCAGCAGCGGCAGATAGCGAAAGCGTCTTGAGTTCGAAGTTCATAATCGGCGTTTTCCTTCCAGACAATGTTATTCGATTCATCCATACGCAAGGAGCTGGCCCGCAGCTTCGGTGCGACCCTGGTGGTGCTCATCACCGTGGTCATGACCATGATGTTGATCCGCACAATGGGGCAGGCTTCACGCGGCAGTGTGGCGCCCGCCGACGTGATGCTGGTCATGGGCTTCACGGTGCTGGGCCAGCTGCCCACGATTTTGAGCCTCAGCCTGTTCATCACCGTGGTCGGCACACTGTCGCGCATGTATCGCGACAGTGAAATGGCGATCTGGTTTTCGGCCGGGCGCGGCCTGCTGAGCCTGCTGGCGCCGCTGCTGCGCTTTTCCTGGCCGGTGATGCTGGTGATTGCGACACTGTCACTGGTGGTCTGGCCATGGGCCAATCGCCAGATCCAGGAGCTCAAAATTCAGTACGAGCAGCGCAGCGACGTCGATCGCGTTGCGCCTGGCGAGTTTCAAGAATCGGCCAACGGCACGCGCGTGTTCTTCATCGACAAGGATACGCCCGACGCCAACGCCGCCAACAACGTGTTCATTGCCACGCGCGAAAAGCAAAGCCAAACCGTGACTTCCGCGCAAAGCGCACGTCTGGAGCTACGCAACGGCGAGCGCCTGGTGCTGCTGCACAACGGCCAACGGCTGGAAACCTTTCACGACAAACCCGGGTTGCGCATCAGCGCATTTACCGAATACGGCACGGTGATCGACGGTGGCGGGCAAGGCAGCGCCGAAGCGAGCGCCATCAAGACACGCGACACCTGGGAACTGGCGCGTGATCCGCAATTGCAGTCGCAAGCCGAGCTGGGCTGGCGCCTGGGCACGGCGTTCGCCGCCATCAACTTCGTCGTGCTCGGGCTCGCCGTGGCCATCGTCAATCCGCGTGCCCACCGCAGCACCAGCCTGGTGTTCGCGCTGCTGGCCTTCGTGGTGTACTACAACCTCATGTCCGTGGGCCAGGCCTGGGTGGAGGTTGGCAAGGTAGGCGTGCTGCCGTTCATGCTGCTGCTCCATGGTGGCACGCTGGCGCTGGGCCTGCTGATGGTGGCAGCGCGCCACAACCACTGGACGCTGCGCGCCCTGCTGCCACGCCGGAGCGTTGCATGAAAACCATCCGCCGCTTCATTTATCGCGAGGTCATCGTCAGCGTGGCATTCGTCACCCTGGCTTTTCTGGCGCTGTTTTTCTTCTTCGATCTGGTGGACGAGCTGCGCTGGGTGGGACGTCCGGGCTTGAGCTATCAGCTCACGCACGCGCTGCTGTTCGTGACCCTGGGCCTGCCGCAGCACCTGTACGAGCTGCTGCCGATCACGGTGCTCATCGGCACCATCTTCGTCATGGCGCGGCTGGCACAAAGCTCGGAATTCACCATTCTGCGCACCAGCGGCCTGGGCCCGGGGCGGGCATTGGGCACGCTGTTGTTGCTGGGGGCTTTCTTTGTCGGCGTCACCTTTGCCGTGGGCGACTACCTATCGCCGCTGAGCGAACGTGCCGCCGCCCTGGTGAAGGCACGCGGGCTGGGCCAGATCAGTACCGGCGCCACCGGCGCCTGGCTCAAGGAGCGCGAAGGAGAGCATTCGTACATCGTCAACGTTGGTGCCATCGACGGCAACGGCGACATGCGCGGCGTGCGGGTATTTGAGTTCGATGCCCGCGGCCGCATCGCCGCGACCACCACCGCCGATCGAGCCCAATTTGCAGCCAATGCAGCAGGCTGGAATCTGCAGCAGGTACAGCGCACAGTGTTCCAGCAGCAGGCCAGCGACGACATCGGCATGACGAAGCTGCAGGAACCCAGCCTGCTCTGGCCGACGCGCATCAGCCCCGACATGGTGGCTGCGTCCCTGCTGAAGCCGGACAAGATGGCAACCATAGAATTGTTTCACTACATCCGCCACCTCGAAGCCAACGGCCAGGCCGCGCAGCGCTACGAAATCGAGTTCTGGCGCAAGGTGTTCTACCCCTTGAGCTGCCTGGTCATGGTGGTGCTGTCGCTGCCCTTTGCCTACCTGCATTTCCGCTCCGGCGGCATTGCCGGCTATGTGTTTGGCGGCGTCATGGCGGGCATCAGCTTTTTCCTGCTGAACAACGTCTTCGGCTTTGCCGGCAACCTGCAGAACTGGTCGCCCTGGCTCACGGCCGCGGCGCCGGGCCTGATCTATTCCCTGCTGTCGCTGGCCGCCTTTGGCTGGCTGGTGCTCAGGCGCTGACGAACCGTTCGCTCCAAGAGGAAACCTTGAATACCTGCCCTGCCCCGCATGCCATCATCCTGCTGGCCCACGGTTCACGCGACCCGCTTTGGCGCCGCCCCATCGAAGCCGTGCGCACATATATCCAGCAGGATCGGCCAGATATGCCGGTACGCTGCGCCTATCTGGAGCTGTGCGCCCCAAGCCTGGCGGCAGCGCTGCAGGAGCTGGCTGCGCTGGACATGCGCAGTGTGACCATCGTCCCCCTGTTCGTCGGTGCCGGGCGCCATGTGCGCGAAGATCTGCCGCGCATGGTGCAGGAACTGGGCCAGGCCTATCCCCATGTCCAGCTCCGCTTGCAAGCCCCCATAGGTGAAGACGCACGCATGACGGCGCTGATGGCCGCGATTGCGAGCGAGGCCATATCACCCTAGATTCGGCAGTTGACCGCTTGCAACCTTTTGGAAAGCCGCATGGATATTGACGTCCCCTGCTTCGCTGCCGTTCACCTGTTGGGTGAGAGCGCTACGCGCTCGCCAGCACCGCGCTCACCGCACCATGCGGCGTTGCTCCTCCTGGCGGGCAATAGCCCGCAGCGTCGTCACGCCTTGCCTGGCACGCCGATCACGACACTGGCGAGCGCGTTCAACCACCGAATCTAGGATCACGCACCTGAAACACTCCTTAGATTCATGCGGCATAATTTGGCGATTCTTTAGCCATAATCAGTTATGAATCTGCACCAATTCCGCTTTGTGCAAGAGGCCGCCCGGCGCAACCTCAACCTGACCGAGGCCGCCAAGGCGCTGCACACCTCACAGCCTGGCGTGTCCAAGGCCATCATCGAGCTGGAAGACGAGCTGGGCGTGGACATCTTTGCGCGCCACGGCAAGCGCCTCAAGCGCGTGACCGAGCCGGGCCAGCATGTGCTCAAGAGCATCGAACTCATCATGCGCGAGGTGGGCAACCTCAAGCGCATCGGCGAGCAGTACAGCGCGCAAGACAGCGGCACCCTGGCCATTGCCACCACCCACACCCAGGCGCGCTACGTGCTGCCCATGCCCGTGGCAAAACTGCGCGAGGCCTACCCCAAGGTGAACATCAGCCTGCACCAGGCCACGCCGCACGAGGTGGCGCGCATGGTGATCGACGAGGTGGTCGAGATTGGCATGGCCACCGAATCGCTGGCCGAATACCCCGATCTCGTCACCCTGCCCTGCTATGAGTGGCAGCATGTGCTGGTGCTGCCGCCCGGCCACCCGCTGGCGCAGAAGGAGCGCATCGGCCTGGAAGACATCGCGCACGAGGCGCTCATCACCTACCACCCCTCGTTCACCGGCCGCGGCAAGATCGACCAGGCCTTCGCCACGCGCAAGCTGCAGCCGCGCATCGTGCTTGAGGCCATCGACTCCGACGTCATCAAGACCTACGTGCGCCTGGGGCTGGGCATAGGCATAGTCGCCGAGATGGCCATGCGCGACGACCCCGTGGGCGACCTGGTGGTGCGGCCCGTGGGCCATTTGTTCGGCCAGAGCGTGGCACGCGTGGCCTTCAAGCGCGGCGCCTACCTGCGCAACTTCGTCTACAAATTCGCCGAGCTGCTCAGCGACCGCCTGAGCCGCGACCTGATTGCCCGCGCCATGAACGGCCATGTGCATGATTACGAACTCTGATCACGACATGAACCAGCTCACGCCCCCCGCCTTCCCCAGCCGCCTGCCGCATGTGGGCACGACCATCTTCACCGTCATGTCGGCCCTGGCGCATGAACACCAGGCCGTGAACCTGGGCCAGGGGTTTCCAGACTTCCACTGTGAACCGAAGCTGGTGGACGCCGTCACGCGCGCCATGCAGGCCGGCCACAACCAGTACCCGCCGATGGCCGGCGTGCCCGCCCTGCGCCAGGCCGTTGCATCAAAAATAGAAGCACTCCACGCACGCCAGTACGACGCAAACGCCGAAATCACCATTACGGCCGGAGCCACGCAGGCGATTCTCACCGCCATCCTGGCCTGCGTGCAGCCGGGCGACGAGGTCATCGTGCTCGAGCCCTGCTACGACAGCTACGTGCCCAACATCGAGCTGGCCGGCGGCGTGGTGGTGCGCGTACCGCTCACACCGGGCAGCTTCAGTCCCGACTTCGCAAAGATCGCCGCCGCCATCACGCCGCGCACGCGCCTCCTGATCATCAACAGCCCGCACAACCCCAGCGCCACGGTCTGGAACGAGCAGGACATGCGCCAGCTCGAAGAGCTGCTGGCGCCCACCAACGTGCTCCTGATCAGCGACGAGGTGTACGAGCACATGGTGTTCGACGGCGCCCAGCACCAGAGCGCCGCGCGCTTTGCCGGCCTGGCGGCGCGCGCCTTCATCGTCTCCAGCTTTGGCAAGACCTTCCACGTCACGGGCTGGAAGGTGGGCACCGTGGCAGCGCCGGCGGCCATGACGGCGGAGTTCCGCAAGGTGCACCAGTTCAACGTGTTCACCGTCAACACGCCCATGCAGTACGGCCTGGCAGAGTACCTGCAAGACCCCGCGCCCTATCTGCAGCTGCCCGCCTTCTACCAGGCCAAGCGGGATCTGTTCCGCCAGGGGCTGGAGGGCTCGCGCCTGAAGCTGCTGCCCAGCACCGGCAGTTACTTTCAGTGCGTGGACATCTCGGCCGTGAGCAACTTGAACGAGGCCGATTTCTGCCAATGGCTCACGCGCGAGATCGGCGTGGCCGCCATACCGCTGTCGGCCTTCTATGGCGACGGCTTCGACCAGCGCGTGGTGCGCTTCTGCTTTGCCAAGAAGGACGAGACGCTGCGCGCGGCGCTAGAGCGCTTGCACCGGCTGTAGAGCACCAACGCGCATGCGAGCCATCCTGCTGCTGGTCGCCGTGCTCATCAGCTACGGCTCGCTTTACCCGTTCAACTTCTCGGCCAATGGGCACTGGCTGCGCCAGGGGCTGCTCTTGTTCACTCAGCCCGATCTGCACATGGGCCGTGGCGACCTGGTGGGCAACCTGCTGCTGTTCGCCCCCTACGGCTTTGTTGCCACCCTGCTCTGCCGCGGCCAGCGGCACGGCCGCGTCACGGGCCAATGGGTGTTGCTGCTCGCCCTGGGTCTGCTGCTGGCCTTGGTCTTGCAACTGGCGCAGCTATGGCTGCCAAGCCGGGTACCGGCCTTGGGCGATGTGGTTGCCAATGCGGGCGGCATGCTGCTCGGCGTGGCAGCAGCCTTGCTGGCGCATCAGGTAGCACCCGCCGCCACCGGCGACTCCGCAAACCTGCTGCTTGGCCGCGCACTGGCACCCGCGGTACTGATGCTGCTGTGGCTCGGCTACCAGTGGTTTCCGCTGGTACCGACCATCGATCTGCAGAACATGATCAATGCCGTGAAGCCGCTCGTGCGCACGCCACAGCTCGATGCCGTGCGCGCCCTGCACACGGCACTCGCCTGGCTGGCGTTTTTCAAGCTGTGGCAACTCGCCAGCGGCCAGCGCACGCCAGCCCTGGCCTTGGCCCTGGCGGCCCTGTGCATCCTGGGGGCCAAGCTGGTGATCGTGGGCGCCAGCATTTCATTGACCAATGCAGTGGGCTTGGGCCTGGCACTTGCCTGCCTGCCCTGGCGCCAGCACAGTGCCGCCTTGCCGGTGCTGATCATCGCCATGCTCGTGAGCCTGTTGGCCTCGGGGCTGGCGCCATTTGCGCTGTCGGACATGCCGCAGGCCTTCCACTGGATCCCCTTCACCGGCATGCTGGAAGGCAGCATGGGCGTGAACCTGCTGAACCTGGTTGAGAAGACTTATTTTTATGGTGCATTGATCGTTTTCATGACTGCCAACGGCGCCCGCCCGGTGCCAGCGGCCAGCGCCGTCGCCATCTGCCTGGGCGCCATCGAGGCGGCGCAGGTTTTCATGCCAAACCGGGTGGCAGAAACCACCGATCCCATCCTTGCGCTGATCATCGGCTTTGTCATTGGGTGGCTATCGCCACGCCGCAAGCCGGTGCGTGCTTCGGCCTGAGCGACAAAAAAACCTACTTAGCCTAGTGGTCACCATGAATACTGTATAAAACAACAGTATTCATATGAGCACCTCACTCCACCTCTCTGGGCAACCTGGCGCACCGTCATCCGCCACACCCCCTGTCGTCCTGCCCGGCCTCTGGCGCGGCAGCGAGCTCGGCCAGCTGACCACGGCGACGCAGCCGACGGGATGGGAGCGACTCGACCGCGCGTTGCCCGGCGGCGGCTGGCCCAGCCGATCGCTGACCGAGGTGCTGGCGCCCCAGCCAGGCATCCTGGAGTGGCGCTTGCTCGGCCCAGCACTGGTGCGCTTGGCCGCGCAGGGCCGCCAGATCGTGGCCATCGCCCCACCCCGGCATCCCTATCTGCCGGGCCTGCAGCAGGCGGGCCTGGACGAACGGCGCTTTGTCTGGATTCGGGCCGACACCCCTGCGGAGCGGCTGTGGGCCACCGAGCAAATGATCAAGTCCAACGCCTGCGGCGCCGTCATCGCCTGGCTGCCCCAGGTGCGCTCCGAGCAGTTGCGCCGGCTCCAGGTGGGCGCCCAGTCCTGCGACGGGCTGGTGTTCCTGTGCTGCCCCGAATCGGCCCGCCACGAATCGTCGGCCGCGCCCCTGCGCGTGCTCGCCCGCCCCTGCCTGGATTGGGCATTGCAGCTGCACATCCTCAAGCGCCGGGGCCCGAGCATGGAGGAGCCCATCACGCTGGAATCATTGCCTGGCGGGCTGGCTTGCGTCATCACGCCCAGGCTGCGCCGGCCCAGCCGGCTTTTTCGCCAGGAGGTGCCTGCACATGCAATGGGTCGCCCTGTCGCTCTCGACGCCCTCCGACGAGACACCGCCCTCCAGTGATGCGCTGGCCGGACTGGCAACCTGGGCCCTGCAATTCACGCCCCGCGTTGCAACCGTCGATGAGGCCATCGTGCTGGAGCTGGAGTCCAGCCTGCGCCTGTTCGGCGGGCGCAAGGCCTTGCATGAGCGGCTGCGCCAGGAGGCACCGCAGTTGGGCTGCTCCACCATGGCCTGGGCCCCGAACAGCCTGGCCGCGCTGGCCTGCGCACGCGCAGGGGTTCTCAACGGCCTGCGCCAGAGCCTGCCGCAGTTGCTGGACGCCTTGCCGATGGAGACCTTGTCGGCCACCACGGCGCACCGGGTCACGCTGGCCCAGCTCGGCTGCCGCACGCTGGGCGATGTGCGCCGCCTGCCGCGCGGCGGTATCAGCCGGCGCTTTGGCAAGGAGCTGCTGGCGGCGCTGGATCAGGCCTACGGCCTGCGCCCCGAGGCCCATGAATGGATCGAGCTGCCTACGGTCTTTCGGGCCCGGCTGGAGCTGATGACCCGCGTGGAGACCGCGCCCGCCCTGCTGTTCGGCGCGCGCCGGCTGCTGCTGCAACTGTGCGGCTGGCTGGCGGCGCGCAATGCCGGCATCACCGCCTTCACGCTGCACTGGGCGCATGACGCCATGCGCGCACGCGACGCGGGCGAAGGCGGCATGCTCACGATCCGCACCGCGCAGCCCATGCGCAACGTCGAACACCTATGCCGCCTGCTGGCCGAGCACCTGGCCCATGCCGAGCTGCAGGCCCCCGTGGGCGACCTGACCCTGGCCGCCGATGAGGTGCTGCCGCTGCAGGAACGCAGCGCGTCGCTGTTGCCGGACTCGGGCAGCGATGGCGAATCGCTGGCCCTGGTGCTGGAGCGCGTGGCCGCCCGCCTCGGGCCGGAGCGCGTGCTGCGGCCGGTGCTGGTCGAGGATCACCGCGCCGAATGGGCCCAGCACTGGCAGCCCGCAGCGCAGCCCCTGCCGCGCCAGCGGGTCGCGCCACCGCAGGTGCCGCAGCCCAGCTTTGTCCTGCCCGAGCCGCTGCGCCTGCTGGTGCGCGGCCACCGCCCGCTGTACCAGGGCCCGTTGCTGCTGCTGGCCGGGCCGCACCGGGTCGAAGGCGGCTGGTGGCACCGGGAAGATGGCACGGCATCGCAGGGCTCGCACCATGTGGTGCGCGACTACTGGGTCGCGCTCAGCGAACACGCGGGCGTGCTGTGGGTGTTCCAGCAGCGGCTGGCGGGTGACGACATTGCCTGGTACCTGCAGGGCTGGTTTGCATGAACAAGGCCACCCCACGATGAACCGCAGCCCCAACCCACCACCCGCCCTGCCCGACTATGCCGAGCTGCGCTGCCTGAGCAATTTCTCGTTCCTGCGGGGCGCCAGCCACCCCGAGGAGCTGGTGGTGCGGGCGGCGCAGCAAGGATATTCCGCACTGGCCATCACCGATGAATGCTCGCTGGCCGGCGTGGTGCGCGCCCATGTGGCGGCCAAGGAGCATGGCCTCAAGCTGCTGATTGGCAGCCAGTTCCAGGTGGAAACGCCGGAGGATGGGGATCTGCGCCCCTTTGCGCTGGTGGTGCTGGCCTGCAATGCCAACGGCTACGGCAACCTGTGCGAATTCATCACCCGGCTGCGGCGCACCTGCGAGAAAGGCACCTACCGGCTACCGCTGCGCGACATCGACCCGCAGGCCTTGGCCGACTGTCTGGTGCTGGTCTCGCCCGAACGGCGCAGCAGCTCGGCGCAGTTGCTGGCCGTCGCGCGCTGGATGCTCCAACACTTCATGGGGCGCTGCTGGATGGCGGTGGAGTTGCTGCGCCAGCTTGACGACGAGATGTGGCTGCACCGCCTGCGCGAGCTCAGCGCGCTCACGGCCATTCCCCTGGTGGCCAGCGGCGATGTGCACATGCATGTGCGCTCGCGCAAGCCGCTGCAGGACTTGCTGACGGCCACGCGCATCGGCAAACCATTGACCGAGTGCGGCCGGGCGCTGCAGCCCCATGCCGAGCGGCATCTGCACTCGCGCCTGCGGCTGGCGCAGACCTACCCGCCCGAGCTGCTGGCCGAGACGCTGCGGGTGGCGGCCAGGTGTGACTTCAGCCTGGACGCGCTGCGCTACCAGTACCCAGCCGAGGTGGTGCCCGCGGGCGAGACGCCTGCCGGCTATCTGCGCCGCATCACCTACGAGGGCGCCGGCCGGCGCTGGCCCGAGGGCATATCCGCCCAGGTGCAGGGCCTGATCGAGCATGAGCTGGCCCTGATCGCCGAGCTGGGTTACGAGCATTACTTTCTGACGGTGGCGGACATCGTGGCCTTTGCGCGTTCGCGCAACATCCTGTGCCAGGGGCGTGGCAGCGCGGCCAACTCGGTGGTGTGCTACTGCACGGGTGTGACCGAGGTGGATCCGGCCCGCATGTCGGTGCTGTTCGAGCGCTTCATCAGCCGGGAGCGCAACGAGCCGCCGGACATCGACATCGACTTCGAGCACGAGCGGCGCGAGGAAGTCATCCAGTACCTGTATGAGAAGTACGGGCGCGAGCGGGCCGCACTGACGGCCGCGGTCATCTCCTACCGGCCCAAGAGCGCGATCCGCGATGTCGGCAAGGCGCTGGGCCTCGACCTGGCGACGATCGACACGCTTGCCAAGGGGCACCGCTGGTGGGATGGCGGCACCATCGATGCCGCGCGGCTGGCCGAGGCCGGGCTGGCGCCCGAGTCGCTGCAGGTGCGCCAGCTGGTCGCGCTGACCGGCCAGCTGCTGGGCTTTCCGCGCCACCTGAGCCAGCATGTGGGCGGCTTCGTGCTCACGCGCGGGCCGCTGTCGCGCATGGTGCCGATCGAGAACGCGGCAATGGCGGATCGCACCGTCATCGAATGGGACAAGGACGATCTCGATGCCATGGGGCTGCTCAAGGTGGACGTGCTGGCGCTGGGCATGCTGACCGCGCTGCGCAAGGCGCTGGCCTTTATCGGCGAGCGCAAGGGCCAGGCCTTCGAGATGCAGGACATCCCGCCCGAAGACCCCGAGACCTACGACATGGTCTGCAAAGCCGACACCATCGGCGTGTTCCAGATCGAGAGCCGCGCGCAGATGAGCATGCTGCCGCGCCTGCGGCCACAGTGCTTTTATGACCTGGTGATCGAGGTGGCGATCGTGCGGCCTGGGCCGATCCAGGGCGGCATGATCCATCCCTACCTGCGCCGGCGCCAGGGCCAGGAGCCCGTGAGCTACCCCGGCGAGGCCCTGCGCCAAGCCCTGGGGCACACGCTGGGAGTGCCGATCTTCCAGGAGCAGGTGATGCAGGTAGCGGTGCTGGCGGCGGGCTTCACGCCCGGCGAGGCAGACCAGTTGCGCCGCGCCATGGCGGCCTGGAAGCGCAAGGGCGGGCTGGAGAAATACCACACCAAGCTGGTGGAGGGCATGACCGTGCGGGGCTACGAGGCCGCGTTTGCGGAGGCCATTTTTGAGCAGATCAGGGGATTCAGCGACTACGGGTTTCCGGAGAGCCATGCCGCCAGCTTTGCGCTGCTGGTGTATGCCAGCTGCTGGATCAAGCGGCACCACCCGGCGGAGTTCCTGGCGGCCATGCTCAACAGCCAGCCGCTGGGCTTCTATACACCCAGCCAACTGGTGCAGGATGCAAGGCGCCATGGCGTCGAGGTGCGGCCCGCCGATGTGCTGGCCAGCGACTGGGACTGCACGCTTGAAGAACCCTCCTCTTTGCCCAGCCCACCGGCCGTGCGGCTGGGTCTGCGCCTGGTGTCGGGACTGCCCCGCGCCGTCGCCGAACGCATCGTGGCCGCGCGGGAACTGGCCCCGTTTGACGACGCGGAGAATCTGGCGCACCGCGCACAGCTCGACGAATCCGACATGCGCCGTCTGGCCGGGGCGGATGCGCTGGCCAGCCTGGCCGGCCACCGGCGCCAGCAGGTCTGGGAGGCCTCGGCGCTGAAGGCAAAGCCGGCGCTACTGCACGATGCCCCGATCGGCGAGGCGTTGCTGGAACTGCCGCCGGCGCCGGAGGGCGAGGAAGTGGTGTTTGACTATGCCAGCACCGGCCTGACCCTGCGCCGCCATCCGATGGCCTTGCTGCGTCCCCTGCTGCGCAAAAGGCGCCTGCAGAGCGCGCAGGAGCTGCAACACCTCCCCGATGGGCGCTGGGTGCGCTGCTGCGGCATGGTCACGGTGCGCCAGCGGCCGGGGACGGCCAAGGGGGTGATTTTTGTTTCGCTGGAAGACGAGACGGGCTCCATCCAGGTGGTGGTCTGGAGCAAGGTCAGCGAGCGCCAGCGCAACGAGCTGCTGCGCTCCAAGCTGCTGGCGGTCTATGGGCGCTGGCAGCGCGAGGGCGAGGTTTGCAATGTGGTGGCGAGCCGGCTGGCCGATCTGACGCCGCTGCTGGGGCGGTTGGCAGAGGTGGCGGGAGGGAGCCGGGATTTCCACTGAAGTCATTCCAATTGACGCTGCCGAGTACCTCATTGCCGTTGCTTGGGGCAGAGGCCGAATCGACGACCCTGAATGACACCATTGCTTCTCCTTCTACTTTTCCGAGAACACTCCCTGGTTCGGTTCCTCCACCCGCATCCTCAAACCCTTTCCTCGGCTTCCGGCCGCTCGCCCTCGAATACGGCACGAACCGCAGCAATGATCTGCGCGTGCCTTGTGTAGAAGGCGCCATCCTCCGCGAAGATCTGTGGCAGGGTCTTGCGCAAGTTGTTGCTCACCTGCCAGCCCCCTTCCTTGAGCGACCGGATGATGCGGTCGGCGTCCGGATCCGGCATCTCGACGAGCTCCTTGATCGCCACCCGCGCCTCGTCGTACTGGCGCAGCGCCAGCGCCTCCTGCGCCATCTCCTGCTCGACCGTCTGGCGCAGCACACCGCTCAGGTAGCGAGCCTGCTCGGATAGATCGAGATAGCGCCAGGCATGCTGCGCGTCCTCCGTTCGAAGGAATTCGAAGTTGGTCTCGATGCCATCGGGGCAAAGCCGCTTCGGTCTGAAGCGGTAGGCATCGGCGTAGACCTGCATGAAGGGCCGAGAGAAGGCCTCCAGGGCCTGGTCATAGTCGGCGCGCCCCTTGGCCGAGCCGGCGATCGTCGCCGAGACCGGAATGATGATGTTGGCCGGCACCACCTTGTCCACCGCGAGCAGGTGATTGACCAGGAAGCGATGGATGCGCCCATTGCCGTCCGCGAGCGGATGCAGGTAGACGAAGGCAAACGACACGGCCGCCGCGCGCGCCACCGGGTTCGCGCCCCGCGTGCGGGCCTCGAAACCGCGCAGCGCGTCGAGCATGCCATCCACAAGTTCCTCGGATGGCGCGATGTAGTGGACGATCTCGCTCACGAAGCTGCGCTCCCCGACGAACACCGGCGACTGGCGGATACCGACCCGCAGCGCCGCTTCGCCAAGCACGGCCTGCTGCAGCGTGAGCAATTGCTCCAGTGCCATCGGATCATCCATGCGGCCGCTGTACGTGCCGATGGCCGCCGCGAAGCGCTTCACCCGATCCTGCTTGTCCGCCTCGTGCTCGATGGCGAAACTGGCCCGCGACTCCTTGAGCGTCAGCCAGGCCGCGCTGCGCAGCAACAGCTCCGGCCCGTAGGTGTCGTCGAGCGACTGCACCCCAGCCGCCACGTCATAGAGCCAGCCACGCTGCTCCTGAGCCCCAAGGAAGACCATCGGGCAGAAGCCGCGCGAACCCGGCAGGTTGTCGTTGACGCGCCAGCGCCGGACACGATCCGGACGCTGGGCGGCCAGGTACTGTCCGGCGTCGATCGCGTCGACGTAGCCTACGTTGGGCGCCGTGTCCGGTACGGCGAGTTGCCGGCCGGTGAACCATTCATAGAGGAACGCGGCGCGCCGGGCATAGCTCCCGGTGGGCTCGTCCCTCGCCCATGCCGCCACATCCTCCGGATCGACCCGATGGAACAGCCTCGAGAAGAACTCGAAGCTCAGCCGCTCGTACTTCAAGCCGAACTCGAAGTGCCCGCGGAAGTTGTCGGCGGGCTGGTACTGCGCAGTCCAAGTGCGCACCTCCCGGCCATCCTCCGCTTCGCGCTGGCGCACCGGCCCCAAACGGCTGCGGGTGAAGAGTGGCTGCACCAATTGGATGCCGTAGATCTCCGCGAGCCGGTGGAAGCCCAATAAGGTGTCGGACATGGAGAGCAATTTCGCTATGGGATAGACTATTTTGCTAGAAAATTGGCGAATCTGATCTAAAACGCTATTTTTGCAGCATTTTGCTCAAGGGTACGAGCATTCGATCTCAACAACGGCACGTTCGAGGGCTGCCAGATGCAAACCGCGCTCCTCCCCTGGGCTCCGCGCTGCACGGCCTACTCGATGACTTGCGGATCGCTGGGCAACAGGTCGACCAGGCATGCGCTGTCCTCGCCCATCCCCGTCAGTGCCATCCACAATCGCGGGCTCCTTCCAGCCACTGCCGGAATCAAGGCAATGGCTTTCCATTCGCCTCGCGCCGGTGCAGATTGAAACCTCTCCAGGCGATAGCGTCTTCGCGCTATCACCCCTCCCGGCCTGATCGGGCGTAGCGGCGCCACGCGGGGGCCGGATTCGCATGAGACCCCAAAAAAGTCACAGTAAAACGATGTCGTACTGCTCCTGCCCCACAGTAGCCTCGGCCTGCAGCGAGATCGGTTTGCCGATGAAGTCCGACAGCCCGGCCAGGTGCTGGCTTTCCTCGTCGAGAAACAGATCTACCACCTGGGATGAGGCGATCACGCGGAATTCGCGTGGATTGAACTGGCGCGCCTCACGCAATACTTCACGCAGGATCTCGTAGCAGACGGTGCGCGCCGTTTTCACCTCGCCCACGCCGTGGCAGTTGGGGCAAGGTTCGCACAGCATGTGGGCCAGTGATTCGCGCGTGCGCTTGCGCGTCATCTCCACCAGGCCCAGCTGCGAAAAGCCGCCCACCATGGTTTTCACGCGGTCGCGCGCCAGCTGCTTCTTGAACTCGGCCAGCACCGCCACCTGGTGATCCTCGCGCAGCATGTCGATGAAGTCGGCGATCACGATGCCGCCCAGGTTGCGCAGGCGCAGCTGGCGCGCTATCGCACCGGCCGCCTCCAGGTTGGTCTTGAAGATGGTGTCGTCGAAATTGCGCGCGCCCACATAGCCGCCGGTGTTCACGTCGATCGTGGTCAATGCCTCGGTCTGGTCTACGATCAGGTAGCCGCCTGACTTCAGATCCACGCGCCGGCCCAGCGCCCGGGCGATCTCTTCGTCGATCGAGTACAGGTCGAAGATGGGCCGCTCGCCCTTGTACCACTGCAGCTTGGCCACCGCCTGGGGCATGAATTCACGGCCGAACTGCGTCAGCAGGGCGTGCTGCTCGCGCGAATCCAGGCGAATGGCCTGCGTCTGCTCGCCCACCAGGTCGCGCAGCACGCGCTGCAGCAGGTTCAGATCCTGGTACAAGAGCGAGGTCGGCGGCCGGCTCAGCGCTGCCTGGCGGATGCCGGCCCAGGTCTTGCGCAGGTAGGCAATGTCCTCGCTCAGCTCCACGTCGCTGGCATCCTCGCCATTGGTGCGCAAGATGAAGCCGCCACCGCCGCCGGTCGATTTGTCGCCCACCAGGGCCTGCAGGCGCGCACGGAGGGCGTCGCGCTCCTCCTGCGGTATTTTTTGCGAGATGCCGATATGGTCGTCCTGCGGCAGGAACACCAGCAGCCGTCCGGCGATGCTGATTTGCGTGGACAGGCGCGCGCCCTTGCTGCCTATTGGATCCTTGATGACCTGCACCATCAGCGACTGGCCCTGGAACACCTGTTTTTCGATCGGCACGGGCGGCTCGTTCTTGCGTGCGAACATGGGCGCCTCGCCGCCCTCCTGGCGCTGCCACACATCGGCCACATGCAGGAAGGCCGCGCGCTCCAGGCCAATGTCGATGAAGGCCGACTGCATGCCAGGCAGCACGCGCGAGACCTTGCCCAGGTACATGTTGCCGACCAGGCCGCGCTCCAGGGTGCGCTCCACGTGCAGCTCCTGCACGGCGCCGTTTTCGACCACGGCCACGCGCGTTTCCTGGGGTGACCAGTTGATGAGAATGTCTTGTTGCATGGGCTTTGCCAGATGAGGCGCCCATGATGCCTGAAACCGGCCGCTGCAGCCGGCTGTCAGGCGGCCTATTGGCTTACAGCACGGCCCCCTGCATACCCCGCATCAATTGCGGCTGCAGCGCCACCACCTCGCCCACCACGATGAGCGCGGGCGGCCGCACCTTGTGTTGCTCGGCCAGGGTGGGCAAGTCCTGCAGGGTGCCGGTGATGCAGCGTTGACCTGGCAAGGATGCCTGCTCCACCAGGGCCGCGGGCGTGGCCGCGGGCAGGCCGTGCCGTACCAGTTGCTCGCAGATCACGGGCAACGTGCCCATACCCATGTAGATCACCACGGTCTGGCGCGGGCGTGCCAGTGCCTGCCAGTCCAGCGCCACTTCGTTCTCGCCGCGCAGGTGGCCGGTGGCAAACACCAGCGTGGCCGCATGGTCTCGATGGGTCAGCGGAATGCCCGCGCAGGCTCCTGCCCCCTGGGCCGCCGTGATGCCGGGCACCACCTCGAAGGCAATACCTGCCTCGGCCAGCGCCTGCGCCTCTTCACCGCCACGGCCAAAGATGAAGCCATCCCCACCCTTGAGCCGCACCATGCTGCGCCCGCTGCGCGCCAGGCGCAGCATCAGGTCGATGATGGATTCCTGGGGCAGCGTATGCTGCGATGACTCCTTGCCCACGTAGATCAGGTCGGCATCGTCGGCCACGTAGCGCAGCACCTCCCTGCCAACCAGGTGGTCGTACAACACCAGGCTGGCGCCGCGCAAGGCCTTGACCGCGCGCAAGGTGAGCAACTCCGGGTCTCCCGGGCCGGCTCCCACCAAGGTCACGCGCCCCTGCGCAGCAGGCTTGCCGGCCGGGCCTGCCGTAGGCGTGGCGCTGAACCAGCGTGCATCTTCTATGAAGCTCATCTCGGCATTTCCTTGACGGATCGTGGGATGGGCTCCATTGTTCAAAGAGCGCACTGCTCCCGTCCTTGAACCAGTTCAAGGACAGTTTGCAATGTCCGGGGCGACGATACGGCCACTCGCATAAAGAGGGAAATGAACAGCGACCTCGCGAGATGGCCGGCTGCATCCGCAGGGGCCACCCAAGCGCTGATCTGCGAAGCAGAGGACCCACAATGACAGCAAAGAGGATTGCCAGGCTGGTTGCGCTTGCGGCCGCCACCCTGGTTGCGGCCACCGCAATGGCGCAAGACAAAAAGCCCGTTTCCGAGACCGAGAAGAACTACATGGGCGCCGGAAGTTCGCCTCTTGCGGATGTGCCCATGTACCAGAGCACGAACCCCAAGGCGCCGAAGATGACGCAGGCCGAATTCGACAAGGCGCGCCAGATCTACTTCGAGCGCTGCGCCGGCTGCCACGGCGTGCTGCGCAAGGGCGCCACAGGCAAGCCACTCACCACCGACATCACACTGGAGCGCGGCACCGACTACCTGAAGACGTTCATTGCCTACGGCTCCCCGGCCGGCATGCCCAACTGGCTGACTTCGGGCGACTTTGACGAGGCTACCGTGGATCTGATGGCTCGCTACGTGCAGCAAGACCCTCCCACACCGCCCGAGTTCTCGCTGGAGGACATGGAGAAGACGCGCAAGGAGTACGTGCCCGTCGCCCAGCGGCCCAAGAAGAAGATGAACAACTACAACATCAACAACATCATGTCGGTCACGCTGCGCGATGACGGCACGATCGCGCTGATCGACGGCGACACCAAGGAAATCATCAACATCGTCAAGACCGGCTATGCGGTGCACATCTCGCGGCTGTCGGCTTCGGGGCGCTACCTGTACGTGATCGGCCGCGACGCGCGCCTGAACCTGATCGACCTGTGGATGGAAAAACCCGACAACGTGGCCGAGATCAAGGTGGGCCTGGAGGCCCGTTCGGTCGAGACCTCCAAGTTCAAGGGCTGGGAGGACAAGATCGCGATCGCCGGCACCTACTGGCCGCCGCAGTTCGTGATGATGGACGGTGACACGCTCAAGCCGCGCAAGGTCGTGGGCACCCGTGGCATGGACATCAACAACCAATACCACCCCGAGCCGCGCGTGGCAGCCATCGTGGCCAGCCACCAGAAGCCCGAATTCCTGGTCAACGCCAAGGAAACCGGCAAGATCTGGATGGTGGACTACACCGATCTGAAGAACCTCAAGACGACGCAGATCGACACCGCCAAGTACCTGCACGACGGCGGCTTCGACGCCTCGCGCCGCTACTTCATGACGGCCGCCAACGCGTCCGACAAGATCGTCGTGATCGACACCAAGACCAGCAAGCTGGAAGCCATCGTGGACGTGGGCAAGACGCCTCACCCCGGCCGTGGCGCCAACTTCAAGCATCCGAAGTTCGGCCCGGTGTGGGCGACTTCCGGACTGGGCGACGAGCGCATCGACATCATCGGCACCGACCCGGCCAAGAACAAGGCCAACGCCTGGAAGGTGGTGCAGACGCTCAAGGGCCAGGGCGGCGGTTCGCTGTTCATCAAGACGCACCCGAAGTCGAACAACCTGTGGGTGGACACGGCGCTGAACCCCGATCCGAAGATCAGCCAGAGCGTGGCCGTGTTCGACATCCGCGACCTTTCGAAGGAGCCGCAGGTCATCGACATCGCGGCCTGCGCCAAGATCGGCGACGACGGTGCCAAGCGCGTGGTGCAGCCCGAGTACAACCAGAAGGGCGACGAGGTCTGGTTCTCCGTCTGGAGCGCCAAGAACAAGCAGTCCGCCATCGTGGTGGTCGATGACAAGACGCGCACCTGCAAGACCGTGCTCAACGATCCGAGGCTGATCACGCCTACCGGCAAGTTCAACGTCTACAACACCATGCACGACGTCTATTGATGTCGCAGCAGGACGCGTGACGCATGGTAAAAACCGCAGTTTGTGGCGTGTTTGCAGCGCTGCTAGCTACACAAGTACTAGCACAAGGCGCTGTTCCAACACCTGAGCGCAGCGCCCAGCTGGTGCGCATGGTGCGCCAGGACTGCGGCTCCTGCCATGGCATGCGCCTGACCGGCGGACTGGGCCCGGCGCTCACGCGCCAGGCCCTGGCCGCCAAACCACCCGAATACCTGGCCGCTATCATCACCCACGGCATTCCCGGCACGCCCATGCCGCCCTGGAGCGCCATGCTCAATAGCGATGAAACGCTGTGGATTGCCCAGCAGTTGGTCAATGGTTTTCCGGAAGAAAGCAAGAACCACGCGCCATGAAAAGACGCTCCCTCCTCTCGCTCGCCGCCGGCAGCTCATTGTTCGCCAGTGGTTGCGCCAGCACCCGGGCAGCCCCCAACAACGCACCCGCCCTGCAAGGCACGGGCGACCTGGGCGTGGTCATTGAACGGGCGCAGGGCGCCCTGACCCTCATCAACACCAGCAGCCGCGCCATCACCGGCCGCGTCGAAGGGCTGGGCGACCTGTCGCACGCCTCGGTGGTGTTCTCGCGCGACGCGCGCTTTGCCTATGTGTTCGGCCGCGACGGCGGCCTGACGCGCGTGGACATCCTGACCCAGCGCATCACACACCGCGTGATGCAGGCCGGCAACTCGATCGGCGGCGCCATCAGCGCCGACGGCAGCCTGGTGGTGGCGCAGAACTACACGCCGGGCGGCATCAAGGTGTTTGACGCCGCCACGCTGGAGCTGCTGGCCGACGTGCCCGCCACCATGGCGGATGGCCAGCGCTCGCGCGTCGTCGGCCTGGCGGATCTGCCGCAGCAGCGCTTTGTCTACAGCCTGTTCGACGCCGGCGCGATCTGCATTGCCGACTGCAGCCAGCCGCGCCAGCCGCAGATCACCACCATAGAAAACATTGGCCAACAACCCTACGACGCCCTGCTCTCTCCCAACGGCCGCACCTACATCGCCGGGCTGTTTGGCGAGGACGGCCTGGCCATGGTCGATCTGTGGGACGACAAGCCCCAGGCGCGCCGCATCCTGGGCGGCTACGGGCGCGGCCAGAAGCCCCTGCCCGTGTACAAGATGCCGCATCTGCGCGGCTGGGCGATTGCCGGGCGCCACGCCTACCTGCCGGCGATTGGCCGCCATGAGGTGCTGGTCGTCGATACCAGCAGCTGGCAGGAGGTGGGCCGCATCCCGGTGGCGGGCCAGCCGGTGTTCGTCATGGCGCGGCCCGACGGGCGCCAGGTGTGGGTCAACTTCTCCGTGCCCGACTACAACCGCGTGCAGGTCATAGACACGCCAAGCCAGCGCGTGGTGCAGACCCTGGAGCCCGGCAAAGCCGTGCTGCACATGGAGTTCACGCCGCGCGGCGAATCGGTCTGGATCAGCTGCCGCGACGACAACCGCGTGCAGGTCTACGACACGCACACGCGCGAGCTGCAGGCCAGCCTGAAAGTGGACGCCCCCAGCGGCATCTTCTTCACCGCGCGCGCGCAACGCATGGGGTTTTGAGCCATGACAGCGCAGCAAGCCGACCTGCCACTGCTCAACCTGTGGCAGCGCGATTTCCCGCTGGTGCGCGCACCCTTTGCGCAGATTGGCGCCAGCCTGGGGCTTGACGCCCAAGCCGTGCTGGCGCGCTACCGGCACCTGCACGACATGGGCGCCCTGAGCCGCATCGGCGCCGTGTTCGCACCTGGCGCAGGCGGCGCCTCGCTGCTCGCCGCCATGGCCGTGCCACCCGAGCGGCTCGACACCGTGGCCACCATCGTTTCAAGGCACCCAGGCGTCAACCATAACTACGAGCGCGAGCACCAGGTCAACCTATGGTTCGTCGCCACCGGGCGCGACGCGGCGGCCGTGGAGCAGCTGCTGTGCAGCATTGAGGCCGACACGGGCTTGACCGTGTTGCGCCTGCCCATGCTGCGCCCCTACCGCATCGACACCGGCTTCGACCTGCGCGGCGCGCAATCCCAGGCCAGCGGCGCCACGCACTGGGCGCAAACCAGCCTGCGGGCCGGGGACGAACCCCTGGCGGCGCTGGCCGAGCAAGGCCTGCCGCTGCTGGAGCACCCGTTTGACGCCTGGGCCGCCCAGCTGGGCCAACCCGTCGAAGCCGTGCTGGCCACGCTCTCGCGCTGGCTCGATGGCAAAACCTTGAGCCGCTTTGGCGTTGTGGTGCGCCACCACGAGTTGGGCTTCAGCGCCAACGCCATGACCGTGTTCGACGTGCCCGAGACCGAGGTGGACGCCTGCGGCGAGGCGCTGGCGCAGATCCCCGGCATCACCCTGGCCTACCAGCGCGCACGCGCCCCGGGCTGGCCCTTCAACCTGTACTGCATGGTGCATGGCCGCGACCGCGACAGCGTGCACGCCACGGTGTATGCGGCCATCGCCCAGGCTGGGCTGCACGCCCACCCCCGGGCTACGCTGTTTTCGCTGCGCCGCTTCAAGCAGACCGGCGCACGCCGCTTTGCCCACCACGGCCCGACATCCCAGGGGGCAACGCATGCTCACGCCTGAAGACGCCAGCCTTATAGACCACCTGCACGGCGGCTTTCCCCTGGTCGATCGACCCTTTGCCGCCGTGGCCGAAGAGCTTGGCTGGAGCGAGGAGCGCGTCATCGAGCGCCTGCACGACTTGCTCGCCCAGGGCGTGCTCACGCGCTTTGGCCCGCTGTTCCACATAGAGCGTGCCGGCGGCCAGTTCGTGCTTGCCGCCATTGCCGTACCCGAGGAGCGCTTTGACGCCGTGAACCTGGCGGTCAACAGCTTTCCCGAGGTGGCGCACAACTACCGGCGCACGCACGCGCTGAATATGTGGTTCGTCGTCGCCGCCGAATCGCCGGCGCAAGCCCAGGACGCCATCGAGCGTATCCAGGAGGCCGTGGGCCTGCAGGTCTACGCCTTTCCCAAGGAAGAAGAATATTTCGTCGAGCTGCGCCTGCCGGCACTGACGAACGCGGGAGCCGCCCATGGCGCTTGATGCCTTCGACCGCAGCCTGATCGCCGCCACCCAAGGCGGCCTGCCCCTGGTGGCACGCCCCTACGAGGCCGTGGGCGCCATGCTGGGGGTAAGCGGCGAGCAGGTGCGCGAGCGCCTGGCGCAAATGCTGGCGCAGGGCCTGATCCGCCGCATTGGCGCCGTGCCCAACCATTACCGCCTGGGCTACACCGCCAATGGCATGAGCGTATGGGACGTGCAGGATGAACACATCGCCGAACTCGGCCCGCGCGTGGCCGAGCTGCCGGGCGTCTCCCACTGCTACCGCCGCCCGCGCCACCTGCCGCTCTGGCCCTACAACCTGTTTGCCATGCTGCACGGTACCAGCCGCGAGGCCGTTGCCGCCCAGGCGCAAGAGATCGTGGCCCTGCTGGGCAATGCCTGCCGCAGCCACGACATTCTGTATTCCACCGCTATCTTGAAAAAAACCGGCCTGCGCCTAAAGGACTGAACACCATGTTTCGCATCAGTCAGTACATGCGCGAGCTTGCGCAGGCGCAAGCCACCGGTATCTACCCCACGGTGAAAGACCGCAAGGCGCGCGGCCCGGTCGTCATCTGGAACCTGATCCGCCGCTGCAACCTCACCTGCAAGCATTGCTACGCCCTGTCGGCCGACCACGACTACGCCGGCGAGCTGCTGCTGCCCGAAGTGTTCACAGTGATGGAGGACTTGAAAGCCTTTGGCGTACCGGCGCTCATCCTCTCGGGTGGCGAGCCGCTGCTGCGCCCCGATATCTTTGAAATTTCGGCGCGCGCCCGTGAGATGGGTTTCTACACCGGCCTGTCCACCAACGGCACGCTGATCGACGCACCCATGGCGCAGCGCATCGCGGATGCCGGATTTGACTACGTCGGCATCAGCCTGGATGGCCTGAGAGCCACGCACGACAAGTTCCGCCGACTCGAAGGCGCATTCGACCGCAGCCTGGCCGCCATCGGCCACCTGGACCAGGTAGGGGTGAAGGTGGGCCTGCGCTACACCATGACGGCCCTGAACGCGCACGACCTGCCAGCGCTCCTGGATTTGATGCAGGAAGTCGGCGCGCACAAGTTCTATTTTTCGCACCTGAACTACGCCGGGCGCGGCAACATCCACAGGGGCAAAGACGCGCAGCACCAGGCCACGCGCGCCGCCATGGACATGCTGTTCGAACGCGCCTGGGCCGCAGCACAGGCCGGCAGCATGGACGACTACGTCAGCGGCAACAACGACGCCGACGGGCCCTACCTGCTGCAATGGGTACGAGAGCATCTGCCGCAGTGGGAAGAGGCCCTGCGCGCGCGCCTCGTCGCCTGGGGCGGCAACGCCAGCGGCCAGCAGATTGCCAATATCGACAACCTCGGCCATGTGCATCCCGACACCATGTGGTGGCACCACGACCTGGGCTGCGTGCGCGACCGCCCCTTCTCCCAGATCTGGAACGACACCAGCGACCCGCTGATGGCAGGCCTCAAGCAGCACCCGCGTCCCGTCGAGGGCCGCTGCGGCAGCTGCCAGCACCTGGCGATCTGCAACGGCAACACCCGCGTGCGCGCGCAGCAGCTCACGGGAAACTTCTGGTTTGAAGACCCTGGCTGCTATCTGACGGATGCCGAGGTGGGCGCGGCCAGCACGCCGTTTGAACCCTCCACGGCGCAACAGCGCCGCCGTATTGAGGTGGCGGCGGCCTAAGCCCGCCGCTTCACTCCCTCGCCCCCTTGGGGGAGAGGGTTGGGGTGAGGGAGAAATACAGGCTAACGCTCGCCCAATAGGCGTGAGAAGCTATCAAAATTGGAGTACCCATTGTCCCGCCGCATCCTCACCACCGCCCTGCTCGCCTTGGGGCTGGCCGGCCCCGCTCTCGCCGCACCCGACGCCCCGGCCCTGTACCAACAGCATTGCGCCAGCTGCCACGGCGCGCAGCGCACCGGCCTTATGGGCCCGGCGCTGCTGCCCGAGAGCCTGGAGCGCACGCGGCCCGCCGAGGTGCTGCGCGTCATCCAGGAAGGCCGCCAGGCCACGCAGATGGCCGGTTTTGCCGATGAGCTTTCGAGCACCGAGATACAGGCCCTGGCGGACTGGATACGCACGCCCGTGGCGCCTGCGCCGCGCTGGAGCGAGGCCGACATCCGCGCCTCGCGCAGCGCCACGCCGCTACCCGCCGACGAACCCGTTAGACCGAAGTGGGACGCCGACCCGATGAACCTGTTCGTCGTCGTCGAGGGCGGCGACCACCATGTCTCGCTGCTCAATGGCGACACCTTCGAGGTCATCACGCGCTTTGCCAGCCGCTACGCGCTGCACGGCGGCCCCAAGTTCACGCCCGATGGGCGCTATGTGTTCTTCGGCTCGCGCGATGGCTGGATCACCAAGTACGACCTGTGGCGCCTGCAGGTGGTGGCCGAGGTGCGCGCCGGCCTGAACATGCGCAACGTGGCGGTGAGCGGCGATGGCCGCTGGGTCATGGCCGCCAACTACCTGCCGCACAGCCTGGCGCTGTTCGACGCCGACCTCAATCTGGTCAAAACCTACGAGGCCAAGACGCTGGACGGCAAGGCCAGCTCGCGCGTCTCCGCCGTCTACGACGCCACTCCGAGGAGCAGTTTTGTAGTGGCGCTCAAGGACATCCCGGAAATCTGGGAAATCTCCTACGACAAGAAGGCCGGGCCCATCTACGACGGCCTGGTGCACGACTACCAGATGGGCGAGGCCATCGCCAAACCCGGCTACCTGGGCGTGCGCCGCACGCCGCTCGATGAGCCGCTGGACGACTTCTTTTTTGACCAAAGCTACCGCCACGCCCTGGGCGCCACACGCCCCAAGGCCGGCAAAACCGAGGCCAGCGCCCAGGTGGTGAACCTGGACGTGCGCCGCAAAATTGCCGACCTGCCGATTGCCGGCATGCCGCACCTGGGATCGGGCATCACCTTTGCGTGGAACGGCACCACGGTACTGGCCAGTCCCAACCTGGGCGGCACGGGCGTGGACGTGATCGACATGCAGAACTGGAAGAACCTGCGCACCATTCCCACTCCGGGCGCCGGTTTCTTCATGCGCAGCCATGAGAACACGCCCTACGCCTGGACAGACTCGATGATGAGCCGTGACGCCAAGGATCGCCTCACCATCATCGACAAGCGCACCCTGGAGCCCGTGGCCGAGGTGCGCGAACCAGGCAAGACCCTGGCCCACATCGAGTTCACGCGCGATGGCCGCTACGCGCTGGCCAGCGTGTGGGAAATGGATGGCGCCCTGATCGTCTACGACGCCGCCACGTTCAAGGAGGTCAAGCGCCTACCCATGAAAAAGCCCGTGGGCAAATACAACGTGTGGAACAAAATCACCCGCAGCGAAGGCACCTCGCACTGAACGGCTGGCCGGGCAGGTCTTATGAATCAGCAAGGAAATTGATATATGTCATGAAAACGTAGCCAGGCGTGCCGCCTATTAGGGGTTCATACGGGAAATAATCCGTCCCACAATGAACACCCGTCAATTCGACATTCCGCATTATCTGGCCGCGCTGCCTCCGTTTCAGGAGATGACGGCGGCAGAGTTGGAGCGCCTGGCCACCGGATGCCGACTGCACCGGTATGCCCGCGGGGACAGCATCTACCGCGTCGGCATGGTTTGCGACGAGTTTCATGTCGCGGTCAAGGGACAGGTCAAGCTCTACGCGATATCCACTGGCGGCCAGGAAAAGGTGGTTGAACTGGCCGGGCCCGGCATGTGCTTTGGGGAGGCCGCGATGTTCAGCGACCAACCCCACATCCTGAATGCCGAGGCGCTGACTGACTCCATCGTTCTCAGTGTCGGCAAGGCCGTCGTGGTGCGTGAAATCCAGGCCGATCCACGCTTTGCCATGCACATGCTGAGCGGCGTTTCACGGCGTCTGCACGCCCTGGTGCAAGACGTGCAAGCCTACGCACTGAACACTGGCATGGAGCGCGTGATCGGCTACCTGCTGTACTCGCTGCCGGAAGATTGCGTGCATCACGCTGCCTGCAACCGGGCGTGCAACGAAGCCGTTGCGCTCAACGTATCGCTGCCGGTCAGCAAGGCCACCATTGCCTCGCGGCTGTCGATCACGCCCGAGTACTTCTCGCGTGTGCTGCACGAGCTCGAAGTGGCCGGCCTGATACGACGGGACAAGCGTGACATCCACATCCCGGATGCGGCGCGTCTGGCCAGCCACACGCTGCAATAAATGAAAATCAGTATTGCCTGATTAGTATTGCTTGATTAGCGAAGTAATCGGCCCGCCCGCGCCGCAAATTGTCCGAAAGTCGCTCGGAAAATCTCATTGCCAATCAATCCCTCTCAACAAACGACTTGAGAGGCAGATTCCTCAGACTTCAACCCATGAATTGGTGCAGCTGCGGCAGGCTGGCCAGGGCGGCGCGGCGGCCTTCCTCGATGGCCTCCTTGGCGCGGTGGAAGTCGAGCTGGCCCAGGTGTCCCAGGCGCGGCGCTATCACCACCTCGGGCGGGTCGCCGGCCATGCGGCTGCGCGCGATGCGCATCTGCATGATGTTCAGGCTGTTCATCATCACGTCCAGCATGGAGGGCAGCTTCGGCGCCGGGGCCTTGCCGTTGGCATGGTTCCAGAAGCGCAGGCGCCCCATCCAGTCGCCATTCTTCACCGGTTCGGGCTCGGGCGGCGCGGCCCCTTCCTCGGGCGCGTCGGCCTCGGGCTTGCGCACCACGGCCAGCGGGTGCATGTGACGCTGCAGGATGTCGGCGCTCAAGTCCACGCCGATGACGATGTCCGCCCCCATGGCGCGCGCCAGCGACGTGGGCACAGGGTTCACCAGCCCGCCATCGACCAGCAGCCGCCCGCCCTCCTGCACCATGGGCGTGAACAGGCCCGGCAGCGCGATGGAGGCGCGCACGGCGTCGGCGATGGAGCCCTCGCGCAGCCAGACCTCGGCGCCGGAATGCAGGTCGGTGGCCACGGCGCCGAACGGCAACTGTGCGTCCTCGATGTTGAAGTCGGCAAAGTTCCGGCGCCAGAAGGCGATGAGTTTTTCCCCCTTGAGCATGCCGCCGGCGAGGTTGAAGTCCATGAAGCCGAACACCTCGCGCAGGCCCAGGGTGTGCACCCATTCGGAAAACCGTTCCAGCTCGCCCGCAGCATAGGCGGCGCCCACCAGGGCGCCGATGGACGAGCCGCAGACGATGTCGGGCTGCACGCCCTCCTCGCGCAGCACCTGCAGCACGCCGATATGCGCCCAGCCGCGCGCCGAGCCGCTGCCCAGGGCCAATCCAACGCGCGGTGCACGGCGTCCCAGGGCCATGTTCAGACCTCGCCCCGCAGCAGGGCATGCAGGCCGTCCTCGTCGAGCACGGGTATGCCCAGCTCCCCGGCCTTGGCGAGCTTGCTGCCGGCCTCGGCGCCGGCGACAACGTAATCGGTCTTCTTGCTGACCGAACCCGCCACCTTGGCACCGGCGGCCTCCAGCAGATCCTTGGCGGCATCGCGGCTCAGGCTGGGGAGCGTGCCGGTCAGCACCACGGTCTTGCCGGCCAGGGGCTGGGCAGTGGCCTCGGCAGGTGCGCCCTCCTCCCAGGTCAGGCCGCACCCATCGGGAGCAGGTTTTCGCAGCTGCTCCAGCACCTCGCGGTTGTGCGGCTGGGCGAAGAAGGTGTGGATGGATTCGGCCACCACGGGGCCCACGTCGTTCACCTGCAGCAGCTGCTCCACACTCGCTTCGGTGATGGCCTGCAGGCTGCCGAAATGCCGTGCCAGATCCTTGGCCGTGGCCTCGCCGACATGGCGTATGCCTAGGCCAAACAGAAAGCGGGCGAGCGTGGTGCGCTTGGATTTTTCCAGCGCATCGAGCAGGTTCTGGGCGGACTTTTCCGCCATGCGCTCCAAAGGCGCGAGCGTGGCCAGATCGAGCCGGTACAGGTCGGGCAGGCTGCGCACCAGGTTGCCGTCGATGAGCTGATCGACGATCTTTTCGCCCAGTCCCTCGATGTCGAGCGCGCGGCGCTGGGCAAAGTGCAGCATGGCCTGCTTGCGCTGCGCCGGGCAGAACAGCCCGCCCGAGCAGCGGTGGTTCATCTCGCCCGGCTCACGCACCACGGCGCTGCCGCACACCGGGCAGGCCGTGGGCATGCGGAAGTTGCGCACATAGGGCTGGCGCGGCAGGGGGTGGCCGGCAGCATCGGCGGCCACGGGCACGCAGCCCACCACCTCGGGAATCACATCACCCGCGCGGCGCACAATCACCTGGTCGCCCACACGCACGCCTTTCTTGCGGATCTCGAACAGGTTGTGCAGCGTGGCGTTGGTGACGGTGACGCCGCCCACGAACACCGGCGCCAGGCGCGCCACCGGCGTGAGCTTGCCGGTGCGGCCCACCTGCACGTCTATGCCTTCGCAGCGCGTGATCATCTCCTGCGCCGGATACTTGTGCGCCACGGCCCAGCGCGGTTCGCGCGTCTTGAAGCCGAGCTGCCTTTGCAACGCCAGGCTGTTGACCTTGTAGACCACGCCGTCGATGTCGTAGGGCAGCTGGTCGCGCTCGGCGCCCAGGCGCTGGTGGAACGCTACGAGTTCTGAAGCGCCATGCGCAATCTGCACCTGGGGTGCGACCGGAAATCCCCATTTTTTCAACTGCCGCAGCAGGGCGTAATGGGTGCCGAAGTCCGGGCCGCCCTCGGCCACGGGCGTGACCTCGCCCAGGCCATAGGCAAAGAAGGACAGCGGGCGCTGCGCCGTGACGCCGGAATCGAGCTGGCGCACGGCACCGGCGGCGGCGTTGCGCGGGTTCACGAAGGTCTTTTCGCCCTTCTCGCGCTGGCGCTCGTTGAGGGCGTTGAAGTCGGCGCGGCGCATGTAGACCTCCCCGCGCACCTCGATCACGGGTGGCACGTCGGTTGGCAGTACCAGCGGAATCTGGCGCATGGTGCGGATGTTGTGCGTCACGTCCTCGCCCACCTCGCCGTCGCCGCGCGTGGCGGCCTGGGTGAGGCGCCCGCCCTCGTAGCGCAGGCTCATGGCCAGGCCGTCGAACTTGGGTTCCGCCACATACTCGACAGGCGCGGCCGACGCATCCAGCCCCAGCTCGCGGCGCACCCGGGCGTCGAAGCCTTTAGCACCGCTGGCCTCGGTATCGGTCTCGGTCTGGATGCTGAGCATGGGCACGGCATGGCGCACGCTTGCCAGGCCTTCCATGACGGCGCCGATCACGCGCTGGGTGGGCGAATCGGGCGTGATGAGGCCGGGATAGGCGCCCTCCAGCGCCTGCAGCTGCTGGAACACACGGTCGTACTCGGAGTCGGGCACGCTGGGCGCGTCCTGCACGTAGTACTCGTGCGCCCAGCGGTTCAGCTGCGCCTTCAGCGCCTCAATTTTGCTAGCTACCAGCGCTTGTCCCTTGGGCGCTGGAGCCGAAAAAAGCTCTGATTGTTCAGCCATGCTGCTCAGCTGAACAGGCGCCGCGCCAGCACCGAGCCGGCCGACAATTCATGGCTGTCCAACACATCATAGAGCTGCTCCAGGTCGGCGGCGATGGGCTCCATGGTCATGGCGGGAAGCGGCGTGCCGTTCTGGTCGCACAGCACGCCGTCCATGGCCTCGCCCAGCGCTGCGGCGACCTCGCGCAGGCGCGCGAAGGGCTGCTCGGCGCGCTGCACCTGGGGTATGTCCAGGCTCAGCAGCACGTCGCGCACGGCGGACTGCTCGGGGTCGTCGGACATGGCGGCCTGGGCGTCGTAGCCCAGCGTGAGCATGGGCGGCAGCCCGGCAGCGCCGGCCGGCAGCACCAGGCGCCCCGGAATGGCGCCGGCGATGAAACCCAGGCGGGCCGCGTTCTGCTGCACATAGCCGGGGCTCCAGGCGGCCTGGCGCGCGCGCAGCATGAAGCTGAGCTGCGCATCATGGTCGCTGGCGAACTGATCGAGCTCGCGCGCACGCGCCACTTCGTGCAGCATGTCGGGGAAGTCCGGCGTGGCGTTGACGGCGTCGGCAAACGCCTGGGCCTTCATGACGAATTCGGAGTATTCGATCTCGTTGAGCGAGCCCAGGCGGTTGGCCAGTTGCACCCCGGCCTGGAACTGCAGGTAGCGCTGGCCGGGCTGGGGCGTCTCCCACTGCTGCTGCGCCTCGTTCAGGCCCTCGATGGCAAAGGGCTTGCTGCCGGCGCGGCGCGTGGTCGGCATGGCGGCCAGGGCCGCGTCGCCCGAGACCTGCTGGTCGGCGGCGATAGGCGCAATCACGTCGATCAGCGGATCGAGCCCGCCGCGGCGTTCATGCGGCGGCACGGGCAGGTCGATGGCGTCGCGCGCATCCACGGCATGGCCCTCTAGATGCGGCTCCGGGCTGCCCGCCTGGGCCGCTTCGGTGCGCGCCAGCCCGGCGGCGCCGTCGAATGCCGGCTCCTGGCGCACGGCTGGCTCCTGCGCCTTGTCGCCCTCGCGCGGGCTGGCGCGTTTGGGGGTGTTGCGCTGGGTGATCCAGGCGTTGTAGACAATGACGACGATCAGCACCAGGGCGCCGGCGATGATGAGGCTGAGTTGGAAGTTGCTCATGATGTTCAGGTCTCCGCCATCGACAGGGCGGACTCCATATCGACCGCCACGATGCGCGAGACGCCCTGCTCCTGCATGGTCACGCCGATGAGTTGCTCGGCCATCTCCATGGCGATCTTGTTGTGGCTGATGAATAAAAACTGCGTGCCGCGCGCCATGGCGCTCACCAGCTTGGCGTAGCGCTCGGTGTTGGCGTCGTCCAGCGGCGCGTCCACCTCGTCGAGCAGGCAGAACGGCGCGGGGTTCAACTGGAAGATGGCGAACACCAGGGCGATGGCGGTCAGGGCTTTTTCGCCGCCCGACAGCAGGTGGATGGTCTGGTTCTTCTTGCCCGGCGGCTGGGCCATGACCTGCACGCCGGAATCCAGAATCTCGTCGCCGGTCATGATGAGCCGCGCCTGGCCGCCGCCGAACAGCTCGGGAAACATGCGGCCAAAGTGGCCGTTGACGGCGTCGAAGGTGCCCGACAGCAGGGTGCGCGTCTCGCCGTCGATCTTGCGGATCGCGTCCTCCAGCGTGGTCATGGCAAGCGTCAGGTCTTCGGTCTGCGCATCCAGGAAGGTCTTGCGCTCGCGCGCGAGCGTGAGCTCGTCCAGCGCCGCCAGGTTCACCGCGCCCAGCGCCGTGATCTCGCGCTGCAGGCGGTCGATCTCGCCCGACAGGCCCTGGGCGCGCACGCCGCCCTCGGCAATGGAGCGCGCCACCGCTTCCAGATCGGCCTGGGCGTCTGCCAGCAGCTGGCTGTATTGCTCCAGGCCCAGGCGCGCGGCCTGCTCCTTGAGCTGGAATTCGGTGATGCGCGCACGCAGCGGATCGAGCTGGCGCTCATGCTGCATGCGCAGCTCGTCGCTGGCACGCAGGCGCGCCGTGAGTCCGTCGTATTCGCTGCGCTGGGCGCCCAGCTGCTGTTCGCGCTCGGCTTTCAGCTCCAGCGCCTGCTGCAGCCCGCCCTGGGCCGCGGCGTCAGACAGGCGTGCCAGCTCGTCCTGGGCGCGCTGGCGCTCGTCGTGCAAAGCCTTGGTCTGGCTGGCCGCCGTGTCCATGGCGCGCGCCAGCTCGGCGCGGCGCGCCTGCAGGCTGCGGTGCGAGAACTGGGCCTCCTGCACGCGGCGCTCCAGCTGGCGCTGCTGCTCGCGGCATTCATTCAGGCGGCGCTCGGCCTCGATCACATGGTCGCCCAGCTGGGCGTGGCGCTCCTGGCTGTCGGCCAGCTGCATGTCGAGCTCTTCAAAGCGCGCCTCGGCCGCCACGCGGCGCTCCTGCAGGTCGGCCAGCTGCTCCTGCACCTCGGCCATGTCGGCGTTGATCTGCTCGCTGCGCGCGCGCGCCTGGTCGGCCAGCTGCGACAGGCGCAGCGTCTCCACCTGCAGGGTGTGGAACTGCGTCTGCGCCTCGCTGGCCTCGCGGCGTGCGGCCACCAGGCGCTGCGCGGCGTCGGCGTACTGGCCTTCGGCGCGCACCAGCGCCGTGCGCGTCTCGTCGGCAATCAGGGCCTGGGCGCGCAGCTCCTTTTCCAGATGTTCGATCTCCTGGGCGCGCGCCAGCAGACCGGATTGTTCCGAGTCCTGCGCGTAAAAACCCAGGCTGTGCGCCGTCACGGCGTGGCCGCCGGCGACATAGATGGCCTCGCCCGGCTGCAGCTGGGCGCGCCTGTCCAGCGCCTCATCGAGCGACGGCGCCGTGTAGCAGCCCTGCAGCCAGTCCACCAGCACGGCGCGCAGGCCGCTACCTTCCACGCGCAGCAGGTCGGACAGGCGCGGCTGGGCGCTGATGGGTTCGGGTTGTGCGTTGGCCGGGGCGCTGTAGAAGGCCAGGCGCGCGGGCGGCGCGTCGCTGCCGCCGGCACCAAGAAAGCCGCGCACCATGTCCAGGCGCCCCACGGGCAGGGCTGCCAGGCGCTCGCGCAGCGCGGCCTCCAGGGCGTTTTCCCAGCCGGGCTCGACATGGATGCGGCTCCACAGGCCCTGCAGGCCGTCGAGGCCATGCTTGGCCAGCCAGGGCTGGAGTTTGCCATCCACCTTCAGCTTTTCCTGCAGCGCCTTCAGGGCATCGAGGCGCGCCGACAGGTCGGCCTGGCGCGCCGCCTCGTCGTTCACGGCCTGCTGGCGCGCGCGCCGCTCCTCGTCCAGGCGCGGCACGCCGTCCTGCAATTCCTCCTGGCGCGCGGCGGCCAGCTTGGCGCCCTCTTCGGCCTCGGCCAGCTGCGCGCGCAACTGGGCCAGGCGCGCCTCGTCGGGCGCGGCCAGGGCGTTACGGTCGCCGCGCAGGCGCTCATGGCGCGCTTCGAGCTGGCGGCTTTGCTCATCCAGGCTGCGCTGCTCGGCCGCCAGCACCTGGATCTGCTGCTGCACCTGCACCACCTGCGCGCGCTGCTGATCGCTGCGCTGCTGGCTCTGGCGCAGGGCATCTTCCAGGTCAGGCAGTTGCAGCGCCTGCTCCTCCAGCTGGGCGGCCAGCAGCTCCGCCTGCTCTTCGGTGTTCTCGCCCTCGCCGGCCAGGTGCTCGGCCTCGGTCTCGGCCTCGTCGCGGCGTGCCGACCACTCCGCTATCTGCTGGGCCAGCTGGGTCAGGCGCAGCTCCACGCGCTGGCGGCCCTCGACCACGTAGCGGATCTCGGCCTCCAGCTTGCCGACCTCGGCCGTGGCCTCGTACAGGCGCCCCTGGGCCTGGTTCACCTTGTCGCCGGCCTCGTAGTGCGTCTGGCGTATGGCCTCCAGGTCAGCCTCCACATGGCGCAGGTCTGCCATGCGCGACTCCAGGTCGTTCACGGCCTGCAGGCCCTCGGTGCGCACGCGGGCCAGCTCGGCATCGGCATCGGCGCGCTTCAAAAACCATAGCTGGTGCTGCTTGAGCGTGACGTCCTGCTGCAGGGCGTTGTATTTGGCCGCGACCTCGGCCTGCTTCTCCAGCTTTTCCAGGTTGGCGTTCAGCTCGCGCAGGATGTCCTCGACGCGCGTCAGGTTCTCGCGCGTGTCGGCCAGGCGGTTTTCGGTCTCGCGCCGGCGCTCCTTGTACTTGGAGACGCCCGCGGCCTCCTCCAGGAACAGGCGCAGCTCCTCGGGCCGGCTTTCGATGATGCGGCTGATCGTGCCCTGGCCGATGATGGCGTAGGCGCGCGGGCCGAGGCCCGTGCCCAGGAACACGTCCTGCACGTCGCGCCGGCGCACCGGCTGGTTGTTGATGTAGTAGCTGGAGCCGCCATCGCGCGTGAGCACGCGCTTGACGGCGATCTCGGTGAACTGGTTCCACTGGCCGCCGGCGCGGTGATCCTGGTTGTCGAAGATCAGTTCGACGCTGGCGCGGCTGGCCGGCTTACGGCTGGTGGTGCCGTTGAAGATCACGTCCTGCATGCTCTCGCCACGCAGCTCGCTGGCCTTGGACTCGCCCAGCACCCAGCGCACGGCGTCCATGATGTTGGACTTGCCGCAGCCGTTGGGGCCCACCACGCCCACCAGTTGGCCCGGAAGCATGAAGTTGGTGGGTTCGGCAAACGACTTGAAGCCGGCGAGTTTGATCGAGTTGAGACGCACGAATTACCTGTAACACCGCTCCGCTGGAGTGTCCTGCGGTTCGAAGGACGGATGTTAACTGAGGCCGATAGCGCCGCCGCCTGGCATGCACGCGCCCGTTCATTGCATGCGTGTCCCCAGCCCATTCCAACGGCAATCCTGCCAACGACTGTCGATTTTTTTTACAAATCGTCAACTCACAAATTCGTGAATTCATCCAACCCATTGATTTTACAAAGATTATTATTTATGGCATGGATCATGCTTATGGTGGTGCACTGATACATTCGTCCCCATCCACCCTTAAGAAGGAGCACCCATGCAATTCAAGAAAACTCTGCAAGCCATCGCCCTGTGCTGCAGCCTGGCGGGTATCGGCAGTGCCCATGCCGATCCCATTCTTTTCAACAATGTGGACGATACGGGCTCCATCCTGTATGCCACGACCTGGCAGGGAGCCTCGCTGTCTGCCTCGGTGCAGTTCACGCTCACCTCGCTGTCGGCCCAACAGGCAGTCTTTTCCGTGCTGGTCGCCAACAATTCGTCCGGCCCAGGCAAAAACACGCTCACCTCGTTCGGCATCGATGTAGTCACCCCCACGCTGCAGAACGCTACAGCCAGCGGAGTCTGGGGGGCAGGCACCAACGTCACCCTCCCTGGCTTCCAGAAGGTGGATCTCTGCATGTGGCCCGGCAACAACTGCTCTGGTGGTAGCAATGCTGGCCTCGACGAAGGCGAAATCAGCCAATTCACCCTGACCCTGACCACCAAGGGCAGCTTCCTGTCCAACGGGATTTCGTTCGAAACCCCCTATGGCGTGAAGTTCCAAACCGTTGGCACCGGCGGAAAATCCTATGACTTCGCGGGCTGCAATGCGGGTACGCCAGGCTGCGGCGGCTCATCGCTGGTGCCCTCGCAAGTGCCCGAGCCCGCCTCGATCGCTCTGCTGGGCCTGGGCCTGCTCGGTGCCACGCTGGCCCGCCGCCGCAAGGCTTGAGAGTTCAACACGCCAGACATCTCGTCTGGCTCTGCAAAAAGCGCTCGATGAGCGCTTTTCGTTTTTATGAATAAAACGTCTTTAACACTTTCCCATCAAGCGGTAGAAGCTATTAATTACAGAGCAACAAGATTCACCCACGCGGCGCAAACGCAATGATGGCCATGCCGCACAGCGTGACGGCCACGCCCAGCCAGTCCCAGGGGCCGGGGCGTATGCCGTCCACCGCCCACAGCCAGGCCAGCGCCACGGCCACGTAGACACCGCCGTAGGCCGCATACACGCGTCCCGCGGCCGCCGGGTGCAAGGTCAGCAGCCAGGCGAACAGCGCCAGGCTGATCGCGGCCGGCAGCAGCAGCCAGGCGCTGCGCCCCTGGCGCAGCCATAGCCAGGGCAGATAGCAGCCGACGATCTCGGCCACAGCCGTGGCGAGAAACAGGCCAAGGGTGGTCAGAACCTGCATGGCTCAAACAACGCCGTGGGCTGCCGTGGCGGCATGCGCCAGCACCAGATCCTCGAAGGCCAATCCCGGCACGGGGCGGCTGAGCAGATAGCCTTGCCAGGCATGGCAGCCGTTGCGCTCCAGGAAGGCGCGCTGCGCCTCGGTCTCCACCCCCTCGGCGACGACCTGCAGGCCCAGGCTGGTGCCCAAGGCGACGATGGTGCGCGCAATGGCGGCGTCGTTGGGGTCGGTGAGCACGTCGCGCACGAAGCTTTGGTCGATCTTCAGCTCGTGCAGCGGCAGGCGCTTCAGATAGGCCAGCGAGGAATAACCGGTACCAAAGTCGTCCAGCGAGAAGCCCACGCCATAGCCGCGCAGCTGCACCATTTTGGCGATGGTGTCCTCCACGTCCTGCAGCAGCAGGCCCTCGGTGAGTTCCAGCCGCAACCGGCGCGCATCGGCGCCGGTGCTGGCCAGCGCCTCCAGCACCTGGGGCGCAAAGCTATGCTCATGGAACTGACGCGGGCTGACGTTCACGGCCACCGACAGCTCACCCAGCACGGGATGCGTGCTCCACAGCGCCAGCCGCTCGCAGGCCGTGTGCAGCACCCATTGCCCCAGGCGCAGGATCAACCCCGACTGTTCGGCCAGCGAAATGAACTCCGCCGGGGGGATGTAGCCGCGAACCGGGTGCTTCCAGCGCAGCAGCGCCTCGGCACCCGTGATGCGCCCGCGCACCATCTTGGGCTGGTAGAACAACTCGAACTGGCCCGCCTCCAGGCCGACCCGCATGTCACCCTCCAAGGCCACGCGGGCGGACATCTGCGCCTGCATCTGCGGGTCGAAGAAGCGCAGCGCGTCGCGCCCGGCGGCCTTGGCCTCGTACATGGCCATGTCGCAGCGCTTGAGCAGCTCGTCCGCCGACTCATTCAGCCCCTGAAACAGGGTGATGCCCACGCTCAGCGTCGTGTGGTGCCGCTCTCCGCCGTCGATGGCAAAGGGCTCGCGCATGACGTCCAGAATCTGCTGTCCCACCGCCTCGGCACGGGCCGCCGCCAGCTGCGGGTTGGCGCCCAGTTCCTTGAGCACGACGACGAACTCGTCGCCGCCATGCCGTGCCAGCGTATCGGCCCCGGGGATGCCGCGGCGCAACCGGTCGGCCACGGCGCACAGCAGGCGATCGCCCATGTCGTGGCCCCGGGTTTCATTGATGTGCTTGAAGTTATCCAGATCCAGCATCAGTACCGCGCCGCATTGCCGCTGGCGTGCGCTGACGGCCAGGGCCTGCTGCAGGCGATCGAGCAGCAGGCGCCGGTTGGGCAGGCCGGTCAACGGGTCGTTGTAAGCCAGGTAGTGCACCTCTTGCTCGGCCTGCCGGCGCTGGCTCAGGTCTACCATGGTCATGATGTAGCCGCGCTCCAGCACCATGCCCGACAGCTCCACCGTCCGCAGGTCGCCGGATCGGGACGTGATCACGCATTCCAGCGGACGAATGGCTGTGCTGCCGCCGGCCGAGGCGCTGCGTGCCGCCGCCAGGGCTGCGTTCCAGCCATCGACGGCCTGCTGGCGCAGGGCCGCATCGGGCATGACCAGGCGCCACCAGATGACGACATCAAGAGCCTGGTCGGGGCCATAGCCGCAGATCTGCACATGGCTATCGTTGCGGAACAGGATGGCGCCATCGCCATCCTGCACCAGGGCCACGCCAACGGGCATGTGGTTCAGGATGCTGAGCAGCCTTTGCTCACTGTCGCGCAGGGCCTGCTCCATGCGCTTGCGCTCGCCGATGTCCTGCACCACGGCAAGCTCGGGGCCGGCATCGTTGGCCTGATGCAGGCGCGACACGGCCAGATCGGCCCAGACGATGGCGCCGTCCTTGCGCCGGTAGCGCTTTTCCATCCGGAAGTCGTGAAACTCGCCGCGATGCAGGCGCGCCAGCAGCGCCAGGTCTTGCTGTAGATCCTCGGCCACGGTGACATCATGGAAACTCAATTGCTGCAGCTCTTGTTCGGTATAGCCAAGCAGATCGCAAAATTTCTGATTCGCCCGCAAAACGCGGCCGGTGTCCGGCTCCACCTGCACCATACCCACGGCCGCCTGGTGGAACACGGCGCTGAAACGCGCCTCACTGTCGCTGAGTGCCGCATCCGCCTGGCGCGCATCGCGGGCGCGGCGCAACATGAGCAGGGTGACGGTGATCGACAGCAACGCCGTGATCAGCACCCCGCCCAGGGCCAGCAGGCCGGGCAGGCGCTGCTCCTGCGGTGAAAGCAGGCTCGCCGTCGGCCTGAACTCCAAGAGCCAGCGCCGCCCGCCCACCAGCAGTTCCTGTGTGCGCAGCATGTCCGCAGCGGGCGTGTCTGCCTTGGACTGGAACAGCGCTGCGGCGGGCGCCGGTGTGGCGGCACCCGCCAGGCCGATATCGGCAATGGACACCGCCAGGTTCTGCATCTGCCCCTGGCTGCGCAAGGCCTGCACGACGTCCGCGATGCGCAGGCTCACGCCGACGGCCCCCAGAAAGCGCGCATCCTGGCCCTGCCCGGGTGCGGGAGTCTCGAACACCGGCAGGCGGATCATGATGCCGGCGCGATCGTCGCCGGCTCCATTCAATGCAAAAGGCCCGGACGCCACCAGCTGGCCGCTGTCACGCGTGCGCAGGAGCGCATCCAACGCTGCCGGCACGGAATGGATTTCCATTCCGAGCACGTCCTCATTGCCGGCCTGTGGCCAGAGAAAATCCACCACGTAATACTCGGGCCGCTCCTGCCCGGGGTGCAGGGCAAAGTCCTTCGGCAGACTGCCATCCAGATGTGGGTCGCCGCGGGCGCGCGCCTCAAAGGCCGGGCGCTGGCCGCCGGCAACATGGCGCGTGAAATTGATATTTTTCACGCCCGGGTGGGTGGTAGCCAGCGACAACTCGCTCGCCACGCGCTCGAACTCACTGCGGCGCAGCTGCGGGTTCACGGCCAGCAGCCCGCGCATGCCCTGCAGCACGTCGGCATAGGACGCCATATGCCGTTGCAACGCATTCGCAAACAGCCCTGTTTCCTGAGCGAACCGCGCCTGTGCAATGGCCTGCATGGACAGCCTTTGCTGTTGCCAGAGCGCAAAGCTGGTCACACAACCCGCCACGGCCAGCGCCAGGCCAGGCAACCAGAGGGCCAGCAGCTGGCGTATTGGAATGGTCGAGGTCATTGTGGAAACAATTGGCAGCGTTGAAGCCACGGCAGCGCGCCACAGCATAGCTGCAATAGGAAGTTACACATCGGGGGCCGAGGATCCGGATCGCACTTGGTCGTACTCCGGCAGCTGCAGGAACAGGGCCGTCGCCGCGAGCGTAAGCAGCCCCATGCAGGCAAAGGTGGCGCGGAAGGCGTTCAGGGTATGCAAGGCATTGGCAGCATTGAAGAAGGCTTCGAAACTCGCCAGCACCGCCCCGGCCGCAGCCACGCCCATGCCCAGGGCCAGCATCTGCACCATGGACAGCAGGCTATTGCCGCTGCTGGCGTCCTGGCTGCTCAAGTCCTTCAGCGTGACCGTGTTCATGGCGGAAAACTGCATCGAGTTGACGCCCCCGAACAGCGCCAGTTGCAGGGCCAGCAACGCAAACGACGGCTGCGCCGGCAGCAGGCCGAAGCTCGCTATCAGCAAGGCCAGCGCACAGGTATTGGCCACCAGCACCCGGCGGTAGCCCCAGTGGCGCACGATGCGCGTGACCAGCGGCTTGGCCGCCATGCTGCCCAGCACCGTGGGCAGCATCATCATGCCGGCCTGCATGGGCGTGTAGCCCAGGCTGACCTGCAGCACCAGCGGAATCATGAACGGCATGCAGGAGCTGCCCAGGCGCGAAAACAAATTGCCCAGCAGGCCCACGCGCAAGCTGCGCACGTCAAACAGGCCAGGGACGAACAGCGGATTGGGGCTGCGCAGCGCATGCAGCCAGTAGGCGGCCAGGCTGGCCAGGCCAAAGACCAGCAGCACCAGGGCCACTGCCCCGCGCGCGCCGCTGCCGGCCATGCCCTCCACCGCCAGCGACACGGCGGCCATGGCAAAAGCCAGCAAGGCGTAGCCGATGCCATCAAAACCACGCCTGGCAAGCACATCGCCGCGCGGCATGAAGCGCCGCGCCGCCGCCAGGCCAAGCACCCCCACCGGCACATTGACCCAGAAGATCCAGTGCCAGGAAGCGAATTCCACCAGCCAGCCGCCCAACGTGGGCCCTATGAGCGGGCCCACCAGGCCGGGAATGGCCACCAGGCTCATGGCGTGGATGAACTCTTCGCGCGGGAAGGCACGCAGCACCGCCAGCCGGCCCACGGGCAACAGCAAGGCCCCGCCCAGGCCCTGCACCACCCGCGCCGCCACCAAAAGGGCCAGCGTGGGTGCCAGCGCACACAGCACCGAGCCGGCGACGAACAGTGCGATGGCCGACATGAACACGCGCCGCGTGCCAAACCGATCCGCCAGCCAGCCCGACGCGGGAATCAGCACCGCCATGGCCAGCGAATAGGCCACGATCACCGAGTGCATCTGCAGCGGACTCTCGCCAAGGTCGTTCGCCATGGCCGGCAGCGCCGTATTGACGATGGTGGCGTCCAGGGTCTGCATGAAGAACCCCAGGGCCACCAGCCATAGCAGTGCCTGCCGTGAGGCATGGGCGGCGGTGGCAGACGGCACGGGGGGAAGGGGCGAAGGCATGACGCGCCGTAGTGTGCCTCAGTAGCGGTTACGCGGCAGTCGGCACATCCTGGAAAAGCCTTGGAACCAGCACCGCCACGTTGGCTGCAAAACCATCCGATCTGCATGCCGATCGAGCATGCAATCTAGGTAGTTCCACAAGTCCGAGCCAGAGCGCAGTTATGACTTGCAGTGCATTGAATCCCGACCAAGTCAACAATTCTGTACATATAACTTGTTGAATCAGGCAGTTTTCGTGGTACCCTCCCCTCCCATGTTTCGCTGGCTTATCGTTTTGTTACTTATTGGCTCAAATGCTTACGCATCTCCCTCCGATGAGATGGAACGCATGCTGGCAGAGCGCGGACTGATTTTGCAGCTGCAGGAAATGCGCCACAACGTGGCCGATCGCACCTCCGGCCTGATTTCCACCGCCGTGGGTTTCATCGGCGTACCCTATCGCCGCGGCGGCAACAGTGCAGAAACAGGTTTCGATTGCAGCGGCTTCGTGCGCACCATCTATGAGCAGGCCAAGGGCCTGGCGTTGCCGCGCCGTGCCAACGAGCAAGCGGCCGCCACCGAAGTCATCGACAAGAAGGATCTGCAACCTGGCGACCTGGTGTTCTTCAACACCATGCGCCGCGCCTTCAGCCACGTGGGCATCTATTTGGGCGATGGCAAGTTCATCCACGCCCCGCGTACAGGTGCCCAGGTGCGTGTTGAGGACATGGGCGCTTCCTATTGGACACGCCGATTCAACGGCGCCCGGCGCGTGGTGCAAGACGACGGCGACACCCCGGCCGTTTCAGCTTCCGTGCAGCGCTGATCAATCCCGCCTCCTTACCTGCCACCGGCCGCCCCAGCGCGGCCGGTTTGCGTTGCAGCTTGCACATTGTTGACAATGACGGCACCAGGCCTGGGTCTACAGTTGGACTCCCTCTGCGCCAGTCCCCATGCCTGGCGAATCACCCCCATAAGGACGCCCCTCACCATGATGAGCATTCTCGGCACCATCCTGATCGGCTTTGTCGTAGGCCTGTTGGCGCGCGCCCTCAAGCCGGGCGACGACAAACTTGGCTGGATCATGACCACCCTGCTCGGCATTGCCGGCTCGTTCGTCGCCACTTACGTGGGCGAGGCCATGCACTGGTACCGCCAGGGCGAAGCGGCGGGCTGGATCGCCTCGGTCGTCGGCGCCATCGCGCTGCTCGTACTCTACGGCCTGCTGCGCCGCAAGTCGTGATCGCACTGGAGCCGCCCCGTTACTGGCTCATGAAGTCGGAGCCGGCCGATTGCTCCATCGACGACGCACTGGCGGCGGCCCACGCCACCGTGCCCTGGACTGGCGTGCGCAACTACCAGGCGCGCAATTTCATGCGTGATGCGATGCAAGTGGGTGACGGCGTGCTGTTCTACCACTCGAGCTGCCCCGAACCCGGTATTGCCGGCATCGCGCGCGTGGCCTCAGGCGCCCGCGCCGACCCGTCGCAGTTCGACCCCATGTCGCCCTACTTTGACGCCAAATCCACACCCGCCAAGCCTCGCTGGCTGCTGCTGGACGTGCAGGCGCTCTACAAGACGCGTCTCATCAGCCTGGGCGAACTGCGCGCGCATCCGGCGCTGGCCGGCATGCGCGTGCTGCAGCGCGGAAACCGCCTGTCGATCACCCCGGTGCAGGCCGCGGAATGGGCCTGCATTCTGCGTGATTGCGTTCGCACGGACGTATCAATTCAATAGCTACTTACGCTTTATGTACGGGCGTTAGAGCCCGTTTTTACTTGAGTAGGTACCCTCCTCAGATCACCGTCATTCCGGCGAAAGCCGGAATCTACCGGCGTGGCCTGGGCAGGCGTCTGGATTCCGGCTTTCGCCGGAATGACGTGGTGATTTATGCCACGCGCTCTCTGAGACACGTCGCTAATCAGGCGTTTTTCCCAAAACCGTAACCCAAACAGACAGGCCGGTAGTCATGCCGCCTCCTTTTGCTGCACCAAAGGCGCTGGCTGAGGGCAGAGTCTGAAAACAAGCGCCTTCAGCGAGCGATCCTCGTCAATATCGGCAAACACCGGCGGATTGGCCACGCGCTCCACAAAAACCAGCGCGGGCGCCTGTGCACTGACCTGCTCGGTCAGAAAGCGAGGCCCGAGTTCCGGCGCATTCAGGCACAACAACGCATGGCCACCCGGCGTAAGCAGTTGCGGCAGACGACGCAGCAGGCGGGCATAGTCCTTGGTGGCAACAAAACTGCCCTTCTGGTAGCTGGGCGGGTCGGCAATCACCAGGTCATAAGGCCCGCTGCGGGTGATATTGCCCCAGGAGCTGAAGATGTCATGCGCCAGAAAGCTGGCGCCGGTGTGCAGGCCGTTCAGCTGATGATTCTGTTGCCCGGTAGCGAGCGCCCCGCGCGCCATGTCGAGGTTGGTCACGTGCGCCGCCCCGCCCTGCAAGGCGGCGACCGAAAAGGCGCAGGTGTAGGCGAACAGGTTGAGCACCCGGGCGCCGCGCCCTTCCCGAGTTCTGAAATCCGCCGCGAACTCGCGCACCCAGCGCCGGCCTTCGGCCATGTCCAGGAACAGGCCATGGTTCTGCCCCCGCAGCAACTGCACCATAAACCGCGCGCCGGCCTCGCTGACGATGTGCGGCTCGGGCAAGGCGCCGGCCATCAACCGGGTGTCGGTGCGCCCGCTGGGCTGACGGCACTGGTACACCCAGGTCAGCGGATGCGGCGCGCCGAGCGCCACCCAGCGTCCTTGCAGCAACCCACCCACCGTGGCCAGCTCGCCCTCGGTGATGGGCTTGAAGCTGGTCAACAGCAGCGCCGGCGGAAAGGCATCCAGCGTCCAATGCTCCTCACCCGCAAAGCGCCCGCCCCGCCCATGAAACAGCCGCACTGCAGAATCGCTGGTGGCAATGGCGTGGATGAGGTGCTGCATGGGTACTGCCGAAAAGGGCGCTGGAAAAGCGTCTATGCTACCGCCGCGCCGCGGGCATACGCAGGTGCGGGTTGCACCTCTTGCCATGGGGCGCGCGGCGCTCCTAGAGTGCGGCAGGCGGCCGATGGACGCCAACTCTCATAATTTCAGGAGACCAACGCATGGCTTTTCGCAGCTTCTGGACTCGACGCCTGCTGGCCCAAACCGGAGCCGCCTGCCTGGCGGCCTGCACGCTGGGGGCTTTCGCCCAGGGCAGCTATCCGACCAAGCCCGTGCGCATCGTGGTGGGCTTTTCGGCCGGCGGCACGACCGACGTCGTCGCCCGCATCATGGCGCGCGAGCTGACCGCCGCGCTCGGCCAATCCTTCGTGGTGGACAACAAGCCCGGCGCCGGCAGCAACATCGCCACCGACATGGTGGCCGCCGCCCCGCCCGACGGCTACACGCTGCTGTTCGTGGCCGTCACCAGCGCCATCAACCAGACGCTGTATCCCAACGTCAAGTTCGACCTGAACCGCGACTTCGAGGCCGTGGCGCTGGGCGCCAAGGTGCCCAACATCCTCGTCGTCAACCCCAGCGTGCCGGCCAACAACGTCAAGGAATTCATCGACTGGGCGCGCGCCAACGAGGGCAAGATTGCCTACGCCTCATCGGGCAGCGGCACCTCGATCCACATGGCGGGCGAGATGTTCAAGGTGCGCACCGGCCTGAAGACGCAGCACATTCCCTACAAGGGCAGCGCGCCGGCCGTGACCGACCTGATCGGCAACCAGGTGCAGTTCATGTTCGACAACATGCCCGCCTCGTGGCCGCACGTGCAGTCGGGCAAGCTGAAGGCGCTGGCGGTGACGACCAAGACGCGCTCGCCCTCCGCGCCCGACTTGCCGACGCTGGAAGAAAGCGGCGTCAAGCCCTTCGATGTCAGCTCCTGGTTCGGCCTGATCGCCCCCAAGGGCACGCCCAAGGAGATCGTCGACAAGCTGAACAAGGCCATGAACGCCGCCTTCGACAAGCCCGAGGTGAAAGAGGCCTATTCCAAGCTGGGCGCCGTGGCCGAGAAGAACAGCCCGCAGGACTTCAGCAAGTTCATCGCATCCGAAGTGCACAACTGGGCACCGATCGTGAAGGCGTCGGGCGCAAAGGTGGATTGAGTCACCATGCGCTGCCTTAGAGCGTGTTGACGATCTTACCTAGGGCTCGCAGCGCGAGAGGGCTATCGGCGATGTGATAAAAAAGCCGCGCAACCCTTGCAGGGTCAGCGCGGCCAGCTATCGCTTCAATAGCTACTTCTTCTGCGGCGGCACATCCGTGCACGAACCATGCGCCACCTCGGCCGCCATGCCTATGCTTTCGCCCAGCGTGGGGTGCGGATGGATGGTCTTGCCGATGTCCACGGTGTCGGCACCCATCTCGATGGCCAGGGCAATTTCACCGATCATGTCGCCGGCGTGCGTGCCGACGATGCCGCCGCCCAGGATACGGCCGTGGCCGTGCGCCTCGGGGCTGTCGTCGAACAGCAGCTTGGTGAAGCCCTCGTCGCGGCCGTTGGCAATGGCGCGGCCGGACGCGGCCCAGGGGAACAGGCCCTTCTTGACCTTGATGCCCTGTGCCTTGGCCTGATCTTCGGTCAGGCCGACCCACGCGACCTCGGGGTCGGTGTAGGCGACGCTGGGGATGACACGGGCATTGAAGGCGGCGGCTGCCAATTCCTTATTGCCCTGCAGTTCACCGGCGATGACCTCGGCCGCCACATGCGCCTCGTGCACGGCCTTGTGCGCCAGCATGGGCTGGCCGACGATGTCGCCGATGGCGAAGATGTGCGGCACGTTGGTGCGCATCTGGATGTTGACGTCGATGAAGCCGCGATCCGTCACCGCCACGCCGGCCTTGTCGGCGCCGATCTTCTTGCCATTGGGCGAGCGGCCCACGGCCTGCAGCACCAGGTCGTAGGTCTGGGGCTCGGGCACCGTCACGCCGTCCTTGGCGGGGGCGAACGACACCTTGATGCCCTCCGGCGTGGCCTCGGCCGCCACGGTCTTGGTATTGACCATGATGTTGTCGAAGCGCGGCGCGTTCATCTTCTGCCACACCTTGACCAGGTCGCGATCCGCTCCCTGCATCAGTCCGTCGAGCATTTCCACCACGTCCAGGCGTGCGCCCAGCGTGGAGTACACCGTACCCATTTCCAGGCCGATGATGCCGCCGCCCAGGATCAGCATGCGCTTGGGCACACCGGCCAGCTCCAGCGCGCCGGTCGAATCCACCACGCGCGGGTCATCGGGCATGAAGGGCAGGCGCACGGCCTGGCTGCCGGCGGCGATGATGGCGTTCTTGAACTGCACCACCTTCTTGGCGCCGGTCTTGTCCTGGCCGCTACCGGTGGTTTCCTCGACCTCCAGGTGGTGGCTGCCAACGAAGTTGCCATAGCCGCGCACGATCGTCACCTTGCGCATCTTGGCCATTTGGCCCAGGCCGCCGGTGAGCTTGGAGATGACTTTTTCCTTGTGGCCGCGCAGGGTATCGACGTTGACGCTGGGCGCGCCAAAGTCAACGCCGGCGGCCTTCAGGTGGCTCACCTCGTCCATCACGGCCGCGACGTGCAGGAGCGCCTTGGAGGGGATGCAGCCCACGTTCAGGCACACGCCACCTAACGTGGCGTAGCGCTCGACCAGCACCACCTTGAGGCCCAGGTCGGCGGCGCGAAACGCCGCCGAATAACCGCCGGGGCCACCGCCGAGCACGAGCACGTCGCAGTCCAGGTCGGCTGCTCCGCCGTAGCTGGACGCTACAGGTGCAGGAGCTGCTGACGCTTGTACGGCGGGCGCTGGAGCCGGTTTTGGTTCAGCAGCTGGCGCTGGCGCGCCCGCTGCCACCTCCAGTGTCAGCACCACCGAGCCCTCCGCGACCTTGTCGCCGATCTTGACCTTGAGCTCCTTCACCACCCCGGCATGGCTGCTGGGGATTTCCATGGACGCCTTGTCGCTCTCCACGGTGATGAGCGATTGCTCCACGGCCACGCTGTCGCCGGGCTGCACCAGCACTTCGATCACGCCGACCTCGGCGAAGTCGCCGATGTCCGGCACCTTGATGTCAATCACTGCCATGTTGATGTCTCCTTCACAGCAGGATGCGGCGGTAGTCCGCCAGCACTTGGCCGAGGTAGGCGTTGAAGCGCGCGGCCGCCGCGCCGTCGATCACGCGGTGGTCGTAGGACAGCGACAACGGCAGAGTCAGGCGCGGCACGAACTGCTTGCCATCCCACACCGGCTTCATCTGGCCCTTGGACAGGCCCAGGATGGCCACCTCGGGCGCGTTGATGATGGGCGTGAAATGCGTGCCGCCGATGCCGCCCAGCGACGAGATCGACATGCAGCCGCCCTGCATGTCGGCCGCGCCCAGCTTGCCGTCGCGCGCCTTCTTGGCCAGCTCGCCCATCTCCTGGCTGATCTGGATGATGCCTTTTTTGTCAGCATCTTTGAGCACCGGCACCACCAGGCCATTGGGCGTGTCGGCCGCAAAGCCAATGTGGTAGTAGCTCTTGTAGACCAGGGTGTCGCCGTCCAGGCTGGTGTTGAACTCAGGGAACTTCTTCAGGGCCGCAACCACGGCCTTGATGACGAAGGCCAGCATGGTGACCTTGACGCCGCTCTTCTCGTTCTCTTTATTGGTGGAGACGCGGAAGGATTCAAGCTCGGTGATATCGGCCTCGTCGTTGTTGGTGACGTGAGGAATCATCACCCAGTTGCGGTGCAGGTTGGCGCCGCTGATTTTCTTGATGCGCGACAGCGGTTTGGCCTCGACGGCACCAAACTTGCTGAAATCCACCTTGGGCCAGGGCAACAAATCCATACCCACGCCAGTGCCGCCGCCGGCCGGTGCCTTGGCCGCCTGGGCCAGGGTTTGCACGGCGCCGCTCATGATGGCGCGGGTGAAGGACTGCACGTCCTCGGCCGTGATACGACCCTTGGCGCCCGTGCCCTTGACCTCGGCCAGCGGCACGCCCAGCTCGCGCGCAAACTTGCGCACCGACGGGCTGGCATGCGGCAGGCCGGGTGTGGGGCTGCCGGGTTGATGCGCCGGCATGACGGCCGCTGCCGCTGCAGGAGCCGCAGCGGGTGCTGGTGCTGGTGCTGCCACCGGTGCCGCACTGGGGGCGGCTGCCGCCGGCGCGGGCGCAGCGCTTGCTGCGCCAGCCACGCCTTCGATCACGGCCACCAGGTCGCCGATGTTGACCTTGTCACCCACCTTGACCTTGAGCTCCTTGAGCTGGCCGGCCACGGGCGAGGGGATTTCCATCGAGGCCTTGTCGGACTCGACGGTGAACAGTGACTGCTCGACCTTGATGGCATCACCCACCTGGGCCAGCAGTTCGATCACGGCCACATCCTTGAAGTCGCCGATGTCGGGCACGCGCACCTCGATGGGGCCTGCGGCGGCGGCAGCTGCGGGTGCTGGCGCGGGCGCGGCGGCCACGGGGGCCGGTGCCGGTGCGGCTGCGGCTGGTGCCGGCGCGGCGGCAGCGCCGGCGGCCGTCTCCAGCTCGACGATCACGCTGCCCTGCTTGACCTTGTCGCCGACCTTGACGGTGAGCGCCTTGACGACGCCGGCGTGGCTGGACGGAATCTCCATCGACGCCTTGTCCGATTCGACGGTGATGAGTGATTGTTCTACCGCGACCGTATCGCCGGGTTTGACCAGTAGTTCGATCACGCCCACTTCGTCAAAGTCCCCGATGTCGGGCACCTGGATTTGAATCAATGCCATGTTTGTCTCCCTCGTCTTCAGGCGTGCAGGGGGTTGATCTTGTCGGTCTTGATGCCGTACTTGGCAATCGCCTCGGCCACCTTGGCCAGGGGCAGCTTGCCCTGCTCGGCCAGGGCCTTGAGCGCGGCCACGGTGATGTAGTGGCGGTTGACCTCGAAGTGCTCGCGCAGCTTGCTGCGGAAGTCGCTACGGCCAAAGCCATCGGTGCCCAGCACCTTGTAGGCGCGTCCGGCCGGGATGAAGGCGCGGATCTGTTCGGCGTAGTTCTTGATGTAGTCGGTCGATGCCACCACCGGGCCGGCGTGGGCTGACAGCTGCTGCGTGACGAAGGGCACGCGCGGCGTGGCCGTGGGATGCAGCAGGTTGTAGCGCTCGGCGTCCTGGCCCTCGCGGGTCAGTTCATT
>JAFEER010000269.1 GCA_018240985.1 Pseudomonadota bacterium
GCCAGTGCGGAACTGGACTGCCTGAAGAGCGGCGGCGTCTCGCCGCCAGCACCGAGGCTGGGATGGGGGCTGGAGCGCCGGCATCTTGCCGGCATCGACGCGCTAGCGTCGCTGGCCCCCACCCCTACCCTCCCCCAGAGGGGGAGGGAGTAAGACAAGCCATCTGAGACTCGTTGCTAGTCAATAAAAATCAATGCCACGGCTTTACTGTAAAGCGCCAACAGCTAGCTTTTTGATAGTTCGCAACGCAGAAATCCGGCGTCAATGCTTGGCCCGCGCCTCGGCCTTGGACTGGCAGGCGATGCAGCGCAGGGCGGATGGCTGGGCCAGCAGGCGGGCTGCGCCCACGCCCTGGCCGCAGTCCATGCACTCGCCATAGCTGCCATCGGCCATGCGCTCCAGGGCGGCGCGCACCGCCACCAGCTCGGCGTGGTCGCGCGCGGCCTCGGCGTCGCGCACCATGTCGGCCGCCATGTTGTTGGCCTGGTCGCGCGGGCTGCCAGGCGCTTCGGCATCGCCGCGGGCGGCGTCGGACGCCACGGCCAGGGTGTCGCGCTGGATGGCATCCAGCGCTTGCAACAGCTGCTCCTTGCGCTGCTCCAGCAGGACGCGCAGTTGCTCGCGTTGGGTATCGGTAAGGGCAGAGGTAGTCATGGCTTCAGCATGCCACTAAAGCGGCCTCAGGTGTTGACGGGCATCACCGTATTGAACCGGCACCAAAGGTTTGCTCGTCATCCCGGCGAACGCCGGGATCCAGTACGCCAGCACGCCAAGGAATCCATGGATTCCGGCCCCGGATCGCGTCCGGGGTGACGTTCTTTCGCCGGAATGACGGGGTCTTTGCAATCGTTAATTGCCCTGTGAATAGCTACTCGGCCGTGGCGGCCAGCCAGCGCCGGTACAGCTCTGGCCCATCCCAGGGCTGATCGGTGGCCAAGTCCAGCGTATGAGCGAGCTCATCGCCGGCGATCGGATCGGCCAGCTGCTGCTGGCGCGCCAGCACCGCCAGATTCGCCTCGGACGGGTCGCGGCCCGCAGCCTGGCGCTGCTGCACGCGCTCCTGCAGGCTGGCCGCGCCGGCATGGCAGTGCAGGATGGCAAACGGCAGCTGCAGCTCGCGCGCCAGGGCGTGAAAGGCCGCGCGCTCGGCACGGCGCAGAAAGGCCGCGTCCACGATGACCGGGTAACCGGCCTGCAGCAGGCCTTGCGCCTGTTCGGCCAGCCGCGCAAAGGTGCGGCGCGAAGCCTCGGGCGTGTAAATGTCCAGGCCCTGGGCTGCGGAATCGGCCAGCGGCGCCAGGCCGTACAGGCGCTTGCGCTCCACGTCCGAGCGCAGGCGCACGGCGCCCTGCTGCAACAGCGCCGCGGCCGCGGTGGATTTGCCCGAGCCCGACAGGCCACAGGTGATGAGCAGGCGCGGCGCCATGGGCGCGGCCAGCCGCTCGGCGCAGGCCAGGTAGTCGGGGCCCTGGGGGCTGGCCCCCTGCAGCGCGCGCAGCCGTGCCGCCAGGGCGCGCACCAGGGCGCGGTAGACCTCGTAGGGCCGCAGCACGGCCAGGCCGGCGTAGTCCCCGCTCTCGGCAAGATAAGCATCGAGAAAGCGCCAGGCCAGGTCGCTGCGCCCATGGGCGTGCAGATCCATGCTGAAGAAGCCGGCATCGGCCAGGGTGTCGATCCAGCGCAGCGCGGGGCTGAACTCCAGGCAGTCGAAGGCCGTCACCACGCCATCCAGGCGCACCACATTGCCCAGGTGCAGATCCCCATGGCCTTCGCGCACCTGGCCCGCGGCGCGGCGTGCGGCCCAGTGCCCGGCCAGGGTCGGCTGGCGTTGCGCAAACCAGGCGCGCAGCCCGGCCAGTCGGGCCTGGTCGGGGCCATCGAGCAGCACGGCCAGCTGGTTCAGCACGTCATCGATCGCCCGGCCGACCTGCGTGGCGCTGCCCCAGTCGCAATCCACCGGCGCCCGGGCGTGAAACTGCGCCAGGCTGGCGGCAAAGGCATCGAGTTCGGCCGGCAGCAGCTGGCCTGCTGGCACCAGGGTGTCGAGCTCGCTGCCTGAGGGAAAACGGCGCATGCGCAGCGCCCAGTCGATGGCGGCAGCCGCCTCCTGCACCCGGCCCAGGCGCGGGCTGTGCACGCTGCCGACCACGGGCACTGTGTCCAGGTACAGCGCGGGCGCCAGGCGCTGGTTCAGGCGCAGCTCCTCGGCGCAGAAATGCCGCCGCGCGGCCAGGGTGGAGAAGTCGGCAAATGGCAGCTTGAGCGGTTTTTTGAGCTTGTAGGCGTGCAGGGGCGTGAGCAGCAGATGCGACAGATGGGTCTGCAGATGCTGCACGGGGCCGCGTTCGGTGGCTTGCAAGAACGCACCCAGCGCCTGCACCATTGCATCACTTTGATCCAAGGTCAAATCAGGCTCTTGCGCAGTATCCATAAGCGTAAACAGCTCTCATTTTTCAAGAAAGACGGTGCAGCAACGAATCCATCCACTGCGCATTCGGACTGCCCTGCCCGGCGTACTGCTGGTTGCGCGAGTTGGAACGCCATACGCCGCCGCCAAAGCCGGCCGTGGGCTCGGTGCGGTACCAGAACCAACGCCCATCCTCGTCCTGCGCCAGCCAGTCCCAACCCTCGGGGGCCTGCGACCAGTCGGGCAGGTCATCTGTTACTTCGTCCATCCAGGTATTCCTCCGCACCGCTGCCCCACACGGCTTGTTCATCAGAACTTTACACAGCCAGGCGCCCGATCCTGCCCGAAGGCACTGAACTGCACCAGACAAGCCGGTCTCTAAGTTCTAACATCCCCCTGATATCTGACCGGAGCAATGCACCATGGCCAAGAATCTGAAGCGCATGGCGGCGCGCCTGACGTTCTCGCTGCTGACCCTGGGCGCCCTCGGCGGTTGCGCGGTCTATGCGCCGCCTCCCGGCCCCTACACCTATTACGGCACCGACGCCGACGGCCAGGCCGTCTATGCGGCTCCGCCCGTCGCTTATCCAGCCGCGCCCGTATATGCCACCCCCTACTCGCCGTATTACTACGGCCCGGCCTACGTAGGGCCACCCATCGGCCTGAACCTGGGCTTCAGCTATTGGCGCGGTGGTGGCGGCCACAGCTGGGGCGGCGGCCGTGGCGGCGGCCGGGGCTGGAGCGGAGGGCACGGCGGCGGCTTTCATGGCGGCGGCCGGGGCGGTGGCGGTCGGCGCTGACCGCGCCACGCCGCCTGCCTGAGACCTGGCGTTAGTCCGCAGCCCGGCGCAGCGTCTGCACCACGGGGCGCTGCAGCACCTCGCGCAGCCCCCACCAGCCCGCTGCCAGCGCCAGCAGCGCGCCCGCCGCGCTGCCGGCCAGCGGCACCCAGGGCCGAACCGTCCAGCTGAAGTCGAACACATAGCGCGCCAGCAGCCAGCCCACGGCCACGGCCACGCAGCTGGCCAACAGGCCCGCAAGCAGCCCCACGCCGACCAGCTCGGCGCGCTGCACCTGGCGCAACAGGCTGGCGCGCGCGCCCACGGCGCGCATGATGGCGAACTCGCGCGCGCGCTCCTCGCGCGTGGCGGTGACGGCGGCAAACAGCACCACCAGGCCCGCGGCCAGCGTGAAGACGAACAGGAATTCCACGGCGCGTATCACCTGCGCCAGCACGCCCTGCACCTGGGCCAGCGTGGCGCTCATGTCAACGTTGGTAATGTTGGGAAATTCGCGCACCAGGGCGTTGTCAAAGCCCGGTACATCCGGCGCGCGGTAGGCGGCCAGGTAGGTCATGGGCACGTCCTGCATCTGCGCCACCGGGTAGATCACGAAGAAGTTGGCGCGCATGGAGCTCCAGTCCACCTGGCGCAGGCTGGTGATGCGCACCTCGCTGGGTATGCCGGCGATGTCGAAGCGCAGGCGGTCGCCGAGTTTCAGCCCCAGGGTCTTGGCGATGCCCTCCTCCACGCTCACGGCGCCGGCCTCGCCGCTCGTCCAGCGGCCGGCGGAGATGCTGTTGTGCGCCGGTGCCTGGGCGGCGTTGGAGAGGTTGAACTCGCGATCCACCAGGCCGCGGGCGCGCTCGTCGGGGTAGTCGTCCAGGCTCACCGTGCGGTCGTTGATGGCCACCAGGCGGCCGCGGAACATGGGGTACCAGTCGTATTGCGCGACGCCCGCCTGTTGCAGCCGCGCGCGGAAGGCATCCGCCTGATCCGGCATGATGTTGATCACGAAGCGGTTCGGCGCATGGGCCGGCGTGGCGCTCTGCCAGCTGGCTATCAGGTCGGTGCGCAACAGCACCAGCAGCACCAGGGCCAGCAGGCCCACGGCGAGGCTCGCCACCTGCACCACGGCATAGGCCGGGCGTGCGGCAATCTGGCGCGTGGCCAGCACCAGCCAGCGCGGCGCCGTGGATTCGCGCACGCTCACGCGCAGCAGCCCCACCGCCGCCCAGGCCAGCAGGGCAAACAGCAGCACGGCGGCGCCAAAGCCGCCCACGGCAATCGCGCCCAGCTTCCAGTCGCGGCTGACCACCAGCAGCAGCGCGGCAAAACCGGCCAGCCCCAGGCCCAGCACGGCCAGGGACGTGGGGCGCACGCCGCCCAGGTCGCGGCGCATCACGCGCAGCGGCGGCACCTGGGCCAGCTGCAGCACGGGCGGCAGGCCAAAGGCGCACATCAGCGTCAGGCCCACGCCCAGGCCGAACACGGCAGGCCAGGCGCTGGCCGCGGGCAGGCCCGACTGCACCAGGCCGGCGAGCAGCAGCACGAACACATGGTGCACGGCGTAGCCCAGCAGCACGCCCAGGGCGCTGGCAAACAGGCCCACCAGCAGGAATTCGAGCGCGTAGGCGCCGGCAATGGTGCGCTGGCCCAGGCCCAGCACGCGCAAGAGCGCGGCGGCGTCCAGATGCTCGTTGGCAAAACCGCGCGCGGCCAGTGCCACGGCCACGGCCGAGAGCAGCGCGGCCAGCAGCGCCACCAGGCTTAAAAACTTCTGTGCCCTGTCCAGCGTCTGGCGCATCTCGGGGCGGCCGCTGTCCAGCGTCTCCACGCGCACGCCGTGCACCCCCGGGCCATCGGCCGCCTGCTGGGCCCAGCTGGAGAAGCGCTGCACGGCCGCGCCCTGGCCCGCCACGGCAAAGCGGTAGGTGATGCGGCTGGCGGGCTGCACCAGGCCGGTGGCGGGCAGGTCGGCGGCGTTCATCAGCACGCGCGGCGCAAAGCTCATGAAGCCGGCGCCGCGGTCTGGCTCCAGCGTGATGATGCGCACGGCCCGCAGGCGCGTGTCGCCGAGCAGCAGGAAGTCGCCGAGCTTCAGGCCCAGCGAATCGAGCAGTGGCGCATCCACCCAGGCCTCGCCCGGCGCGGGGATGCTCGGGGCCGGCTGGCCGGGCTGCTCTGCGTCTTGCGTCACCAGCACCTGGCCGCGCAGCGGGTAGCCCGGCTCCACGCTCTTGAGCGCCACCAGGCGGCTGGCGCCGCCCTGCGCGTCGCTGGCGCGCGCCATGGTGGGAAAGCTCAGCGTGGTCACGCTCGCCAGGCCCAGCGCGCGTGCCTGCTCGACAAAGGCCGGCGGCGTCGGGTTGTCGCTGGCCACCACGGCGTCGCCGCCCAGGAGCTGCACGGCGTCGCGCGCCAGGCCCCCTTGCAGCCGGTCGGCAAAAAACCCGACCGAGGCCAGCGCCGCCACGGCCAGCGTGACGGCCACCATGAGCAGGCGCAGCTCGCCCGCGCGCAGGTCGCGCCACAGGGTGCGCCAGCCGAGCAGCAGGAAGGAGGGCTTGCCGGCAGGGGGGGACATGGGCGGCATCAGGGCTGGAGCGTCAGGTGCTCTTGCTGACGGAGATGGTGGGGAACTTGGCCGAGAAGTCCTTGGACTGCTGGGCGATCTTCACCGCCACCTCGCGCGCCACGCGCTGGTAGATCTGCGCCACCTCGCCCTCGGGGTCGGCCACCACGGTGGGACGGCCGCTGTCGGCCTGCTCGCGGATCTGCAGCGCCAGGGGCAGCGCGCCCAGGTAGCTCATGCCGTATTCGGCCGCCATCTTCTTGCCGCCGTCGGCGCCAAAGATATGCTCCACATGGCCGCAGTTGCTGCAGACATGCACGGCCATGTTCTCCACGATGCCGAGGATGGGCACGTTCACCTTCCGGAACATGGTGATGCCCTTCTTGGCGTCGATGAGCGCAATGTCCTGCGGCGTGGTGACGATGACGGCGCCGGTGATGGGCACGCGCTGCGACAGCGTGAGCTGGATGTCTCCGGTGCCGGGCGGCATGTCCACGATGAGGTAGTCCAGATCCTTCCAGTTGGTCTGGCGCAAGAGCTGCTCCAGCGCCTGCGTGGCCATGGGGCCGCGCCAGATCATGGCCTGATCCGGCTCCACCAGAAAGCCGATGGACATGACCTGCACGCCATGGTTCACCAGCGGCTCCATGTTCTTGCCGTCAAAGCTCTCGGGCCGGCCGCTGACGCCCAGCATCATGGGCTGGCTGGGGCCGTAGATGTCGGCGTCCAGCACCCCCACGCGCGCGCCCTCGGCCGTCAGGGCCAGGGCCAGATTGGCGGCCGTGGTGCTCTTGCCCACGCCGCCCTTGCCCGAGGCCACGGCGATGATGTTCTTCACGCCCGGCAGCAGTTGCACGCCACGCTGCACGGCATGGGGCGTGATGTTGCTACTGATGTTGACCGACACGTTCTGCACGCCCGGCGCCGCCTTGGCCGCGGCGATGAACTGCAGGCGCAGCGCCGGCACCAGGCTTTTTGCCGGGTAGCCCAGCTCGACGTCGAAGGCGACATCGCCGCCGTTGATCTGCACGTTGCGCACGGCGCGCGTGCTCACGAAATCCTTGCCCGTGTGCGGGTCCTGGACGCTGGCGACGGCGGCCAGCAAGTCCTGTTCTGTCAATGCCATGGCTGTGTTGTTCGCTGAAGGAAAGGTTTGAGTCTAGCCAAGCCGGCTTGGCATTGGCGCGCCTGGGTCTATCGTTGGTGCAACTGGCGCGCCACCGCGCGCAGCATGCCGGCAAAGGTCAGCAGCCAGGCCAGCAGCGCCACGGCGAGGAACAGGTGCGGGAGCGCATCCAGAAAACCAAACGCCATGGCCCGATCCATCTGCCAGGTGCAGGCGGCGTACATGCCCAGCGGAAACACCGCGCCCCAGTACAGCGGGTCGTAGGTCAGCGGAAAGCGGCGCACGCCATGGCGCCAGATGCCCAGCAGCACCAGCATGGGAATCCACCAGGTGCCCGAGGCCCAGTAGAACACCGTGAAGCCCTTCAAAAATGGGAGCAGCGACACCAGGAACGGCGCCTGCGGCGCGTTCAGG
>JAFEER010000026.1 GCA_018240985.1 Pseudomonadota bacterium
CCGAGGCCGCCTACCGCTTTGGCGAGCGCGGGATTCTGGACGTGCTCGATGCCCAGCGCGTGCTGCGCAGCGTGCGCGCCGACCTGCTGCAGGCGCGCTACGAGCTGCAAGCCGCGCGCATCGAACTCGACTTCCTGGCCGGCCGCCCTGGCGACGCCAGCGCCTTGTGAACCTAAATCCGGCAGTTGACCGCTTGTAATCGCCAACAACACCTTATGAGCATTAGATTTTTCAGCTTCGTTGCAGGTCATCCATCAGGTGACAGCGCTATGCACCCGCCAGCACCGCACTCGACGCGCCATGCGGCGTTACTCCTCCTTGCGGGCAAGAGCCCGCTGCGTCGTCGCGCCTTGCCTGACGCGCCGATTACGGCACTGACGGGCGCATCCAACTGCCGGATTTAGGTTGAACCCCTGTTGTTATTGACCCCATTTCAAGAACTGTCCCATGTCGTTCCCTCACCACTCTTTCGCCCTGGCGCTGGCCCTGGCCGGCCTGCTGACCCTGAGCGCCTGCGGCAAGCAGAACCAAAGCACCGAGGCGCCCGCCGCCGCGGCCGAGACCAATGCCCACGACCCCATGGAGGTGGTGGTTCCGCCCCAGATGGCGGGCAACTTCAAAACGGCGCCGCTGGCGCTGGCCGACCTGGCCGCCGTGCAGGAGATCGCCGGCCGCATCGAGGCCAACGAGCGCCAGGTCACGCGCATCGGGGCGGCCATGACCGGCCGCGTGATTGAAGTCCTGGCGGAACCCGGCGACCGCGTCAAACCCGGCCAGGTGCTGGCGCGCGTGGCCAGCCCGGAGCTGACCCAGGCCCAGCTGGCCTATATGCGCGCCAGCGCCAGCGCCACGCTGGCCGAGCGCTCGGTGGAACGCGCGCGCCAGCTGATCGCGGCCGACGTGATCGGCTTCGCCGAGCTGCAGCGCCGCGAGTCCGAGCTGCAGATCGCGCGCGCCGAGCTGCAGGCGGCGGGCGACCAGCTCCGGCTGATGGGCCTGTCCGGCGCTGCGCTGGCAAGTCTGCGCGGCCAGGGCAAGGTGGCGCCCCATGCCGCCATCACCGCACCGGCGGCCGGCATCGTGATCGAGCGCCAGGTCAGCCAGGGCCAGGTGGCCCAGCCCGGCGACCCGCTGTTCACGGTGGCCGACCTGTCCAACGTCTGGGTCGTGGGCGCGCTGCCCGAGCAGATGGCGCGCAGCGTGCAGGTCGGGCAGAGCGTGCAGATCGAGGTGCCCGCCCTGGGCCATGAGGCCGCGCAAACGCCGATCGCCGGCAAGATCATCTACGTGGGCGACACGGTATCTGTCGATACGCGCACCGTGACGATACGCACCCAGGTGGACAACAAGCTGCTTACGCTCAAGCCCCAGATGCTGGCCAGCATGAAGATCCAGGGCGCGAGCGAAAAGACCCTGGCCGTCCCCGCCGCCGCCGTGGTGCGCGAGAACGACCGGGATCATGTCTACGTGCAGCTGGACGACCACCGCTACCGCCTCACGCCCGTGGAGCTGGGGGCGCCCAGCGGCGGCCTGCGCCCGCTGCTCAAGGGCCTGAGCGCGGGCCAGCCCATCGTGGTCGAAGGCGCGTTCCACCTGAACAACGAGCGCAAGCGCGCCGAGCTGGAGTAAGCCCATGATCAGCTCCATGATTCGCGCTGCGCTCACGCAGCGCCTGGTGGTGATCGTGCTGGCGCTGGTGCTGTGCGGCTTCGGCCTGCGCGCCGCCATGCGCCTGTCGGTGGACGCCTTCCCCGACGTGACCAACGTGCAGGTGCAGGTGGCCACCGAAGCGCCCGGGCGCTCGCCCGAGGAGATCGAGCGCCTGGTCACGGTGCCGCTGGAGATCGCCATGACCGGCCTGCCCGGGCTGGCCGAGATGCGCTCGCTCAACAAGAGCGGCCTGTCCATCATCACCCTGGTGTTCACCGACGCCACCGACGTGTACTTTGCGCGCCAGCTGGTCACCGAGCGCCTGATCGAGGTCACGCCGCGCATGCCGGCGGGCATCGTTCCGGTGCTGGGCCCCGTGTCCACGGGCCTCGGCGAGGTCTACCAGTACACCCTGGATCACCCCGACGACGGCCAGCGCGAGCTGACGCAGGCCGAGCTGACCGAGCGCCGCACCATCCAGGACTGGGTGGCGCGGCCGCTGCTGCGCTCGATTGCCGGCGTGGCCGAGATCAACTCGCAGGGCGGCTACGTCAAGCAGTACCAGGTGCTGGTAGACCCCGGCCGCCTGCGCCACTACGGCCTGACGGTAGGCCAGGTGGTGCAGGCCGTGGCCGACAACAATGCCAACGCCAGCGGCGGCATCCTGCCCCAGGTGACGGAGCAGTACCTGATCCGCGGCGTGGGCATGATAGGCTCGCTGGAGGACATTGGCGACATCGTGCTCAAGGAGCAGGGCGGCGTGCCGGTCTATGTGCGCGACGTGGCCAGCGTGCAGGTAGGCGCCGAGGTGCGCCAGGGCGCCATCATCAAGGGCGGCTACACCGAAGCCGTCTCGGGCATCGTGCTGATGATGCGCGGCGGCAATGCCAAGGAGGTGGTGACGCGCGTGAAGGAGCGCGTGGACGAGATCAACACCAAGGGCATGCTGCCCGGCGGCCTGCAGATCGTCCCCTATTACGACCGCACCGACCTGGTGGACTCGGCGCTGTGGACGGTGGGCAAGGTGCTGATCGAAGGCATCTTCCTGGTGGTAGTGGTGCTGTTCATCTTCCTGGGCGACGTGCGCTCCAGCCTGATCGTGGTGGCCACGCTGGTCATCACGCCGCTGACCACCTTCATGCTGATGAACCGCTACGGGCTCTCGGCCAACCTGATGTCGCTGGGCGGGCTGGCAATTGCCATCGGCCTGATGGTGGACGCCACGGTGGTGGTGGTGGAAAACGTCTTCCATCGACTGGGGCATGCAGGCAGCAGCATGGGAGAGCGCGTGCGCACTGTGCTGTCTGCTACTGTAGAAGTAGCAACGCCGACCATCTTCGGCATTGCCATCATCATTTTGGTGTTCCTGCCGCTGATGACCCTGCAGGGCATAGAGGGCAAGATGTTCGGCCCGCTGGCGCTCACCATTGCCATGGCGCTGGCGGTGTCGCTGGCGGTGTCGCTGTTTCTGTCGCCCGTGCTGTGCTCCTACTTCCTCAAGGGCGGCGCGGATCATGACACGCGGCTGATCGCCTTCCTGAAGCGCCATTACCTGCGGCTGCTCGATGGTGCGACGGCGCGCCAGCGCCTCACGCTGGCCGTGGCCGTGGCCCTGCTGCTGGGCTCGCTGGCGCTGTTCCCGCTGCTCGGCAAGTCCTTCATGCCGACCATGAAGGAAGGGGCGCTCACGCCGCAGATCAACCGCGTGCCCAGCATTTCGCTGGATGAATCCGTGCGCATGGAGATGGCGGCGATGAAGGAAGTGGCGCAGGTGCCGGGCGTGCTGTCGGTGGTGTCAAAACTCGGGCGCGGCGAATCGCCGGCCGATCCGCCCGGCCCGAACGAGTCCGACCCCATCGTGCTGATCGACCCGAAGTCCGAGCGCACCCAGGACGAGATCGACGAGGACATCCGCCAGCGCCTGTCCAAGATACCGGGCGTGCAGATCGTGCTCTCGCAGCCGATTTCCGAGCGCGTGGACGAAATGGTCACGGGCGTGCGCTCGCAGCTGGCCATCAAGGTCTTCGGCGACGAGCTGGACGCGCTCAAGACGGTCTCGGAGCAGGTGGCGCGCGTGCTCAAGAACGTGCCGGGCAGCACCGACATCCGCATCGAGCGCCTGTCGGGCCAGCAGGCCTTGACGGTGGACATCGACCGCAAGGCGATTGCGCGCCACGGCCTCAACGTGGCCGACGTGCAGAGCGTGATCGAATCGGCCATCGGCGGCAAGGACGTCACCACCGTGTACGAGGGCGAACGCCGCTACGCCGTGGTGGTGCGCTTTCCCGAGGCCTTCCGCGACTCGCCCGAGGCCATTGGCGCCACCCTGCTGACCACGGCGAGCGGCGCGCAGGTGCCGCTCAACAACCTGGCCCGTATTGAATTGGTGGACGGCCCGGCCCAGATCAGCCGCGAGGGCGGCAAGCGCCGCGTAGTGGTAGGGGCGAACGTGGAAGGACGCGACCTGGGCGGCTTCGTGGCCGAGGTGCAGCAGCGCCTGGACAGGGAAGTGACCCTGCCCGATGGCTACTACTTCACCTACGGCGGCCAGTTCGAGAACATGGAGCGCGCCATGGGCACGCTGCAGGTGATCGTGCCGCTGACCATTGCCGCCATCTTCTTCCTGCTGTTCCTGCTGTTCAACTCGGTGCGGCTGGCGGCGCTGATCATCCTGGTGCTGCCGTTTGCCTCCATCGGCGGCCTGATCGGCCTGTTCGTCACCGGCGAGTACGTGAGCGTGCCGGCCTCGGTGGGCTTCATCGCCCTGTGGGGCATTGCCGTGCTCAACGGCGTGGTGCTGGTCAGCTGCATCCGCAAGCTGCGCGAGGATGGGCTGGATGTGGCCCAGGCCGTGCGCGAAGGCTGCGTGCAGCGCTTTCGCCCGGTGATGATGACGGCCACCGTGGCGCTGCTGGGCCTGGTGCCCTTCCTGTTCGCCACCGGGCCGGGCTCCGAGGTGCAGCGCCCGCTGGCCATCGTGGTGATCGGCGGCCTGATTTCCTCCACCCTGCTGACCCTGGTGGTGCTGCCCACGCTGTACCGCTGGTTCGACGAACCACCCACCGAAGCCTGATTCTTTCGAGAAGGAGATGACGATGAAAGAAATCCGCGCCATCGTGCGCCCGAGCCGCCTGGAGCGGCTGCGCGCAGCCTTGCGGGCGATTCCCAACTTCCCCGGCGTGACCGTCTTCAAGGCCGAGGGCTTCACCGCCCCCGCCGCGGTGGACAAGCGTTCGGTCAAGGAGGAGCTGACCGATTTTTCGGACAAGCTCATGCTCTGCGTGATCGCCGACGACGCCATGGTTGAGCCCATACGCCAGGCCATTGTTGCCGCCTGCCGCACCGGCCATATCGGCGACGGACTGGTCTGGACGGTGGATATCGGCGCCATGCACCGCATCCGCGATGGCAGTGCGATGAGCTGAGAGACAGGGCGCCGGCGTCAGAGGCTGAGAGGCAATTGCCCGTGCCCGAAGGGCGCGTCAAAACGCCACCAATCGAGGCGCAAAACGCAGCCATAGCTCGGGCTATGGCGAGTATTTGCAACGATGAGTGGGGGTGTTTTGGCGTGCAAAGCGGGCATGGGGGCTCGCCTCTCAGCCTCTCAACGCAGGGCGAAGCCCAGCGCCACGCCGGCGAAGATCACCGCGCCAATCCAGTGGCTCTTGCTGAAGGCGACGAAGCAGCCCGCGCGCGTGCGGCCGCGGATCAGCGTGTAGTGCCACGCCACCTGGGCCGCGGCCGCGGCCAGGCCCAGCCACAGGGGCCAGCCCAGCCCGTGCGGCGCCAGCACCAGCGCGGTGAGCGCCAGGCAGGCCGCGAAGAACAGCATGATGGCGGCGACGTCAAAGCGCCCCAGCGTGATGGCCGAGGTCTTCATGCCGATCTTCAGGTCGTCGTCACGATCCACCATGGCGTACTCGGTGTCGTAGGCCAGCACCAGAAACATGTTGGCCAGCCACAGCACCCAGGCCGCGCCCGGCACGCGGCCCTGCACGGCGGCGAAGGCGATGACGATGCCGAAGTTGAAGGCAATGCCCAGAAAGGCCTGCGGCATGGCGAAGAAGCGCTTGGTGAACGGGTAGAGAATGGTGAACAAGACGGCCGGCACCGACCAGGCCACCGCCTCCCAGCGCGTGGTGAGCACCAGCGCCAGCGCCACCAGGGCCAGCACGGCACCCACCAGGGCCGCCTCCTGCACGCTCACCTGCCCGCTGGTGATGGGGCGTGCCTGGGTGCGCTTCACATGGCGGTCGAAGTCGCGATCCGCAATGTCGTTGATGCAGCAGCCGGCGCTCCTCATCAGCACCGTGCCGGCCACGAACACCAAGAGCAGATGCCAGCCCGGAAAGCCGTCCGCCGCCACCCACAGCGCGACCAAGGTGGGCCAGACCAGCACCAGCCAGCCGGCAGGGCGGTTGAAGCGGATCAGATCGAGGTAGAGCGACAGGCGGTTGCGCGGTGCGGAGGACATGGGCAAGGTAAAAAAACAAAACCGCCTGTCTATGTACATGCCGCCGCAGGCCCCTCACCCCTCCCTCTCCCCACAGGGGCGAGGGCGATCGGTTGCGCCCGCTTTACTCCCTCTCCCTCTGGGAGAGGGCGGGGGTGAGGGCTTGCGGCCCGCCCCCAGGCATATCACTGATCAAGCAAAAAAAGGGCCGAAGCCCTTGTGTATGGTGCGCTGGCAGCTATCAATCTTCCAGCAACGAGCGCAGCATCCAGGCCGTCTGCTCGTGCACCGACATGCGCTGCGTCAGCAGGTCGGCGGTGGGCTCGTCGCAGGCCTTGTCGGCCAGGGGGAAGAGTTCGCGCGCGGTGCGTGCCACGGCCTCGTGGCCCAGCACCAGGATGCGCACCATCTCCAGCGCCTTGGGCGGCTCGGTGGGGGCGTCGGCCAGCGACGAGAGCTTGCCGAAGGCCGCATACGAGCCCGGCGCCACATGGCCCAGCGCGCGGATGCGCTCGGCGATCGGGTCGGCGGCATTCCACAGCTCGGTGTACTGCCCCATGAACATGGTGTGCAGGGTATTGAACATGGGGCCGGTCACGTTCCAGTGGAAGTTGTGCGTGGTCAGGTACAGCGTGTAGGTGTCGGCCAGCAGGCGCGACAGGCCCTGGGCGATGGCGGCTCTATCCTTGTCGCTGATACCGATGCGGATGTCGAGAGCGGAAACGCCCTCGGCGGCGGCGGGAGTCGTCTCGGACTTGGTGGTTTTGCTGGTTTTTGCGGCTTTGGCCATGGTGCTTTCTCCTTGGTTGATTCAGTAAAGACTGTAGCGCAGCAGCGCGGCAGCGCCATGACTTGTGCCAATCGCGGGCATAGCGTGCGCGGTCAGAGGGTGAGAGGCAATTGCCCGTGCCCGAGGGGTGCGTCAAAACGCCACCTATCGAGGCGCAAAACGCAGCCATAGCTGGGGCTATGGCGAGTATTTGCAACGAAGAGTGGGGGTGTTTTGGCGTGCAAAGCGGGCATGGGGGATTGCCTCTCACCCTCTTAACTCAGGCGCTTGACCCCTGGCAGCTCGCAGGCATAGATGGCGTTGCGCAGCGCGGCGATGGCCTCGTAGCGCGTGAAGCTGCGCCGCCAGGCCAGCACCACGCGGCGCATGGGCGGGGCGCCGCCGTCGGCCTCCTTGATGGGCAGGTAGCGGATATGCGCGTCGTCGCTCTTGCGCCGGCGCACGCCGGTGTGCAGCGCATCGCGCGGCACCGACAGGCGCGGCACCAGGGTCACGCCCATGCCGGCCGAGACCATGTGCTTGATGGTCTCCAGCGAGCTGCCCTCGAAGGTGCGGCGTATGCCCTCGGCATTGCTGGCGTAGCGCGCGAACTCGGGGCAGACCTCGAGCACATGGTCGCGAAAGCAGTGGCCCGCGCCCAGCAGCAGCATGGTCTCGTTCTTGAGCTCGATGGCTGACACGTTCTTGCGCTCGGCCAGCGGGTGGCTGGAGGGCACGGCAGCCAGGAAGGGCTCGTCGTACAGCGGCGCAATGGCCAGGCCCGTGTCCGGGAACGGCTCGGCCAGGATGGCGCAGTCGATCTCGCCGGTGCGCAGCATCTCCAGCAGCTTGACGGTGAAGTTTTCCTGCAGCATCAGCGGCATCTGCGGGGTGAGCGCAATGGCGTGGCGCACCAGATCGGGCAGCAGATAGGGGCCGATGGTGTAGATCACGCCCAGGGTCAGCGCGCCGGCCAGCGGATCCTTGCCGCGCTTGGCGATCTCCTTGATCGCCGCGGCCTGCTCCAGCACGCTCTGCGCCTGGCGCACGATCTCCTCGCCCAGGGGCGTGACCGAGACGTCGCCGGCGCTGCGCTCGAACAGCTTGACCTCGAGCTCGTCCTCGAGCTTTTTCACCGCCACCGACAGCGTGGGCTGCGAGACATAGCAGGCCTCGGCGGCGCGGCCAAAGTGCTTTTCACGGGCGACGGCGACGATGTATTTGAGTTCGGTAAGTGTCATGTCGATAGCGAACGACTAAAGCGGCCATTGTGCAGCGTGGCGCCGGCACATGCATCACTTACCCGGTCAGGCCTTGAGATAGTCGGACTTTCCGCCCAGCCAGCGCTGAATATGCTGTTCGGCCAGCAGCGGGTGGCCATCGAGCAGCTGCGGCGCGGTAGCGCGCGCCCAGTCCAGCAGGGCGGTATCGGTGGCCAGGTCGGCAAAGCGCAAGAGCGCATCGCCCGACTGGCGCGCGCCCAGAAATTCGCCCGGCCCGCGTATCTCCAGGTCGCGCCGCGCGATCTCGAAGCCGTCCGTGGTCTCCGCCATGGCCTTCAGGCGGCCCTTCGCCGTCTCGCCCAGGCGGCCACTGTCGCCCGTGGAATACAGCAGCACGCAGGCCGATGCCGCCGCCCCACGCCCCACGCGCCCGCGCAGCTGGTGCAGCTGCGACAGGCCGAAGCGCTCGGCATGCTCGATCACCATCAGCGAGGCGTTGGGCACGTCCACGCCGACCTCGATGACGGTGGTGGAGACGAGCACACCCATGCGCCCGGCCTTGAACTCCTCCATGACGGCCTTCTTTTCCGCCGTCGGCATGCGCGAGTGCAGCAGGCCTACGCTCACACCAGGCAGGGCCTCGGACAGTTCCACATGCGTGGCCGTGGCGTTGCTCAGGTCGAGCGCCTCGCTCTCCTCGATCAGCGGGCAGACCCAGTACACCTGCCGCCCCGCCGCCACCTGGGCGCCTATGCGCTCCATGACCTCGTGCTTGCGGCTGTCGGCAATCAGCTTGGTGACGATGGGCGTGCGCCCGGGCGGCAGCTCGTCGATGGTGGATACGTCCAGATCGGCGTAGTAGCTCATGGCCAGCGTGCGCGGGATCGGCGTGGCGCTCATCATCAACAGGTGCGGCTCCATGCCGTCATGCTCCAGCTTCTGCCGCAGCGCCAGGCGCTGGGCCACGCCAAAGCGGTGCTGCTCGTCGATCACCGCCAGCGCCAGGTTCTTGAAGCGCACCTGCTCCTGGATCACGGCATGCGTGCCCACCACCAGGGCCGCCGCGCCGCTGGCGATGTGCTCCAGCATGGCGTTGCGCTGCTTCTTCTTCTGCCCGCCGACGAGCCACGCCACCTGCTGGCCGCGCGCGGCCAGGAGCGGCTCCAGCCAGCCGATCAGCTTGGCGAAATGCTGCTCGGCCAATATCTCGGTGGGCGCCATCAGCGCGCATTGCCAGCCGGCATCCATGCACACCGTAGCGGCCAGTGCTGCGACCACGGTCTTGCCCGAGCCCACGTCGCCCTGCAGCAGGCGGTGCATGGGCACGCTGCGGGCCATGTCCTGCGCGATCTCGGCGCCCACGCGGCGCTGCGCGAGCGTCAGGCTGAAGGGCAGCCGCGCCAGCAGCTGCTCGTGCAGCGCCAGCGCGCCGGCCGCATGCGCCGGGCGCAGCTCGGGCGCCCGCAGGCGCGCACGCTCGCGCTTGGCGGTCAGCTGCGACAGCTGCTGCGCCAGCAGCTCCTCGGCCTTCAGGCGCTGCCAGGCCGGGTGGCTGTGATCCTGCAGCGTGGCCAGGGCCACGTCGGGCGTGGGGTGGTGCAAAAACAATAGCGATTCGCGCAGACTCCATGTGCCCTGCAGGCCATTTTCCCTATCAAACCGCGCCACGGGCGGCTGCAGCTCGGGCGGCAGGGTCTCGGGCAGCTCCACGCGCGCCAGGGCGCTGGCCACGGCGCGGCGCAGGTAGGCCTGCGGCAGCTGCGCCACCGTGGGGTAGACGGGGGTCAGCGCCGCGGGCAGCTCGCCCTCGGCCTTGCGGAATGCCGGGTGCAGCATCTGCCGGCCCCAGAAGCCGCCCTTGACCTCGCCGCGCACGCGCAGGCGCGCGCCCACGGCCATGGCCTTCTGGTGCGAGGGGTAGAAGCTGAAAAAAGTCAGCTCGCAGCTGCCCGTGCCGTCGTCCACCACCACCTTGAGCATGCGGCGCGGACGCAGCTGCACCTCGCAGGCGGTCACGGTGGCCTCGATCTGCACCATGTCGCCCTCGCGCGCATTGCGGATGGGCGTGATGCGCGTCTCGTCCTCGTAGCGCAGCGGCAGGTGCAGCGCCAGGTCGATGTCGCGCGTCAGGCCCAGCTTGACCAAGGCCTTTTGCGCCGGGGTTTTTTCAACCATTGTCAAAGCCGGGTCGGCAAAACATCACCACAATTAAAATATCTGGTTACTTTTTTATTTTGGCAAGGTTTCATGCTCAAACGCATCCATGTGCAGCATCTCAGCCTGGGAATGTACCTGCACGAGTTCTGCGGTTCGTGGATGGAGCATCCGTTCTGGCGTGCCCGCTTCCTGCTCGACGACCCGCAGGATCTGCAGCGCATCCGCCAGACGCAGATCCGCGAGGTGTGGATAGACACCGCCCGCGGCCTGGACGTGGCCACGGGCACGGCGGCGGTCTCGCGCGCCGATGCCGACGCCGAGGTGGACAGCGCCTTTGCGCAACTGCAGGCCGAGCCCGCCGCGCCAGAGCATCCACCACCGCCGCCGCAGCCGCAGCCGCCGGCGGGCCCGGCCTCCATGGCGCAGGAGCTGCAGCGCGCGGCCGCCATCTGCACCAACGCGAAACAGGCCGTGATCTCCATGTTTGGCGAGGCGCGCATGGGCCAGGCCATCGACGCGGCCGGCGCCCAGGGCCTGGTGAACGAAATCTCGGCCTCCGTCGCGCGCCACCCCCATGCGTTGCTCAGCCTGGCACGCATCAAGACCGCCGACGAATACACCTACATGCACTCGGTCGCCGTGTGCGCGCTGATGGTGGCGCTGGCGCGGCAGATCGACCTGGACGAAGCAGGCGTGCGCATGGCCGGCCTGGCCGGCCTGCTGCACGACCTGGGCAAGGCCCGGATACCGCTGGACATACTGAACAAACCCGGCAAGCTCAGCGAGGAAGAATTTGCCGTGGTGCGCGGCCACCCCGCCGCCGGCCACGCCATGCTGCGCCACAGCCCCCTGCCAGCCCCGGTGCTCGACGCCTGCCTGCACCACCACGAGAAAATGGACGGCACGGGCTACCCGCACCGGCTGGCGGGCGAACGCATCACCACGCTGGCACGCATGACGGCAATCTGCGACGTGTACGACGCCATCACCTCCAACCGCCCCTACAAGGCCGGCTGGGATCCGGCCGAATCGCTGCGCCGCATGGCCGAATGGTCGCGCGGCCACTTCGACGAACGGCTGTTCCGCGCCTTCGTCAAGAGTATCGGCATCTATCCCGCAGGCTCGCTGGTGCGCCTCACGTCCGGTCGCCTGGGCGTGGTCACCGAGCAGTCTCCGGGCACCCTGCTGGCGCCACGCGTGAAGGTGTTTTTCTCCACCCAATCGGGCATGCGCATTCCGCCCGAGCTCATCGACCTGTCCGCGCCCGGCTGCGGCGAGCAGATCGCCGCGCGCGAAGTCCCGGAGCACTGGCAATTCCAGGATCTGAACGCGCTCTGGTCTGATCTGCCGCAGCCCGCGTGACCGGGATGCTCTGCGACAATCGCGCGCTTGTCCCCTTGCCTTGGAACGGGCCCGTCCGGCCCTCAAGCCCCGCATGCCAGTCCCTGATACCCACACCCTGAGCGACTTCGACTTCGAGCTGCCCGAGCTGCTCATCGCCCAGCACCCGGCCCCACAGCGCAGCAACTCGCGCCTGCTGGACGGCCGCACCAGCCCCCCCACCGACCGCATCTTCCGCGAGCTGCCCGGCCTGCTCGAACCGGGCGACCTGCTGGTGTTCAACGACACGCGCGTGCTCAAGGCGCGGCTGTTTGGCGAGAAGGCCAGCGGCGGCAGGCTGGAGCTGCTGATCGAACGCGTGCTGCAGAACGACGAGGTCGTGGCCCACATGAAGGTCAGCAAGAAGCCCCCGCCCGGCGCTACCATTCACCTGGCCGGCGGGCGCGCGCGCGGCGGGTTTGACGCCACCCTGCTCGGGCGCTGGCCCGACGCGCAAGGGGCGCTGTTTCACCTGCGCCTGCACGGCAGCGCGGGCGAGAGTGCCTGGGAGCTGATGGAGCGCCACGGCCACCTGCCGCTGCCGCCCTACATAGAACGCCAGCAGAACGCCGGGCACGACCCCGACGCCGCCGAGGACGCCGAGCGCTACCAGACCGTGTTCGCGCGCGCCCCGGGCGCCGTGGCCGCGCCCACGGCGGCGCTGCACTTCGACGACGGCGTGCTGCAGCAAATAGAGGCGCGCGGCATCGAGCGCGCCAGCGTAACCTTGCATGTGGGCGCCGGCACCTTCCAGCCCGTGAAGACCGAAAACCTGGCCGAGCACCAGATGCACAGCGAGTGGTACGAGATTCCGCTGGCCACCCTGGCGGCGCTGGAGCGCTGCCGCCAGCGCGGCGGCCGCGTGCTGGCCGTGGGCACGACCACGGTGCGCACGCTCGAATCCTGGGCGCGCACGGGCCAAACCTCGAGCGACACCAACATCTTCATCACGCCCGGCTTTCGGTTCCAGGTGGTGGACCTGCTGGTCACCAACTTCCACCTGCCCAAGAGCACGCTGATGATGCTGGTCAGCGCCTTCGCCGGCTACGAGCACATCATGGCTTTGTACCGCCACGCGGTGGCGCAGCGCTACCGCTTCTTCAGCTATGGCGACTCCATGCTGCTGGCGCGCAATTCATCCTGAAACCATAGCTGCCAGCGCTTGCTGGACAAGCGTTGAAGGCCGATTTTCCTGATTAGGCACATTTCTCAGATCAAGCCGCGGGCCCTCACCCCACCCTCTCCCAGAGGGAGAGGGAGAAATACCGGCGCAACCGATCGCCCTCGCCCCTTTGGGGCTGAAGGCTGCGGCTCCAGTTGCACCAATGTGCAACTGGACAGCCTGAAGA
>JAFEER010000270.1 GCA_018240985.1 Pseudomonadota bacterium
GATCGGCGTCTGGCTGCTGGGCGAGGCCTTTGACCGTGGCCGCATGATCGGCTTTGGCCTGATCTGGCTGGCGCTGGTGCTGTTCACGCTGGAGGGCGCGTGGCGCCAACGCCGGGTATTCAGGCCGAATGAAAAATAGCCTGTAGCGCCCGCCGATAGGGCGTTACAAGCTATCAAATTAAATCAATCAAACCATCAGCCGCGCAGAAACGGCAGCGGCACATCCGCCGGTATCGGGCACTCGTAGGGCTTGCCCTGGCGGCGCTCCAATAGCTCTGCCTTGGCCTGGGCGATCAGTTCGGGCCGCTGCACCAGCTCGATCGCCGTAGCCGTGAGTACGCGCGCCGCGCGCACCATGCCGGCGTGGGCCAGGCCGGACTGGCCCTGCGACACCATCTGCCACGAATGCAGGGGCGTGCCGAAGGCGTAGCAGGCCACCCAGGCCTGGACTGTGGGTGTGATCCAGCTCACGTCGGCCACGTCGGTGGAGCCGAACAGGATTTCGTTGACCGCCGGGTCGTAGGGCGCCACGCCTTCGAACACCGCGGGCACCTGGCCGCGCAGCACGCTGGCCAGCGGGCGGCTCACGGCGTCGAGGTCGTTCTGGCTCAGCGTGGCCTGAAAATGCCCGGCCTGGCCCTGCTCGCCGGCGCCCACCGTCAGCGCGCCCTCGGCCAGCAGCTTGGCGTACAGCACCTGGTTCAGCGTGCGGTTTTGCAGCAGGTTGGAGCAGGCCTTGTCGAACACGATGTCCACTTTGCAGTCGGTCATCAGCGCGGCGCCGCGGGCCACGTTCTGCACGCGCTGGTACAGGTCGGCGGCCTCGTGGTTGTGCGCGGCGCGTATCAGGTACAGCACCTCGGCGCGCGCCTGCACCACGTTGGGCGAGAGGCCGCCCGAGTCGGTGACGGCGTAGTGCACGCGTGCGTCCGACGGCATGTGCTCGCGCAGGTAGTTCACGCCAACGTTCATCAGCTCCACCGCATCCAGCGCGCTGCGCCCCAGGTGCGGCGAGTGTGCGGCGTGCGAGGCCTTGCCGTGGAAGATGAACTTGGCCTGGATGTTGGCCAGCGTGGTCTGGCTGAACACGCTGGTGAAGCTGCCCGGGTGCCAGGTGAGGGCCACGTCCACGTCGTCGAACACGCCGGCGCGCGCCATGAAGGTCTTGCCCGATCCGCCCTCCTCGGCCGGGCAGCCGTAGTAGCGGATGCGCGCCTTCTGGCCGCTGGCCTGCAGGTGCGCCTGCAGCGCGATGGCGGCGAAGTGCGCCGAGGTGCCCAAGAGGTGGTGGCCGCAGCCGTGGCCCGCCAGGCCCGGGCTGTCCACCGAGGGCGTGCACACCAGGGCGCCGCTTTGCTGGTTCAGGCCCGACAGCGCGTCGTATTCGCCGAGGAAGGCGATCGCCGGGCCGGCATCGGGCCCTGCATCACCCCATTCGGCCATGAAGGCCGTGGGAATGCCGGCCACATCGCGCGTGATGCGAAAGCCCGAGCCGGCGAGCGCGTCGATATGCAGCTGGGCCGACGCCGTCTCGGCGTAGCGCAGCTCGGCCAGCGACCAGATCTGGTCGGCCAGCGCCGTCATGCGCGGGGTCTCGCGCGTGAAAAATGCTTGCAGTTGTTCCATGGGCCCCTCCGCTTATTCGGGCTTCACGCCGGCCTTGTCCAAAAGCGCCTTGTTGCGCGCGGAGTCCTTGGCGATCTGGGCCGGGAACTGGCTTTGATCCATGTCGGTGGCGTTGGCGCCCACGGTCTTGAGGCGCTTCTGCACGTCGGGCAGGTGCGTGGCCTTGACGGCGGCCTCCTGCAGGCGCTTGACGATGGGCGCGGGCGTGTCCTTGGGCACCACCAGGCCGAACCAGCTGATGCCCAGCTGGTTCAGGTTGTCGTAACCCAGCTCCTTGAAGGTGGGCACGTTGGGCAGCTCGGGCGAGCGGCCCTCGGACGCCTGCACGAGGGGGATCAGCTTGCCGCTCTTGATGTGCGGCATGGCGGAGGGCAGCTGGTCTGGCATGAGCTGCACCATGCCGGCCAGCGCATCGTTCAGCGCCGGGCCGGCGCCGCGGTAGGGCACGATCTGGATGTCGGTCTTGAGCGTCTCGTTGAACGAGGCCAGCAGCAGATGCCCCAGCGTGCCCAGGCCGGGCACGGCGCCGCTGATCTTGCCGGGCTGCGCCTTGGCCTTGGCCACGAAGGCCTCGAAGGTGGTCACGCCCAGGCTGGGGTGCACCATGTAGACGGCCGGCATGTTGACCAGGTTGGCCACGGGCGTCAGCTTGGCCGGCAGGCCCTCGGCGCGCGTGAACAGGAAGGGGTTGATGGTCATGGTGCTGACGGTGGCCATGCCCACGGTGTAGCCGTCGGGCGCGGCCTGGGCCACGGCCTCGGTGCCGATGACGCCGCCCGCGCCGGCCTTGTTGTCCACCACGATGGGCTGGCCCAGGGTGCTGCGCAGCCCCTCGGCCACGATGCGCGCCACGATGTCGGTGGAGCCACCGGCGGCAAACGGCACCACCAGCTTGATGGGCTTGTTCGGGTAGGCATCGCCGCCTTGCGCCTGCGCCTGGGGCTGGGCGGCGCAGGCGGCCAGGGCGGCCAAGGCCACGGCCTTCAGGCTCAGGCGGCGGCGAACATCGGTGGCGGGGGGCGTGGCGTGCATGGTTTGTCTCCGTGGAAGTTGCGGCCTTGTAGGGCGCATGGTGTTTGCGGCACCGGCGCCCGGTTGGAGCATGCGACTGTAAGAAAAAGGCGCCAGCCAGGGTTGTGGATTTATCGGTTTGATATAAGCAATACCGATGGTTGCAAACTTGAAGGCCGCTAATACAAGCCGATGATGCCCATCTTGCCATGACCAAAATCAATAGCTTGCCCGAGAGCCGCCGGCTTTATTCACGCCTGGTGCGCCATGTGCGCCTGCGCCAGCTGCAGCTGTTGCTGGCACTGCAGCGCAGTGGCTCGGTGGTGAAGGCGGCGCAGCAGCTGGACATGAGCCAGTCGGCGGCCACACAGGCGCTGGCCGAGCTCGAGCGCGTGCTGGACTTGCGCCTGTTCGAGCGCCACGCGCGCGGCATGCGCGCCACGCCGGCCGGCCAGGCGCTGATCGACGTGGCGCGTGGCGTGATGCGCGAGCTGGAGGACGCGGCCGAGACCCTGGCCGCCATCCGCCTGGGCGCCAGTGCCGCGCTGCGCCTGGGGGCGATACCGGCGGCGGCGCATGCCATCCTGGGGCCGCTGCTGGGGCGCTTCTATGCCCAACAGCCGCAGGTGCATGTGGACGTGCAGGAGGGCGAGGGTGCGCGCCTGGTGCAGCTGTTGCTGGCCGGCGCGCTGGACGCGGTGTTCTGCCGCCAGCCCGCGCTGCTGCCTGGCAGCCATGTGTTTGCGCCCCTGCTGGCCGACGAGGCGGTGTTCATCGCCGCGCCGCACCACCCCCTGTCCGGCGTGCGGCAGGTGCCATGGGCGCAGCTGGCCGATGCGCGCTGGGTGCTGCCCACCGCCAGCATCACCGTGCGCGACATCTTCGAGCGCGTGGTGCTGGCCGAGCTGCCCCAGGCGCAATGGTTTTCCGTGTCCACCGTGTCCCTGGCGGTGCTGCAAGGGCTGCTGGCCCAGCCCGGGGCCGTGACCGTGGTGCCGCGCAGCATCCTTCCGGGGCTGCACCCGGGCGGCGCCGCGGCCGGGGTCTGCGTGCTGGACATGGCGGTGCCGCGCGCGGCGCTGGCGTTGCCGCCGCTGGGCGTGGTGCACGCGAGCGGGGCCATGCCGGCGCTGCTGCGGCAGATGCTGGGTTTGTCCTAGGCCTATGGGGTGCTTCGAGCCTGTAGCGGAATCAGCCGTGCAGCCAGCGTGTCCATTCACCCGGCACCAGGTGGAGCAGGGCGGCGGTCATGGCCACATAGCGCAGCAACTTGCCTATCGCCATGTACAGCAGGCAGGGCCAGAACGGCAGGCGCAGCCAGCCGGCCACGGCGCACAGCGGGTCGCCCACCACGGGCAGCCAGGACAGCAGGCAGGTCTTGGCGCCCCAGCGGCGCAGCCAGATGCGCGCGCGCCGTTCGTTGCGGCCCAGCTCGCGCGCGGGCCGGGCGGCGTGGCCATGGCGCCGCGCCGCGTCCCAGGCGCGGTGGGCGCCCAGGCCCATCCACCAGCTGACGGCCCCGCCCAGCGTGTTGCCGGCCGTGGCCACCAGGATGGCGGGCCAGAACAGCTCCGGGTTCAGCTTGACCAGGCCGAACACGGCGGGTTCCGAACCCAGCGGCAGCAGCGTGGCCGAGACGAAGGCGACGACGAACACCGTGCCCAGGCCGAATTGCGGCAGGGCCAACAGGGTCAGCAGTTGTTGCATCCAGGCTTCCATAGAGGGCTGGAAGTGTAGATGCCCGTTGGCCCGGCCGCCATTTCATTTGCTGAAATTTTGGGCAGGTAAAATCCTTGCCCTTACCCCGCGTCCCAGCCACCCCCTGATCCATGCATATCGGCCACATCCCCTTGGCGAATCGCCTGTTCGTCGCCCCCATGGCGGGCGTGACGGACAGGCCGTTTCGCCAGCTGTGCAAGCGCCTGGGCGCGGGCTATGCGGTGAGCGAGATGGTGACGTCGCGCAAGGATCTGTGGGCCAGCCTGAAGACCAGCCGGCGCGCCAACCACGCCGGCGAGCCCGGCCCGATCGCGGTGCAGATCGCCGGCACCGATGCCGCCATGATGGCCGAGGCGGCCGTCTACAACGTCGAGCGCGGCGCACAGATCATCGACATCAACATGGGCTGCCCGGCCAAGAAGGTGTGCAACAAATGGGCCGGCTCGGCGCTGATGCAGAACGAGGCCCTGGCGGTGGAGATTGCCGCCGCCGTGGTGGCCGCCTGTGCCCCGCACCGGGTGCCGGTCACGCTGAAGATGCGCACCGGCTGGTGCCAGCAGCACAAGAACGCCGTGCAGCTGGCGCGCCGCTTTGAGGGCGTGGGCATCCAGATGCTCACCGTGCACGGCCGCACGCGCGAGCAGGGGTACAAGGGCCAGGCCGAATACGAAACCATAGCCGCGGTGAAGGCCGCGGTGAGCGTGCCGGTGGTGGCCAATGGCGACATCACCAGCCCGCAGAAGGCGCGCGCCGTGCTGGCCGCCACCGGGGCCGACGCCATCATGATCGGCCGCGCGGCCCAGGGCCGGCCCTGGATCTTCCGCGAAGTGGCGCATTACCTGTCTACAGGCGAGCAACTCGCCCCGCCGCTGGTGGCCGAGGTGCGGCGCCTGCTGCTCGAACACCTGCAGGATCACTACGGCCTGTACGGCGAGGCCAGCGGCGTGCGCAGCGCGCGCAAGCACATCGCCTGGTACGTGCGCGACCTGCCCGGCGGCGAGGCCTTCAGGCAACAGATCAACACCATGGAGGACTGCGCGGCGCAGTGGCAGGCCGTGGCCGATTATTTCGATGCCCTGGGCTCGCAAATGGATCGACTGCCGGCCGCCGGCGCCGACGCGGCCCCGATCACGAGGGACAGTCAGCATGAGCAAGAACAACAACATTGAACAATCCGTGCGCGAAAGCCTGCACGGTTACTTTCGCGACCTGGGCGGCGAGAAGCCTGATGGCGTCTACGACATGGTCGTGCGCCTGGTGGAAAAACCGCTGCTGGAGGTGGTGATGCACCACGCCGACAACAACCAGTCCCGCGCCGCCGAATGGCTGGGGCTGAACCGCAACACCCTGCGCAAAAAGCTGCTCGATCACAAGCTGCTGTGATACTTAAACAATAGCTGCCAACGCTTGATGGGCGGGCGCTAGAGGCCGATTTCAATCCAAACCAGAAAATCCCATGAACGCACTTCTCTCCGTCTCCGACAAGACCGGCATCGTCGAATTTGCCCAGGCCCTGCATGCCCTGGGCATACGCCTGCTGTCCACCGGCGGCACCGCCAGGCTGCTGGCCGACAACGGCCTGCCCGTCACCGAGGTGGCCGAGGTGACGCAGTTCCCCGAGATGCTGGACGGCCGCGTCAAGACCCTGCACCCCAAGGTGCACGGCGGCCTGCTGGCGCGCCGCGACGTGCCGGCGCACATGGCGGCATTGGCTGCGCACGGCATAGCCACCATCGACCTGCTGGTGGTGAACCTGTACCCGTTCGAGGCCACGGTCGCCAAGCCCGGCTGCACGCTGGCCGACGCCATCGAGAACATCGACATCGGCGGCCCGGCCATGGTGCGCAGCGCCGCCAAGAACTGGCAGGACGTGGGCGTGGTGACGGCGGCCGATCAGTACGCGGGCGTGCTGGCCGAGCTGAAAGCCAACGGCAAGCTCTCCGACAAGCTGCGCTTTGCGCTGTCGGTGGCGGCGTTCAACCGCATCGCCCAGTACGACGGCGCCATCAGCGACTATCTGTCGTCGGTGCAGTTCGAGGACGAAAAGCTGTCCGAGGCCTACGTGCCCGAGCGCAGCCTGTTCCCCGGTCAGAGCAACGGCCATTTCATCAAGGTGCAAGACCTGCGCTACGGCGAAAACAGCCACCAGAGCGCCGCCTGGTACCGCGACCTGTACCCCGCGCCCGGCTCGATTGCCACGGGGGTGCAGCTGCAGGGCAAGGAGCTGAGCTACAACAACATCGCCGATGCTGACGCCGCCTGGGAATGCGTGAAGAGCTTTGAGGCCCCGGCCTGCGTCATCGTCAAGCACGCCAACCCCTGCGGCGTGGCCGTGGGCGCGAGTGCGCTGGAGGCTTACGGCAAGGCCTTCCAGACCGACCCGACCAGCGCCTTCGGCGGCATCATCGCCCTGAACCGCGCCGTAGATGGTGCGGCTGCGCAGCAGATTGCCAAGCAGTTCGTCGAGGTGCTGATGGCGCCGGACTTCACGCCCGAGGCGCTGGAGGTGTTCAAGGCCAAGGCCAATGTGCGCCTGATGAAGATCGCCATTCCCGCTGCCGGCGGCGCCACGGCCTGGGAACAGGGCCGCAACCTGATGGACGCCAAGCGCGTGGGCTCGGGCCTGCTGTTGCAGACGGCGGACAACCACGAGCTGCAGCTGGCCGACGTGAAGGTGGTCACCATCAAGCAGCCCACGCAGGAGGAAATGCAGGATCTGCTGTTCGCCTGGAAGGTGGCGAAATACGTCAAGAGCAACGCCATCGTGTTCTGCAAGGGCGGCATGACCATGGGCGTGGGTGCGGGCCAGATGTCGCGCCTGGATTCGGCGCGTATTGCCAGCATCAAGGCGCAGGCAGCGGGCCTGTCGCTACAGAACACAGTGGTGGCGAGCGACGCCTTCTTCCCGTTCCGCGATGGCCTCGACGTTGTGGTTGATGCGGGCGCTACCTGCGTGGCCCAGCCGGGCGGATCGATGCGTGACCAGGAGGTGATCGATGCGGCGAACGAGCGCGGCGTGGCCATGGTGTTTACGGGGGTGCGGCACTTTCGGCATTGATTCGTTGTGCGGATTTTTAAAAAAGGCCCGTGAGGGCCTTTTGCTATTTTTGGGCTGAGAAGCTTGCTGGTGTTGCGTGGGTAGCTCTTGTTTTTGATGTCGCTGGCCGGGACTCGCCCCGGCGGGCGACCTACTTTTCTTGCACGCGCAAGAAAAGTAGGCAAAAGAAGCGCGCCCCACGTCTGCGACCCCTTCGCTGCGCTACGGGGCAAACCTGCGTCGTGGTGCTTGCGGGGTGTGCCGCAGAACTCACTACGCGCCTGCGGCGCTTCGTTCAGACAACCGCGGCAAGTCAGTCTACGTACGCATGGGCGCTTCGACGCCCATGCTCACCCCGCAAGCACCACGCCGCAGGCGCAGCCTCAAGGGGGTGGACAGCCTGACACGGGCCATCGCTGCGCTCGGCCCCATGCACGCGGCCGAGCGCAGCGATGGCCCGTGTCGCGGGTTCCCTTCTGGCCGTGCCGAGAAGCGCAGGGCGCGGGGCGGCATGCGCGTCGAAGCGCGCATGCTTTGT
>JAFEER010000271.1 GCA_018240985.1 Pseudomonadota bacterium
GCCACGAACAACAGGCAGGGCACGCCCAGCAGCCATTTGCTGCCCTTGTCCCAGTGCGCGGCGCCCAGATCGAGCGACAGGAAGAACCACATGCAACCCATGCCGGCCAGCAGCAAGGCCAGCCATAGCGTCGCAGGTTCCGGCCGCTGGCGCAGCCAGCGTGGCGCAAAGCACAACGCGCCCAGCAACAGCAGCGCGGCGCCATAGGAATAGCCGGACGGCACCCAGACGGCCAGCGCCGCCAGCAGGAAAGCCGCCAGCGCCGTCAGGCGCAGCGCAATCTCATTGGTTTGAATCATCAATGCTGTGCTCCCGGCACATTCAGCAAGGCACGGTAGCGCTGCCACATAGGCTTGCGCCCGTAAAAAGACAAGGCCTGCTCACGCGCCGCTTGCCCCAGCCGCTCGGCCAGCGCCGCATCGCTCAGCAGCCGCTGCAGCGCGTGCGCCAGTGCAGGCGCATCGGCATGCGGCACCAGCAGACCAGTACGGCCATTGTCGATCACCTCGCGCACGCCCAGCACGTCCGAGCCGATGCAGGCACAACCGGCGGCCATGGCCTCGACCAGGGCCAGGGGCATGCCCTCCCAATGGGTCGCCAGCACGAACACCTGGGTGGCAGCCAGGCGCTGCGGCAGGTCGGCCACATTGCCCAGAAAGTGCACCTGTTGCTGCAGGCCCAGCCGCTGCGCCAGGGCCTCGGCCTTGCGGCGCAGGCGCGTGCTGCCGCTGCCGGCCAGATAGAGCGCGGGCTTCAGCCCGCGGTCGCGCAGCAGGCCCAGGGCCTCGATCAGGGTGGCGTGGTCTTTCTGCCGGGCAAAGCGCGAGGCCATGAGGATGGCCGCTTCGCGCTGCTGCCAGCGCTGCGGCAGCAGGCTGTCCGGGAAGCGCTCCAGCGCAATGCCGTTGGGAATGGCCAGGCATTTTTCTGGCGCAAAGCCGTGCTCCACCAGGGCCTGGCGCACGCCCTCGGATACGCCGATGCTGGCCTGGGTATGGGGCTCCAGCGCCAGGGCCTGGCGCAGGCGGCGCGGCGTGTAGCGCTCGCGCGAGTTGTGTTCGACGTGGTAGATGCGCGGCACGCCCTCGGCCACGGCGGCGCGCCGGCCCCAGATATGGTCGCTGAAGCCATGCGCGAAGACCACGTCGGGCTTCCAGGCGCGCATGATCTTGCGCAGCTCCCACACCGTGATCGCGTGCAGCCAGTTGGACACCAGCTGCACCTGCAGGCCCTGGTCGCGCAGCTGCTGCACGCGCGCCTCCGAGGTGTTGCGCTTGCGGCGCAGCACCAGCAGGGTTTGCATATCGGGGTCGCCCTGAGCGGCCAGGCACAAGTCCACCGCCACCTGAGTGGCGCCGGAAAACCCGCCCGTCACGAAATGCAACACCCTCAGTGGCCTGGCCATGTCTTGATTGGTTTGAGGGTGCCCCAATGGGTGTAATGGCTGTGGGTGGCACCGACGGCCGCAACCCGGTGGCCGGGCGGCCGCGGATCAATGCCCGCAGCGGATTACCTCACCGGCCTTCAGCTGATACACCGTCCCGCAATACGGGCACTGCGCCTTGCCCTGGTGCGCAATCTCCAGAAAGACGCGCGGGTGGGTGTTCCAGCGCTGCATGTCGGCCTTGGGGCTGGGGCAGTACACGCCGCCGTTGCCGTCCAGATCCTTGGCGAGCAGTTCAACGATTGCCTGTGTCATGGTGCGTTCAGACCTTGGTGAGCCAGTGGGCGTACTTGGGGTTGCGACCGTTCACGATGTCGAAGAACGCGCTCTGGATCTTTTCGGTGATCGGGCCGCGGCTGCCGGCGCCAATCGTTACGCGGTCGAGCTCGCGGATCGGCGTAATCTCGGCGGCCGTGCCGCTGAAGAAGGCCTCGTCGGCGATGTAGACCTCGTCGCGCGTGATGCGTTTCTGCACCAGCTCCAGGCCCAGATCCTTGCAGATGTGCAGCACGGTGTTGCGCGTGATGCCGTTCAGGGCGCCGGCCGACAGGTCGGGCGTGTAGACCACGCCGTCCTTGATGATGAACACGTTCTCGCCCGAACCCTCGGAGACGAAGCCGGCGGAATCCAGCAGCAGGGCCTCGTCGTAGCCGTCGTCGGTGGCCTCGGTGTTGGCCAGGATGGAGTTGGTGTAGTTGCTCGACGCCTTGGCCTGCGTCATGGTGATGTTGACGTGGTGGCGCGTGAAGCTGCTGGTCTTGACGCGGATGCCGCGCGTCATGCCCTCTTCGCCCAGGTAGGCGCCCCAGGCCCAGGCGGCGACGATCAGGTGGATCTTGTTGCCCTTGGGGCTGACGCCGAGCTTTTCCGAGCCGATCCAGGTCAGCGGACGCAGGTAGCAGGATTCCAGGTTGTTGGCACGCACCACGGCGCGCTGCGCCTCGTTCACCTCTTCCTTGGTGAAGGGTATCTGCATGCGCAGGATCTTGGCGCTGTTGAACAGGCGGTCGGTGTGCTCCTGCAGGCGGAAGATGGCCGTGCCCTGCGCCGTCTTGTAGGCGCGCACGCCCTCGAAAGCGCCGCAGCCGTAGTGCAGCGAATGGGTCAGCACGTGGATCTTGGCGTCGCGCCAGTCCACCATCTGGCCATCCATCCAGATCTTGCCGTCACGGTCGGCCATGGAGGGAACAACGGGGCTCATGGTGATCCTTTAAGAGAACTGCGAAGTCGCAAAGCCAGCGATTTTACGACTCACTGGCCGACGTGGCGTCCTCCTGGGGCGGCGCGGGGCGCACCAGCTCCCAGCGCACCAGCCGGCCATTCAAGAATTCGCAGGTCACATGCGACTGCGTGCCGTCCGTCCAGCGATAGACCTCGGGCTGCTGGCCCTCGGCCGACAGATGCTCGCCCAGCGCGCGCGTCATGGCCACCACGTGCATCAGGTTCACGCCGGGTTTGAGCTTGGCATTGAGCATCACGGCGCTGCCCACATAACCGATGGGACTGTGCCGCGCCTTCTGCATCACGTTCATGAGGCGGGTGTAGTGCAGCAGCGCCCACATCACCAGACCACCAGTCACGGTAATGATGCCCTGCAAGCCATAGGCACGGTAGGCGGCAAAGACGAGGACGACGATGCCCAGCGGGATGAGGATCTTGCGCAAATTCATGGGCGGATTGTCCTATGCGCTGGCGATGGGTTGACTGCGGATCTTGCGTAGGGCTGGTCAAAGCGCCTGGGCACAGAAAACCGCCGGCGTAACGATGCGCGTGTGGCCCAGGTTTCCACGCTGTAGCAGCCCGGCCTTGCGGTCGCCGGTAACGAGGTAGTCGGCCGCGCTCGCCAGGGCCATCTGCAGCAGGAAGCTGTCGTTGGGGTCGGTGGCTTCAACACCGTCTGGCAATGGCGGCAGCGTTGGCAGCACCACGGCGCGCTGCAGGTTGTTGACCATGGTGCCGACACGATGCGCGGGCAGGATGGCCCTGAGCTTGGGGTAGCGGCTGGCACGCCGCAGTTCATCGAGCTGCTCGGTGGAGGTGACCAGTTCGAAACGCGAGGCGCGCCAGGCGCGGTAAATCGTGTCGGGTGGGCGATGCGGTGAAATCAGGGCGCCCAGCAACACATTGGTATCGAGGATGACGCGCATCAGCGGGCCGCGTCTTCACGCGCCCACTGCACCGCCTCGTCGATCAGCTCTGCCAGCTCGGCCTCGGCCATTGCGCCCGCCGCCGTCTTGGCCTGGTCGGCCGCGCGCTCCAGCAGATAGGCGCGCACCGACTCTTCGATGAAGCGCGACAGATCCCCTTTGCGGCCCCCGCCCTGGGCGGCAAGAAACATGCGCACGGACTGATCCACTTCCGGCGATACGGCGATGTTCCAGCGGACGGTGCTCATGGTGCCTCCTTGTGGGTGTTTGTGTGCATAGGTGTTTATACAGCCATTCCCAAATGTTGGCAGGGCCCCGCCTTCGCGGCTCCATTCAGCCCAGCCCGCGCACCACGTCCATGGCCTCGTCCACGCGCTCCACCGCGTGGATTTCCAGGCCCGGGATGGGCTTCTTGGGCGCATTCGCCTTGGGCACGACGGCCACCGTAAAACCCAGCTTCGCGGCCTCCTTCAACCGCTCCTGGCCGCGCGGCGCGGGGCGCACCTCGCCGGCCAGGCCCACCTCGCCAAAGGCGATGAAGCCCTTGGGCAGGGCGCGGCCGCGCAGGCTGCTGGTGATGGAGAGCATCACCGCCAAGTCCGCCGCGGGCTCGCTGATGCGCACGCCGCCCACGGCGTTGACGAACACGTCCTGATCCGCGCAGGCCACGCCCGCGTGGCGGTGCAAGACCGCCAGCAGCATGGCCAGGCGGTCGCGCTCCAGGCCCACGGACAGGCGCCGCGGGCTTGGGCCGCCGCCATCGACCAGCGCCTGGATCTCCACCAGCAGCGGGCGCGTGCCCTCCAGCGTGACCAGCACGCAGCTGCCGGGCACGGGCTCGGCGTGCTGGGAGAGGAAGATGGCGCTGGGGTTGGCCACGCCCTTTAGGCCCTTTTCCGTCATGGCGAACACGCCAATCTCGTTCACCGCGCCAAAGCGGTTCTTGATGGCGCGCACCAGGCGAAAGCTGCTGTGCGTGTCGCCCTCGAAGTACAGCACCGTGTCCACCATATGCTCCAGCACGCGCGGGCCGGCCAGCGCGCCCTCCTTGGTCACATGGCCGACCAGCACCACGGCGATGCCCGTGGCCTTGGCCAGGCGCGTGAGGTGGGCCGCGCATTCGCGCACCTGGGACACGCTGCCCGGGGCGCTGGTGAGCTGGTCGGAGTAGATGGTCTGAATGGAGTCGATCACCGCCACGGCGGGCTGCGTGGCCTCGATGGTGGCGAGGATTTTCTCCAGCTGGATCTCGGCCAGCACGTTCACCTGGCTGGCCTCCAGCCCCAGCCGGCGCGAGCGCAGCGCCACCTGCGCGCCGCTTTCCTCGCCCGTCACGTACAGCGTGGGCAGGCCGCGGCGCTGCAGCGCGTCCATGGCCTGCAGCAGCAGCGTGGACTTGCCAATGCCCGGGTCGCCGCCGATGAGCACCACGCCGCCCTCGACCACGCCGCCGCCGAGCACGCGATCGAGCTCCTCGATGCCGCTGGCGCTGCGCGCCACCTCGGTGGCCTCGATGGCGGCCAGCGGCAGCACCGCCTGCGCCTGGGCCAGGCCGGCGTACTGGCCGGCGCCGCTCAGGCGGTTCTTGCCGGGCGCGGCCTCGGGCACGCTCTCGACGAGCGTGTTCCAGGCGCCGCAGCCGGGGCATTTGCCCAGCCAGCGCGGGCTGGTGGTGGCGCATTCGCTGCAGGTGTAGAGGGTTTTGTCCTTGGCCATGGGGTGGGCACTATAACGATCACAATCGTCGGTCGCGGCATTCCGGCACTGCGCCACAAACTTTCAAACAAAATCAGGCCATAGCGCCCATACAGACTGCGCAAGCAGCTCTCATAATAGGAGTAAAACCATGAGCACATTGACCCTCTACTACGCCCCCGGCACCTGCGCCCAGGCGGTGCGCATCGCGCTGCACGAGGCCGGCGCGCCGCATGAACTGGTGCGCCTGGACTTGGCGGCGAACGAGCAGCGCAGCCCCTCCTACCTGGCCATCAACCCCAAGGGCCGCGTGCCGGCGCTGGTGACCGAGCATGGCGTGCTCAGCGAGACCTCGGCCCTGCTGCTCTACGTGGCGCAGCGCTTTCCCCAGGCGCGGCTGGCGCCGCTGGACGACCCGTTTGCCCTGGCCCGCATGCAGGAGCTGCACAGCTTCCTGGCCTCCACCGTGCACATCGCCCACGCCCACCGCCCGCGCGCCAGCCGCTGGGCCGACGAGCCCGAGGCCCAGGCAGCGATGCAGCGCAAGGTGCCGGCCAACATGCGCGAGTGCTTTGCGGTGATCGAACGCCACTACCTGGCCAACCAGGACAAGGGCCCCTGGGTCATGGGCGAGCAGTTCACCGTGGCCGACGGCTACCTGTTCACGGTGGCCGGCTGGCTCAAGAGCGACGGCGTGGACATCAACGAGTTTGCGCGCGTCGCCGCCCACAGCCGGCGCGTGGCCGAGCGGCCTGCGGTGCAGCGGGCGCTGGCCTGAAAAAAAGGCCAGCACCCTTGCGAAGTACCGGCCTGCAAAGGCCCGTCAGGCGGGCCGGCTTTCACGAGCTACGATGAATCATTCAAAGGGCTGCGGCCGCTTGGTCTTGTCGCTCGATGGCGGCAAGATGGGCATGGTGATCCGGGGCTGGTCGCCGGTCAGCGACTTCAGGAAGGCCACGATGTCGGCGTTTTCCTTGTCGCTGAACTTGCGGCCCAGCTGGATGCGGCCCATGGTGTCCACGGCCTCGGCCAGGGTGTCGGCTGCGCCATCGTGGAAGTAGGGATAGGTCAGCTCCACGTTGCGCAGCGTCGGCACCTTGAAGTTGAAGCGCTCGGCATCGTTGCCGGTGACGGCGGAGCGTCCCTCCGCCGGGTTGTCGGTCTTGTAGGGTTCGACCAGTCCCATCTTCTGGAACGACGTGCCGCCCAGGTTGGGGCCGTTGTGACAGGCCACACAGCCACTGCCCTTGAACAGCTCGTAGCCGCGCAGCTCCTGCGCCGTGATGGCCTTCTTGTCGCCCTTGAGCCATTTGTCAAAGCGCGCATTGGGCGTGACCAGTGTTTCCTCAAACGCCGCGATGGCATTCGTCACCTGGTCGATGTCCAGCTTGTCGTTGCCAAACACCTTCTTGAACTCGGCCTGGTACTGCGGGATGGAGCGCAGCATGTCCACCGCCAGGTCGTGGGTGAAGGCCATCTCGCCCGGATTGGCGATGGGGCCGCCGGCCTGCTCCTTCAAATCCTTGGCGCGGCCATCCCAGAACTGGGCCACGTTGAGGCTGGAATTGAGCACCGTGGGCGAGTTGATGGGGCCCTTCTGCCACTTGTCGCCGATGGAGGTCTTGAGGTTGTCCGAGCCGCCCATGCTCAGGTTGTGGCAGGAGTTGCACGAGATGAAGCCCGAGCGCGACAGGCGCGGGTCGAACCACAGCTTCTTGCCCAGATCGACCTTGGCCGGGTTGGTGACCTTGTGCGGGGCAATCGGCTGCACGGGTTCCTGGGCGCGCGCGGGCGTCACCGCCAGCAGTGCCGCGGCGCCCACAGCGGCAAGCGCAAGGCGCACGGCATGTCGCGGGGAGGAGGGCTTCGATTCGTATGGCATGGGGCAACTCCATTCGTTAGTTGTCGATGACGTAGCGATCGGGGTGCTACGCAACCATTCTTGGTGAAAACCTGAGGTTATTGATTAACCCAGATCAAGAATAATATTAGAACGTTCTTAATTAGAATCGACCGGCGGTGCTGAAAACCTTCGAGTGCATCAACAGAGTGCCTGCACGTCAGCGCGCGCGCAGCAGGCGCACGGCCTCGGGCAGGGACTGCGCCTGCGGCAAGAAATGGTCTATGCACCAACCCAGCAGCACTGCGCACGCCAGTGCGCCCAGCAGCGGCCTGTAGGTCAGGCGCACGGCCGCACCCAGCCAGCCTTCGCGCTCCAAACCCATGGCGGCGCGCGCTGCCGCTGCAGAGAAGGCCAGCTCCACGGCCACGGCCAACAGCACGTCCCAGCCGAAGTACAAGAACGCCAGCGCGCCAGCGCCAAACAGCAGCGCCACACCGAGCAGGAAGATGGCCAGCACCGGCACGACCACGACGGCCCCCTCATCGGCGCTGCCCGCGGCTTCCAGCGCGCCGCCGGCGAGCTCGCCCAGCCCGGTACCGCCCGCATCCCCCGCGGCGTTGGCCACTGGGGCATCCAGGGCCGCGTAATGCCCAGAGGCACCGCCGCCGCCAAAGTCGCCACCACCACCCGGGCGCGGCGCCGATACCCCGCCCTTGCCGCCACCGGGCCAAGGCAGGTCGATGACATCCAGCAGGTCGGCGCCACCATCGCCGCGGCGTGCGGGCGGCTGCAACAGCCTTGCGGCCCAAAGCCGCAGCACACACAAATAGCCCAGATAGCCCAGGCCCAGCGTGACCAGGTAACGCAACGCCAGCGAATCCACCCCCAGGCGCATCTGCACATGGGAGGCCAACCACATCAGGCCCAGCGTGAAGCAGCCGATGAGCCAGCCATGCAGCCGCAGGTTGTGGCGCGACTGCAGGCTGCACTCCACACTCTGGCGCTGCAGGTGCAACGCACCCCAGCGCGAGCGGGCCCGGCCTCGCGTCATGCAACCAGCACCGGCACGCGCGGCGCCAGTGCGCACATGAGCTCATAGCCCACGGTGCCCGCGGCCTGCGCCACCTCGTCGATGGGCAGCAAGGCGCCATTGCCGGCGCGGCCCCAGAGCGTGACCTCGGCGCCTATGCCCGCCCCGGGCACGGGTGTCAGGTCTACCGTGATCATGTCCATGCTCACGCGGCCCACGGTGCGCGTGCGCACGCCGTCCACCAGCACGGGGGTACCGGTATCGCAGTGGCGCGGGTAGCCGTCGGCATAGCCGCAGGCCACCACGCCAATGGTGAGCGGCCCTTCGGCGGTGAAGCGCGAGCCGTAGCCCACCGTGTCGCCCGCCTGCAGCTGCTGCACGGCGATGAGGCGCGAGGACAGCGTCATCGCCGGCTGCAGATCCCAGGCCGCGGCCGTGCGCTCGGGGTGATCCGGCGCGCTGCCGTAGAGCACGATGCCGGCGCGCACCCAGTCCAGGCGCACCTGGGCCTGGCCGCCATGGCGCAGGATGGCGGCGCTGTTGGCAATGCAGCGCTCGCCCGGCAAATCCTGCGTGGCGCGCTCAAAGGCCTGCACCTGATGGACGATGCCGCGCGGGCCATCGGCGTCGCTGAAGTGGGTCATGAAGGAGATCTCGTCCACCTGCGGCAGCGCGTTCAGTCGTGCCCAGGCGCTGCGGTAGCGCTCGGGCGTGAAGCCCAGGCGGTTCATGCCGCTGTTCATCTTCAAAAACACGCGCTGCGGCACCTGGGTCTTGTGCGCCGCCAACCAGTCGATCTGCTGCTCGCAATGCACGGCATGCCACAAACCGAGGCGTGAACAGAGCTCCAGGTCGCGCGGCTCGAACACGCCCTCCAGCAGCAGGATGGGGCCGCGCCAGCCGAGCTGGCGCACGCGCTCGGCCTCGGCCAAATCCAAGAGCGCAATGCCGTCGGCCGAGCGCAAACCCTCGAACACGCGCTCTATGCCATGGCCATAGGCATTCGCCTTGACCACGGCCCAGACGCGCGCATCGGGCGCGGCACGGCGCGCGCGCTCCAGGTTGTGCTGCACCGCAGCAGGGTGGATCGTGGCGAGAATGGGGCGCGGCATGGGGGGTGTTTACACGGATCAGAACGGCCTGATTCTGGCACCGCCTGGCATCCGGCGCGTGATATAACCGCCCCTCGCTCCGCGGAGTGTTTCGAAATATCACAAGCCACCGGCCCTGCCGATGAGGCCACCAGCCATCCGATGAAGCGCGGCTTCTACACCATCATGTCGGCGCAGTTTTTCAGCTCGCTGGCCGACAACGCCTTGTTCGTGACAGCGGTGGAGCTGCTGCGCAGCGGCGGCGCGCCCGAGTGGCAGCGCGCAGCCCTGGTGCCCATGTTCGCGTTGTTCTACGTGGTGCTGGCGCCCTTCGTGGGTGCGTTTGCCGACTCCATGCCCAAGGGCCGCGTGATGTTCATCAGCAACGCCATCAAGGTGGTGGGCTGCCTGATGATGCTGTTCGGCTCGCACCCGCTGCTGGCCTATGGCGTGGTGGGCCTGGGCGCGGCGGCGTACTCGCCGGCCAAGTACGGCATCCTGACCGAGCTGCTGCCGACCTCGCAGCTGGTCAGGGCCAATGGCTGGATCGAGGGGCTGACCATAGGCTCCATCATCCTGGGCGTGGTGCTGGGCGGCCAGCTGGTGGCGCCGCATGTTGCAGGCGTGCTGCTGGGCTTTGATATGCCGGGCGTGGATCTGGGCATAGACCTGCCGGCCGAGGCCGCCATCTTCTCCCTGGTGCCGGTCTACGCGCTGGCGGCCGCCATCAACCTGCGCATTCCGCTGACCGGCGTGGTCATGCGGCCCATGCCGCGCCAGCTGCTGGTGTTGCTGCGCGACTTCCGGGCCTGCAACAGCCGCCTGTGGCACGACCGGCTGGGGCAGATTTCGCTCTCCACCACCACGCTGTTCTGGGGCGTGTCGGGCAACCTGCGCTACATCGTGCTCGCCTGGGCCGCCGTGGCGCTGGGCTACAGCACCACGCAGGCCTCCGCCCTGGTCGGCGTCGTGGCCCTGGGCACGGCCGCGGGCGCGGTGCTGGCCTCGTCCCACACCCAGCTGGACAAGGCCACGCGCGTGCTGCCCCTGGGCATTGCCATGGGCCTGGTGGTGGTGCTGATGAACGCCATCCACAGCATCTGGTTTGCCGTGCCCTTCCTGATCGTGCTCGGCGGCCTGGGCGGCTTCCTGGTCGTTCCCATGAACGCGCTGCTGCAGCACCGCGGCCACAACCTGATGGGCGCCGGCCGCTCCATCGCCGTGCAGAACTTCAACGAGCAGGCCGCCATCCTCGGCATGGGCGTGCTCTACAGCCTGTTCACCAAATGGGGCCTGTCGGCCTACGGCGCCATTGCCGCGTTCGGCCTGCTGGTGGCGGCGGTGATGGTGGTGATACAGCGCTGGCATGTCTACAACGTGCGCCACTACCCCAAGGAAATGGTTCAGCTGCGCAAGATTGCGCGCATGGATCAGCACTGATTTTGATAGCTGCTCGCGGTTGATGGACGGGCGCTGCAGCCTATCTACGCATGCAATCCCCCCTGCCCGTCTTCGCCCTGCTGTGCAACGCCTTGCTGTGGGGCCTGTCGTGGTGGCCGTTTCGCCAGATGCACGCCGCCGGCCTGCACCCGCTGTGGGCCACGGCCCTCATGTACGCGCTGGTCTGCGCCGTGATGCTGATCGTGCGCCCGGCCAGCCTGCGCGAGCTGCTGCGCCAGCCGGCGCTGTGGCTGCTGGCGCTGAACTCCGGCATCAACAACATGGCCTTCAACTGGGCCGTGACGGTGGGCGACGTGGTGCGCGTGGTGCTGGTGTTCTACCTCATGCCCGCCTGGCTGGTGCTGCTGGCCTGGCGCGTGCTGGGCGAACGCCCAACGCCCACTGCCCTCATGCGCCTGCTGCTGGCCTTTGGCGGCGTGGCGCTGGTGCTGGTACCGGCAGGCGCCAGCTTGGCCAGCCTGCTGGCCAATCTGTCGCTGGCCGATGCGCTGGCGCTCGTCGGCGGCTTCACCTTTGCCGTGACCAATGTGCTGCTGCGCCGCCTGCACACCGTGCCCGGCCCGGCGCGCATGCTGGCCATGTTTGCCGGCTGCATGGCCCTGGGCTGGGTGGCGGCCCTCATCGGGCATGCGGCGGGGCTGGTGCCGGCCTTCCCGGCCTTCGACCTGCGCTGGGCCGCCGTGGCCGTGCTGCTGGCCCTGCTGCTGATGCTGGGCAACTGGGCACTGCAATACGGCGCGGCGCGCCTGCCCGCGGCCATCACCGGGGTGGTGATGCTGTCGGAGGTGCTGTTTGCCAGCGTGTCATCGGTGCTGCTGGGCGCTGCGCAACTGCAGCCGCGCACGCTGGCAGGGGGCGCGCTGATCGTGCTGGCGGCGCTGTGGGCGACGCTGGAACGGCGCTAGCCACGCGACCAATCGCCCGCGACGGTGCCCCACACTCAATGCCGGCCCGAACCCAGCGTGGCCAGGTAGGCAATGATGTCTGCACGCTCCTGCGCGTCGGCCAGCCGATACCCCATGCGCTGGCCCGGCACGAGCGCCTCGGGGTTGGCAAGCCAACGATCGAGCAGTGCTGCGTCCCAGACCAAGCCACTGCTGCGCAGTGCGTCGCTGTAGGCAAAACCCGGCACGCTGCCGGCACGACGGCCGACGATGCCGGCGTGCCGCGGCCCGATGCGGTCGGCATCCACCGAGTGGCAGCCGCCACAACGGGCTTCATAGGCCAGCCGGCCGCGCTGCGCATCGCCGTCGGCCCAGGCCGACGCCGCAGCAAGCGCGGCAGCCAGCACAAGAGCAGACCGCATTTCAGGCCCCGAAGCTCAGCGCAGCTGCCGGTAGCGGCCGGCCCAGCACCTGCGAGAGTGCAGTCCAGTGCATGGTTTCGTCGGCGGCCAGGCGCGCGGCCACCTGCCCGAGCTGGCTGTCCTTGAACGACGGGATCACGCCGAGATAGGCGTTCGCGGCCCCCAGCTCCAGCCGCGCCGCCAAGGTCAGCACATCGGCCTGGGTCTTCAGCGACGCAGCGTTCAGTGCCTTCGCGTATTCGTCGGGCGACTTCTCGGCTACCGACATGCCGCCCATCTTTTTGATGGTGGCCATAAGCGCGTCGCGGTGGGCCTTGTGGTGCGACTGGAAGGCAACGGCCACGTCGAGCGCCGGCTTTTGCAGCAGGCCGCTGCCGGCACCAAGCTGGTAGGCGTTGATGGCCTCATGCTCAAGGCCCAGGGCGACGTTCAGAATGTTCACGTCGGACTCCATCGTCATGGACGACTGCGCGTTTGCCACGCGTGTGCCGGCCATCAGGCCAATGGCCGCGGCCGACAGCGTGAGCTGGCCGGAGCGCGAGAGGAAGAGACGGCGGGCGGGTGAGAGGTTGGCTTGCATGACAGACTCCTTCGGGTCGGTGGTGGATGACATGCTGCTGTACGGCACCCGTTGGCTGACCGGATGCGCATAGCCCTGCGGCCAGCCTGCGCAATACCCCCTTTGCATCCAATCGGGCATGCACACCGTACCCCCTGCACCGCAACCACATGGATGGAGCAATTTCATGCGCACCTCACTCGAAACTGTCCAGGACGCCTACGCAGCATTCGGCCGCGGCGACATGCCAGCCCTGCTGGCGCTGTGCAGCCCAGACATCCGCTGGCAATTCGTGGCCGACCGGTCGGCACCCTACAACGCCACCGTGCTGGGTCGCGAGCAACTCGGCGCCTGGTTCGCTGCCGTTGCCGCAAGCGATGACATTCATGTCTTCGAGCCGCAGCAAATGCTCGCCGCATCAGACCATGCCACGGTCATAGGGCACCAGCGCACAACGGTTCGCGCGACCGGAAGAACCTTTGAGTGCCCCTGGGTACATGTCTTCAGCGTCAGCGGCGGCATGATCACGGCGTTCTGGGGCATGCTCGACACGCAGGCTGCGGCGGAGGCGCGCGCCGCCTGACGACAGCCGGATTTGGCGCACAGGGGGCGGTCGGGTCAGCCGCTCTTCGCCGCAGCGCGCGGCGCGGGCGCGCCCTCGACGCGCTCGAGATAGCGCCGCAACCCGACCTCACCGGCACACATGACGCTACGGTGATTCCAGCGAAACACCGGCTTCAGCAGCGGGGCCAGCCAGCGCATCCAGCGCCCCTTGAGCGTCACGCGCCAGACATAGGTCACATCGGTGAAGCCTGGCTCGGCGCGCAGCAGCCACAGGCCTTCGGCGTCGAGCTGCCCGCGCGAACGCACGCGCAGCCTCTGCTGGCGCACCGACTCCACGGCCTCGACCTCGATGACGATGCGGTAGGGAAGGCGCGTGGCCCAGTCGATGCGCCGCAGCGCGCCCAAGCCATCGGCATCGCCTTCGCGTAGCGTCTGAACCTCGCGCACGTAGGGCCACCAGCGCGGCCAAGAAGCGGGGTCGGTGATTGCGGCCCAGACGCGCTCCACTGGCGCGTAGATGCGCCACTGGCTCACCAGATCGAATCGGGTAGGTAACATGGACATGGCGCGGCAGACACGGTCACGTGGCAGGGAATAGCGCGCGGAAGCTGTCAAGCGAGGGGGCGCATCGGGTCATGGCGGGCCTTCTGTCGTGATGGCGGTTCCCCTTTTTACGTCCGCCTCGGACAGCCGGATGCAGGCCGACGCCACGCTCGATCTTGAACTTGACCCGGGCGCGGGCAAGGTGTTGAATCCGCGCATCCAACCTCTGCGTATTCACTGCATGGACTGCACCGATCCCCTGCTCCAGGAAACCACGCCAGCACAGGCGCGGGCCATCCGCCGCCGGCTCATGGAGCGCGTGGCTGACGCCGACGATTCGCACCTGACGATAGCCAGCGACGCCGGCCAATGGCTTGCCTTCCTGGAAGGCGTGGCGATCAAACCGCTGCGCGAGCGTGACGGCGTGCTGTCGTACCTGTTGCGCCTGGCGCCAGGGGCCAGGCTGCCGCCGCACCGCCATCCGCAGGACGAAGAGTGCATCGTGCTCGAGGGTCGTCTGCGTGTCGGAACCCAGGTTGAACTCGGCCCCGGCGGCTACCACTTGGCACATGGCGGCGCATTGCACGCCAGCATCACCACAGAGACTGGCGCGACGATCTTCCTGCGCGGCGCCGTACCCGAGGCGAGCCAGCTGCTCGAATGACTGCGATGGCCAGCACTGCGCATCCGAATGCGAACCGGCGCCGTATTCCGTCAACCGCCGCCGATGCGCCCGAGGTGCCGCCGCCGGCCGCCCCACAAGACTGAGGTTGTCACATGAACGCTGCCATGAAGAAGACCGATGCCCCCGAGGACAGCGGCAGGCTTCAGAGTGAATACAAGGATGCATCCGACGATCCGCCGGGGGAGGCAGAACCGCTGCATGAGGAAGGAAGTACCCCCGATGAGGCTCGCAGCAACCTGCCTGCCGCGTCCGACGCGCAGCTCGCGCAGTGGATTGCGGCCATCGTGGATCGGGACGAACATGCGCTGACGGCGCTCTACGATGCCACGTTCACGCGCGTGTTCGGCCTCGTGCGGCGCATCGTGCACAGCACGGCATTGGCCGAGGAGGTGGTGGAAGACGCCTATTTCCAGGTCTGGCGGCAAGCGGTTCGCTTCGACCCTGCACGTGGCCGGGCGCTGACCTGGCTGCTGGCGATGGCCAGGTCGCGGGCAATCGACGCCTTGCGCCACGAGGCGCGTTTTCAGCATGCCGCGCTGGACGGCGAGTCCCTGCCCGAGGCCGCCAGCGAGGCGCCGCTCGTCGACGAGCTACTCGATCTGGCGCGCCACAGCTCGGATCTGCACCAGGCGCTGATGCTGCTGGGAGCGCAGCCACGCCAGTTGGTGTCGCTGGCATTCTTCCGTGGCCTGTCCCACGAGGAGATTGCGCAGCAGACGCTGTTGCCGCTTGGCACGGTCAAATCACAGATCCGCCGCGCCCTGCTATCGCTGCGCGAGACCCTCGGCGACCGCGGCGCGCCGGCCTTTCTGTCATGAGCCGCTTCACAGATCACATTGCCATGCCTGCCAACCCGCTACCGCTGCCAATCAACGCCGCCCCCGATCCGCTCGACCGCGCCATGGAGCCCTTGCTGAGCGAGCCATTCGCCAGCGCCCTGGATGCGGACGAAGCCGCAGCCATGGCGGCATCGGGCCCCTTGCGCAGCCGGCTGCTGACGCGTCTACAGGCATCGCGCGCCGCCTCGGCCGCAATGATCACGTCTCGGCCGAAGCGACTGGCGACGGCGCAACTGGCGGCGGGAGTCGCCGAGCGCGTGCTGTACGCGGCGGCGCAAGACCGGCCGCTGCGGCCGGGCGAACCCTGGCGCGCAAGGCTCCTGGAGCTGCAGCCCGGCAGCCGCTGGCAGGGCCCGGACGCCAGCTGCCACCGCGAATGGCTGGTGCTGCGCGGATCAGCCGGCATCGGCCGCGAACAGCTGCACCCGCGCGACTACCACGCCGCGCCGGCGGGTGCCGCAGTGGGCGCACTGTCATCCGAACGGGGCGCATTGCTGTTCCTGCGCGAGTCGGCCATTGCCCCACGCCCCGCTGACGCGCCGTTTACCGTGCGCGACGCCGATGCCGGCTGGCCCGAGTTCGCCCCCGGCATCCGGCGCCGAGTGCTCTGGCAGCGCGACGGCCAGGCAGCCCTGCTCTACCACGCGCAGCGCGGTGCCGCCGTGCCCCAGCACACGCACGGGCATGACGAGGAATGCCTGATGGTGCAGGGAGAGCTGTTCCTCGACGACCTGCTGCTGCAGGAGGGCGACTACCAGCTCGCCCCCGCCGGCACGGGCCACCACATCACCGAGACGGACACGGGCGTGGTGATCTACGCGCACGGCGACCTTGATCTGAGGTTTGTCGCCTGACCCGCCGCACGGGCGCATAAAAGCCCCTGCGGGGTGCGCATGACCGCGGCGATAGCGGGGTGGCAATGTCGGCGCGACGCCGAGCATTCATGCGTTCATGAACCCCGCCTCAGCGGCACCATTGCTGTTCGCAGGGCACGCCATCATTGTTCCCGTCCATTTTGACGCCGGGACAATTTTTGAGGAAGAACGTCGCCTCTTCGCATGAGGTCATCTGCGAGCAATAAGTTCTGCCATCGCATTGGAATTTCGGAACAACAGCGCTCGGACGTTCTGTTTTGGCAGTGCGATTCGGAATGGAAATTCCTGAAGAGCGCTCGTGCACTGCGGTCGCGGCGCTGCGTGCTTGGTATTTTTCAAACCCTTTCCAAGCGCCAAATGCAAGCACGGCAATGATGAGAATCCGGAACATGCTCCCTCCCAAAAAATGACGGCCGGCGTGCTGCGCCGCAGGCCCGTTGGTTGTCACCCCATTCGCCCGCTCAGGATCAGATAGCCGGGCAGCCAGCCGGTGAGCACGCCCTGGGCGATGCACATGGCGCCCGTGAAGCGCCCGATGTCGCGCCCGCGCGCCAGCAGCAGCCAGAACAGCGCCCACAGCAGCGCCCAGGCGGCCCAATTGGCGCCCATCCACCAATCGATCAGGGCATTGGCCCCGGCCAGGGTGTCCAGCGCCACGGGCACGGCGGTGATGGCGACGAACAGGCTGAACCAGCCCAGGCCGCGCCCATCGGCGCCGCTGAAGCGGTTGGCTGCCACCCACAGGTAGGTGAAGGCGAACAGCAGCGTGAGGGTGCCGTTCCTGACCGATGCCGCATCGGCCGCGGGGCCGAAGATGGAAAACAGGCCTATGGCCAGCGACACCAGGCCGGCGAAGATGTTGATGACCCAGATCTCGCGATCGGCAATGTGGCCGCGCATCCACAGGCCGTTCAGGCACAGCACGGCGCCCACGTAGAACAGCGATACGCCCAGCCACATGGCGGCGCCCCTCAGCCCTGTTGTTGACGGCGCACGCGCGCCAGCGCCTGGGTGACGGTGCGGCGATCCATGCCGTACATGTCGGCAAACTGCTCGGGCGTGGCGCCGCTGGCCTCGAAGGCGCGTGCCAGGGCCTCGGCCTTGGCATCGCGCTCTGCCACCTCGGCAAAGGCCTCGTCGAGCAGCGCGTTGGTCTTGTCGTCGCGCCCGCGCACCAGGGCGTCGTAGGCCTCGCGCGTGAGGCCGCTGGCCTCGAAGGCCTGGGCGATGCGCCGGCGCAGCGTGGCCGTCAGATCCTCGCCATCGCGGGGCTTACGGCGCCGGAACACCTCCAGCAGCGCATGGTGCACATGCTCGGGAGCCATGTCTTCCACCGGCTGGCCCTGCAGGTCGTGGCGCTTCATGCCCTGCGCCACGGCGTTCAGGTAGCGCGTGGAGCGCGTGTGGATGGACAGCGCGAGCTTGAGCGCGTCCTTGTCGATGGCCTCACCATGGGCGGCGATCAGGTCATGGAAGATGCCGCGCTTGAGCGGCAGGAACTGCGCGCCGAACAGCTGCGGGTACCAGCCGGCGAGCTGCTCCAGCAGCGGGTGCGTGCGGCGCGGCTGGGGCTTGGCTGCTCCTTCCTGTGCGGCGGCTTCAGGGCTGGCCGGTGCGGCGGCTTCAGGGCTGGCCGGTGCGGCGGGCTCGCGCCGCTCGCCTGAGCGGCGGCGCCCACCGCGGCGGTTCTGGCGGCGCGCGGATGGTGTGCCTGGCGTGGCTTGCTTAGTCTGCTCGGCAGCCGGTGTTGCAACGGCGGGGGCGGATGGGGCGGATGGCGCAGCTGCGGCGGATGGCGCCGGCGTGACGTTCACGTTGTCGTTCATGCTTGGAAACGCGCGGCATGGCCCATGCGGCGCGGCGGGTCAAAACCCGCCATCATGCCAGCAATGATTCGTCGAGCAGTTCGACCCAGTGTTTCACGGGAATCTCGGTGCCGCTTTGCAGGTGCGTGATGCAGCCCATGTTGGCCGACAGGATGGCCGCGGGCGGCGCGTCCTCGAAGGCCTGGCCCAGCGCGCCGAGCTTGCGATCGCGCAGCTGGTGCGACAGCTCAGGCTGCAAGACCGAATAGGTGCCGGCCGAGCCGCAGCACAGGTGCGATTCGGTGCGCGCGCTGCGCAGCGTGAAGCCCAGCGCCGCCATGTGCCGCTCCACGCCGCCACGCAGCTTTTGCCCGTGCTGCAGCGTGCAGGGCGGGTGGTAGGCATAGGCGCGGCCGGCTGGGCGCACGCGGTCTTGCAGCAGCGGCACCAGATCCGGCAGCAGCTCCGACAGGTCGCGCGTCAGGCTGCTGACGCGCGCGGCCTTGTCGGCGTACTGCGGATCCAGGCGCAGCAGGTGGCCATATTCCTTCACCGTGACGCCGCAGCCCGAGGCGTTCATGACGATGGCTTCCACCTCGCCGCGCTCGATGTAGGGCCACCAGGCGTCGATGTTGGCGCGCATCTGCGCCTTGCCACCTTCCTGGTCGTTCAGGTGGAACTTGACGGCGCCGCAGCAGCCGGCCTCGCGCGCCACCAGCGTCTGTATGCCCGCGGCGTCGAGCACGCGCGCCGTGGCGGCATTGATGTTGGGCGCCATCGTGGGCTGCACGCAGCCCTGCAGCAGCAGCACCTTGCGCGCATGCGTGCGTTGCGGCCTGCTGCCCGCCGGCGGGTGCGGCTGCAGCTTGTCGCGCAAGCTTTCGGGCAGCAGGCCGCGCACGGCCCGGCCCAGCTGCATGGCGGGGGCGAACAGCGGCGAGGGTAGAACCTCCTTGAGCGCCCAGCGCGCCGAGCGCTCGCCCAGGGGGCGTTGCACCTTGTCCTCGACCACGCGCCGGCCTATGTCCAGCAGGTGGCCGTATTCGACGCCGCTGGGGCAGGTGCTCTCGCAGTTGCGGCAGGTCAGACAGCGATCGAGGTGCAGCTGGGTCTTGCGCGTGGGCGCCTGGCCCTCCAGCACCTGTTTGATGAGGTAGATGCGCCCGCGCGGGCCGTCCAGTTCATCGCCCAGCAGCTGGTAGGTGGGGCAGGTGGCGGTGCAGAAGCCGCAGTGCACGCATTTGCGCAGGATGGCCTCGGCCTCCTGGCCTTCGGGGGTGTTCTGGTACTCGGGGGCGAGCTGGGTTTGCATGGGGGGATTTCCTTCGCTTTATCTCAATGGGGGCCGCGCGCGCCACAGTGCCGCCAGGCGATCCATGTCGGCGAGCAGCGGCGGCAGCGACAGGGCCAGCAAAAGGGCCGCCAGCGGCACCACCCAGATGAAGCCCACATGCTTGAAGCCCGCCGCGCCGACCACGCCGCCGGCCATGAACATGCCCAGCAGGCTGGAAAACAGGCGCAGGCGCTTCTGGTTGGCGCGCACCGGCTGGTGCTCCGGCCGGCCGCTGCGGTTCCAGTACAAGGCCTTGCCCAGCTCGATGCCGATGTCGGTGCAGATGCCGGTCATGTGCGTGGTGCGGATCTCGGCCGACGACATCTTGGTGATGACGGCGTTCTGCAGCCCCATCAGATAGGCCAGCAGCAGCACCGTGAGCGGCACGGCGAACGGCGTCCGCCAGGTCAGCGTGATGGCGCCCATCAGGCCGAACAACAGCATCAGCAAGGCCTCGAGCAGCAGCGGCAGCGCATAGGTGCAGTGCAAATGCTGCTGGCGCGCCCAATTGACCAGGATGGCCGTGCTGCCCGCGCCCGACATGAAGGCCCACAGCGTGCCCAGCGCACCCAGCACCAGCGCCATATTGCCCAGCACCAGGTTGTCGCCCACGGTGGAGATCACGCCCGTCATGTGCGAGGTGTACATGCCCACGACCAGAAAGCCCCCGGCGTTGATGCCGCCCGCGTTGAAGGCCAGCAGCAGGCCCAGCGTGCGGTTGGTGACCGGGGTGCGGTGCCGCCCGGTCAGGTGGCGCAGCAGGCGCATGGCTACATCAGCCGGCCGGGGTTGAGAATGCCGGCCGGGTCGAACGCTTCCTTGAGCCGCTGGTGGATGCTGGCCAGTGCGGTGGAGTTTGCATCAAAAATGGGTGCAGCGCCCGCACATCCTGCGTCAGCAGCTATGAACAAAGAAGCACTACCGCCCGCCTGCGCGGCCAGTGTGCGCAGCGCCCCGCCCTGCTGCTGCGGCGCCTGCACCCAGCGCAAGCCGCCATGCCATTCCACCAGCGGCGGCGCCACGTCCTCGGGCAGCTGCAGCACTGCGGCCGTCTGCGGCAGCGACAGGCGCCACAGCGCGTGATCTGCGGCACGCGCCGTGAACCAGGGCAGGCGCTGGTCGCGGCAGGCCTGCCAGTCGTCCGGCACGCCGGGCGCATCCTGCAGCGCGCCACCCATGCCGCGGCAAGCCGCATCCACGGCCGCGCGCGCGCCGCGTAAGCGCACGTAAAGCTGGCCCCGGCCGCCATCCTCCACCCAGCAGCTGGCGTTGAGCGGCAGCGGCTGGCCGCCCCAGGCATTCAGGCGCTGGAGCGCCTCGGCCTGGCCGCAATCAAAGCGCAGCGTGGCCTCGGCCGGCGGCACGGGCAGCACCTTGAGGCTGACCTCGGTGATCACGCCCAGCTGCCCCCAGCTGCCCGCCATGAGGCGCGAGACGTCGTAGCCGGCCACGTTCTTCATCACCTGGCCGCCAAAGCGCAGCAGCTCGCCGCGGCCATTGACGATCTCCACGCCCAGCACATAGTCGCGCACCGCGCCCACGCTGGCGCGTGCCGGGCCCGACAGGCCGGCCGCCACCATGCCGCCCACGGTGCCGCCCGGCGCAAAACGCGGCGGCTCGAACGGCAGGCTTTGCCCATGCCGGGCCAGCAGCGCCTCCAGCTCGGCCAGCGGCGTACCGGCCAGTGCCGTGACCACCAGCTCGCTAGGCTCGTAGCTGACGATGCCCGCGAGCGGCCGGATGTCCAGCAGATCCCCCGCATGCTGCGGCGCACCCGGGCCATAAAAGTCCTTGCTGCCGCCGCCGCGGATGCGCAACGGGGTGCGGCGCGCGGCGCTGTCGCGCACGCGGTCGATGATCTGGCTGAGGGCTGCTTGCATCCGGGCGATGGTACTGCCCGCCCCTCGAATCTTGGCCGCGCGTGGTTTTGATTTTTTTGAACGCGCGGCGTGAACGTCTTGTTCATCCCGTCATTGACGCTCGCACAAAAAAACCGTCATTCCGGCGAAGGCCGGAATCCACGGTTTCCTGCTGTCAAGCGCCCTGGATCCCGGCCTTCGCCGGGATGACGCGCTATCCCGCGTTGCCGGTTCAACAGCGCCTATCGGTTGTACGCCGTCTCGCCGTGATAGCTGATGTCCAGCCCCTGGCGCTCGGACTCCTCGCTCACGCGCAGGCCCACCAGCAGGTCGGCGATCTTGTACGCCACGAAGGACACCACGCCCGACCAGACTATGGTGAACAGCACGCTCTTGACCTGGATCCACACCTGGGCGCCCATGTGGAAGGTGTCGGGCGTGGCGCCGCCCGTGCCGCCCAGGCCCTGGGCCGCGAACACGCCGGTCAGGATGGCGCCGACGATGCCGCCCACGCCATGCACGCCGAACACGTCGAAGGCGTCGTCCACCTTGAGCATGCGCTTCAGGCCCCCCACGCCCCACAGGCAGATCAGGCCGGCGATGAGGCCGATGACGATGGCGCCCATGGGCCCGACGAAGCCCGCGGCCGGTGTGACGGCCACCAGGCCGGCGACGGCGCCCGAGGCCGCGCCCAGCATCGAGGCCTTGCCCTTGTGCAGCGCCTCGCCGGCACTCCACGACAGCGTGGCTGCCGCGGTGGCCAGCACGGTGTTGACGAAGGCCAAGCCGGCGACGGCGTTGGCGGCCCCGGCCGAGCCGGCATTGAAGCCGAACCAGCCCACCCACAGCAGCGACGCGCCCACCATGGTCAGCGTCAGCGAGTGCGGCGTGAACGCCTCGCGCCCAAAGCCAATGCGTTTGCCCACCATGTAGGAGCCCACCAGGCCGGCAATGCCGGCGTTGATGTGCACCACGGTGCCGCCGGCAAAGTCCAGCGCGCCGTCGGCCGCCAGCAGGCCGCCGCCCCAGACGATATGCGCCATGGGCACGTAGCTGAAGGTGAACCAGAGCAGGGCGAAGATCAGCACGGCGGAGAACTTGATGCGCTCGGCGAACGAGCCCACGATCAGCGCCACGGTGATGGCAGCAAACGTGCCCTGGAAGGCGAAGAACACGTATTCGGGGATGGTGGTGAGGGCCCCAAAGGTCTGCATGTTCACGCCGCGCAGAAAGACCTTGGACAGGTCGCCCAGGAACCGGCCCTCGCCCGCGAACGCCAGGCTGTAGCCATAGAGGGCCCACAGCAGCGACACCAGGGCGAACACCACGAACACCTGCACCAGCACCGACAGCATGTTCTTGGCCCGCCCCAGGCCGCCGTAGAACAGGGCCAGGCCGGGGATGGTCATGAGGATCACCAGCAGCGTGGAGGTCAGCATCCAGGCGGTGTCGCCGGAGTCGATATGGGGCGCGGGCGCCGCGGCCGGTACCTCGGCGGGCGCGGGCGCGGCATCGGCGGCGGCGGATGCAGCGGCGGGGGCGCTGGCCTCGGCCACCGGTTCGGCCGTGGCGGGCGCCTGCGCCAGCGCGGCGCTGCCGCCGGCCAGCAGGCTCAAGCCCAGCAATAGAGAAGCAAGCAGTTTTTTCATGACGGATCTCCGTGGCTGGGGTTACAGGGCTTGCCCACCGGTCTCGCCGGTGCGGATGCGCACGACCTGTTCCAGGTCGCTCACGAAGATTTTTCCGTCGCCAATCTTGCCGGTGCGCGCGGCGCCCTCGATGGCCTCGATGACGCGATCCACCAGCTCATCGGTCACGGCGGCCTCGAGCTTCACCTTGGGCAGAAAGTCCACCACATATTCGGCGCCGCGGTACAGCTCGGTATGGCCCTTCTGGCGGCCGAAGCCCTTGACCTCGGTGACGGTGATGCCCTGCACGCCGATGTCGGAGAGCGCCTCGCGCACCTCGTCGAGCTTGAAGGGTTTGATGACGGCGGTGACCATTTTCATGATCGGCTCCTTTGGCAAATTACAGGGTTTTGGTCAGCGTGACGATCAGGCGCGCCTTGTTGGCGTCGCCAAAAAAGCTTTTCTTGGTGGCGCCGGCCACGGCCGCCGTCAGCGACAGGCCGGCGCCGAAGTCGTAGGCGCCGCCCAGGCTGTAATCGACGTAGTTGGGCACGCCCTGGTCGCGGATGTCGCCCGCGAAGTGCGTGTAGCCCAGCGCGGCCTTGAGGGTGATGCTGGGCGCCACCTCCTGCGCGAAGGCCAGGTTCAGATAGCCGGTGTTGCGGCCACGGTGGCTGGAGGTCTTGGCGCCGGCCCAGCCGAAGTAGTCCTTGGACACGGTGTGCGAATACTTGGCCGTGACCGGGCCATAAGTCGCCGCGCCATACAGCTCGGTGGTGTTGCCGCGGTTGTTGCCGGGGTAGACGTAGCTGAGCGCGCCCAGGTCCAGGTCTACCTCCCCGGCCTTGAATTTGTAGCCGCCGTACAGGTCGGACTCGATGGAGTTGCCGGTCTGCCAGTCCACGCTGGAGTTCCAGTTGCCGACATAGAAGCCGCTCTCGCCAAAGGCATAGTCGAAGCCGCCCTGGATGGCCGGGTTCACGGCCTTGATGGGGTGCACATGCTGATCCTGGCCGCGGAACTTGTAGTTGCTGGTCAGTGACACGTTCGCCGTCAGCTGGGCGCTGGCCAGCCCGGGCAGGGTTGCGGCGAGCAGGGCCAGGCACAGGGGCTTCAGGGATGCAAGGGACATGATTCCTCCGGTGGTGTGTGTGTGGAAAGCAGACACAACCCCCAATGCACAGACCGTGCCAGCCACCCTGCAGGTACATTTGACGTCCAGGATGCAGCCCCGCCGCAGGGCCTTGCACCAGATTGGGGAGGGTTCCACGCCATGAGTCTTGCTTTGGTGCAAAGCCGCGCCCTGTTGGGCCTGCAGGCCAGCGCCGTCACCGTGGAGGTGCATCTGGCCAATGGCCTGCCCAGCTTCACGCTGGTGGGCCTGGCCGATGTCGAGGTCAAGGAGGCACGCGAGCGCGTGCGCTCGGCGCTGCTGAACGCGGGGCTGGAGTTTCCGGCCAACAAGAAGATCACCGTGAACCTGGCGCCGGCCGATCTGCCCAAGGACTCGGGGCGCTTCGACCTGCCGATCGCGCTGGGCATCCTGGCCGCCAGCGGGCAGATAGCCGCGGCGCGCCTGGCCGGCTGGGAGTTTGCCGGCGAGCTGTCGCTGTCCGGCCTGCTGCGCCCGGTGCGCGGGGCGCTGGCCACCAGCCTGGCGCTGCGCGCGCTGGATGAGCCCCCGCGCATGGTGCTGCCGCCCGGCAGCGCCGAGGAAGCCGCCCTGGTGCCCGGCGCCGAGATCTACCGCGCGCGCCACCTGCTGGACGTGGTGCGGCAGTTTCTGCCCGCGGGCAAGGCCCCGGAGGTCGAGGATGACGACGGCTGGCACCACCTGCAGCCCACGCCCCCGGCGATCCATGACGACGGCCCCGACCTGGCCGACGTGAAGGGCCAGGCCGCGGCCAAGCGCGCGCTGGAGATCGCGGCGGCCGGCGGCCATGGCCTGCTGCTGGTGGGCCCGCCAGGTTCGGGCAAGTCCATGCTGGCGCAGCGCTTTGCCGGCCTGCTGCCGCCCATGAGCGTGGAGCAGGCGCTGGAGAGCGCGGCCATCGCCAGCCTTGCCGGGCGCTTTACCGGCGCGCAATGGATGCGGCGCATCACTGCCAGCCCGCACCACAGCTGCAGCGCCGTGGCCCTGGTGGGCGGGGGCTCGCCGCCGCGGCCGGGCGAGATCTCGCTGGCGCATGAAGGCGTCTTGTTCCTGGACGAATTCCCGGAATTTGCCCGCAGCGCCCTGGAGGCCCTGCGCGAACCGCTGGAGAGCGGGCGCATCACCATTTCGCGCGCGGCGCAGCGCGCCGAGTTTCCGGCGCGCTTTCAGCTCGTCGCCGCCATGAACCCCTGCCCCTGCGGCTTTGCGGGCTCCGGCCAGCGCGCCTGCCGCTGTACGCCAGATCAGGTGGCGCGCTACCAGGCCAAGCTCAGCGGCCCCTTGCTCGATCGCATCGACCTGCATGTGGAGGTGCCGCAGCTGCCCGCCGAAGACCTGTTGAGCGCCCCCGCCGGCGAGGCCAGCGGCGCCGTGCGCGAGCGCGTGGCCCGGGCGCACGCGCGCGCCATCCAGCGCCAGGGCGCACCGAATCAGGCGCTGCAGGGCCGGCAGCTAGACCAGCTGGTGGCGCTGGACGAGGCCGCCGCGCGCTTCTTGCAGACCGCCGCGGCGCGCCTGGCCTGGTCGGCGCGCAGCACGCATCGCGCGCTGAAGGTGGCGCGCACGATTGCCGACCTGGCGGCGTCCGAGCATGTCACCGTGGCCCATGTGGCCGAGGCGGTGCAGTACCGGCGCGTGCTGCGTGCTACTGTTTAAATAGCTTTCAACAAAAGGCTTGGCCCATCAGGGCGCGGCCGGGCGCAGCTTCTTCACCTCGGCGTCAGTCGGCTGGAACTTCGCGCCATCCAGGTACTTGAAGTCCACCATCACGCCCTTGCCGCCGTACAGGCCCGTCTTGCCGACAAAGGCGCCCATGGTGGACTGGTGATCCTGGGCACGGAAGGTGATGGGCCCGATGGGCGTGCGCACCTCCAGGCCGCGGAAGGCGGCGATGAGCTTCTCGGTGTCGGCGCTGCCGGCCTTGCGCAGGCCCATGGCGATGGACTGCATGGCGTTGTAGCCGACCAGCGAGCCGGCGCGCGGGTAGTCCTTGAAGCGCTTGCGATAGGCCGTGGCAAAACCGTCGTGGTCGGGTGCGAACAGGGCATACCAGGGGTAGCCGGTGACCACCCAGCCCTGCGGCGCCTCGTCCTTGAGCGGATCCAGGTACTCGGGCTCGCCCGTGAGCAGGCTGACCACGCGCTTGCCCTGGAACAGGCCGCGCGCATGGCCCGCGCGCACGAACTGCGCCAGATCCGCCGCGAACAGCACGTTGAAGATGGCGTCGGGCCGGGCGTCTGCCAGCGCCTGCACCACGCTGCCCGCGTCCAGCTTGCCCAGGGGCGTGGCCTGTTCGGCGACGAACTCCACGTCCGGCTGGGCGGCCTTGAGCAGCCGCTTGAAGGTGGCCACGGCCGACTGGCCGTGCTCGTCGTTGGGGTAGACGACGGCCCAGCGCTGCTTCTTCATGGCCGCGGCCTCGGGCACCAGCATGGCCACCTGCATATAGGTGGAGGGGCGCAGGCGGAAGGTGTAGCGGTTGCCGTTCTGCCAGACCAGCTTGTCGGTGAGCGGCTCGGTCGCCAGGTAGAAGCGCTTTTTCTGCTGCGCATAGTCGGCCAGCGCCAGGCCCACAGGCGACAGGAGGCCGCCCATGAGCAAGTCCGCCTTCTCGCGCGTGACCAGCTCCTCGGCCGCGCGCACGGCATCCGCCGGGTTGCCGTTGTCGTCGCGCGTCACCAGCACCAGCTTCCTGCCGCCCACGCCGCCGGTCAGGTTGATCTGCGCCAGGGCCAGCTCCATGCCCTTCTTGTAGGGCTCGAGGACGGCCGGCTGCGCCTGGTAGCTGTTGATCTCGCCGATGGTGTAGACGTCTTGCGCCTGGGCCCGGACAAAAGTGCAGGCCAGCGCGGCCAGTGCCGTGAAAAGTAGCTTCTTCATACATCAACCTGAATTCGGATTGAGGGCCGATCCTTGCCGCAGCGCAACAACTGCGGGAGCGCAACTGTACCGCCAGCGCCACTTTGCTCCACAATATGCGGGTTTGCCCGCATGCGGGCCGGTCGGTGCAATTTGGCTTATGCCTGACGTGAATAAGAAAACGGCGACACTAGCCACAACAGCGCAGTACCTCCCTTTTCCACCATCCATTTCCTCCCATGAGCGCATTCCACGAAGAGCGTGTCCTGTCCGTGCACCACTGGACTGATCGCCTGTTCAGCTTCACCACCACGCGCGACCCGGCGCTGCGGTTCTCCAACGGCCACTTCACCATGATCGGGCTGAAGGTCAATGACAAGCCGCTGCTGCGCGCCTACAGCATCGTCAGCGCCAACTACGAGGAACACCTGGAGTTCCTGTCGATCAAGGTGCCCGACGGGCCGCTGACCTCGCGCCTGCAGCATATCCAGGTGGGCGACCACATCATCGTGGGCAAGAAGCCCACCGGCACGCTGCTGATCGACTACCTGCTGCCGGCCAAGCGCCTGTACTTGATGTCCACCGGCACCGGCCTGGCGCCGTTCCTGAGCGTGATCCGCGACCCCGAGACCTACGAGAAGTTCGAACAGGTGATCCTGATCCACGGCGTGCGCCAGGTGGCCGAGCTGGCCTACTACGACTACCTGACCAAGGAGCTGCCGCAGCACGAGATCCTGGGCGAGATGGTCAGCCGCCAGCTCAAGTACTACCCCACGGTGACGCGCGAGCCCTTCAAGCACCAGGGCCGCATCAACGAGCTGATCGAAAACGGCAAGCTGGCCGCCGACCTGGGCCTGCCCCAGCTCAACCCGCTGGAAGACCGCGTGATGCTGTGCGGCAGCCCGGAGATGCTGGCCTCGCTCAAGGCCCTGCTGGAGCACCGCGACTTCGACGAAGGCAGCACCACGCGCCCGGGCGACTTCGTGATCGAGCGCGCCTTCGTAGAGAAATAAAAGCGCTGCCTGAAACGCCACGGGCGCTCCCAGTTGCATAGCTGGTAGCGCCCGTTTTTATTGGGTTAAAGCCCAAAAACAGTTGGCTATGTACATGCCGCAGAAGCCCCTCACCCCTCCCTCTACCCAGAGGGGCGAGGGCGATCGGTGGCGCCGGTATTTCTCCCTCTCCCTCTGGGAGAGGGTGGGGGTGAGGGCCGGCAGCCTGGTCTGAGACATGTCTCTAACCAGGCAAAAACGCTCTAAAACCCGTCAATACCCCCGGTCGCTCACATACACCGGTTGCGTACCCTGGCGCTGCACGGCGCCGGCGCCATCGTCCACGCGAAAGCCCTTGCCCTCCAGGCGCACGGGCGTGCCCTCGGCCACGGGCTGGGCGCGCGTGAAGCTGCGCACCGAGCCATCCTGCATGCGCACGCGCATCTGGTAGACGGTGTTGCTGCGCACGCGCTCCTCCACCTTGTGGCCCACATAGCCGCCGCCCACGGCGCCCAGCACCGTGGCGGCCATGCGGCCCGAGCCCTTGCCGACCTGGTTGCCGAGCACGCCGCCCAGCACACCACCGGCCACCGCGCCCAGGCCGGTGGCGGGCGCCGCCTGCTCGACGGCCCGTACCGATTCCACATGCCCGCAAGTGGCGCACACCGGCGCCGCGGCGCGGCTCTGGGCCGCCGGCTGCAGATACGGGTCGGCCGGGCGTGCCGGCGCACGCTGGGGTGGCTGGGGCTGCGCGTAGGGCTGCGGTTGGTAGCCCTGCATAGCTCTTGAATCAGGAGCTGCCAGCGCTTGCTGCATGGGCGCTTGCGCCCGATTTGGCTGTGCCATGACAGGCTCGGGCGTGAGTGGCGCAACGGCCTGTGCCTGCGGCGCGGCCTCGCCGCGCAGGTTCTGCGCCAACAGCGTGCCGCCCAGGGCCAGCACGCTGACGCCAAGCGCGCCCACGGCGGCCCATAGCCATTTCAGGGTAGCCGGGCTGGGGGCCACGGCATTCGTGGAGTTCATATGAAATTCCTATGCATTGAAGTGATGCGCCCGGCAGGCGGGCGGCTAAGTACCTGCAGCCTAACGCGGCCACCGCTTCACAAAGCCGCGCGTGCTGTAAGCGGCGTAATGAGACGTCACGTCACCCTCTGGCGCGCCTGGTGCAGGGCGCAGGCGCAACTGGCGCCAAACAGCAACACTGCCGACGAGAAATAGATCCACATCAGAAACACCACCAGCGATCCCGCCGCCCCATAGGCCGACACTACGGCCGCGCGCGTCAGGTACAGCGCCAGCAGCTGCTTGCCCACGGTGAACAGCACCGCCCCCACGGTGGCGCCAAACAGCAGGCAGGGCAGCGGCGGTTTGGGGCCGCTGCCGATGCGCATCAGCCCCAGGAACAGCAGCACCACCACGCCGAAGGACACGGCCTCGTTGACGAGCTGCAGCAGCAGGCCCGAGCCGACGGGCAGCAGGGCAGTGGCCCAGGTGGCCAGCATCTTGATGGCCGTGGACAGCACCAGCGACACCAGCAGCAGAAAACCCAGCGCCAGCACATAGGCCAGGCCGCGCAGGCGCAGCGAGGCCAGGCGCCACCAGGCCTGGCGTTCGGGCGCCGGCTGGCCATGCAGCCAGAGCCGCTCCAGCGCCTTCTGCAGCTCGGCAAACACGCCGGTGGCGCCCGAGAGCAGCAGCACGAAGCCGGCCACCGACGCCAGCCGGCCCTGCGCCGGCTCCTGGGCGCTGGCCAAGGCCATGCGCACCACCTCGGCGCCGCGCGCGCCCATGACGGCCTGTACCTGGCCGATCAAATTGCTTTCCAGGTAGTCCTTGTCTATCCACCAGCCCAGCAGGCCGACGATGAGCAACAGCAGGGGCGCCAGGCTCAGCATGCCGTAGAAGGACATGGCGGCGCTCATGCGCGGGCCGTCGGCGTCCAGCCATAGCTGCACGGCGCGCCAGAGCGGCATTCGCGCCGAGACACTGCTCACGTACGAGCTCACAGCCTGAATGGAGAAAGACATGGATTGAATGCGCGCAATCGATCGGTTAATACGAAATCACCTGCGGGCCCAGCGCGGCGAACCACATGCCATATGGCTTTCTCACCAAGATTTGTCAAGCCACGCGCGCATGGGCTGCTCCCACGCATAAAAACAGGCAAGCGACACAGCAAAAGCCGGCACCAAGGCCAGCGGCGATCCACCGGGAAATGATGCCATCAAGAACGCAGCGAGGCCACTAAATATTCGCGCCTTTTCGCCGGAAGATAGCAAATCCAGCGGCCGATGACATATATTGAAAATGCGAACTATTCTTGAATAAAGCAAATTCCGTCGGATTTCCGTACACCACCCACGCATCATGGAAATGCATTGACATCGAGTTCTCCCAGTTTTTCAAAACCTGAGACATTATTGCCATATCGAATGGGTTATAAAGATACAAGACGGTTGCGGCGTTTGGCGGCACATAGTCCCTGGCATCACCATGAATAATTTCAATGCGATCCGTATTGGGCCACGACTTCGATGCTGCCTCAATGTTCTTCCTGGCCTGCAAGTGGAGACTGTCCGAAAACTCCACTCCAATCACTTTATCAAAACCGAATTTGGCGGCGAGAAAAAGTGCCCTGCCCTTGCCGGATCCCAAATCTACAAAGCAGAAATCTGACGGATCAATTGGAAGGCTGCGAAGAGTTGTGAAGAATTTATCCTCATCGACGGCCTCGTAAGCATACCCCCCCGCGCCATGCTTATGCGTATAACCGAGCGCACTCAAATATACAGCCCGATTTGTTTCCACACCTGGAATTCTGTCGACAGAGCTTTTCGCCTCAACACTTCCAGCCGCGAAAAGCCTCTTGTAATAGTGCTTTATATTCAGTATCGCCAAAGGGCCGAATATTCTCCACCCATGTCTGGACCAGGTGTTTTGAATTCTCTTCATGAAAGGCCTCCCCATCCTCATTCCATAAACTCCACGAAACGTCAATCAAAGCACATGGATTTCGCAGCCAACGATGGGGCGCGCCTTCAAAGAAACCTTGCTTGATCACGTGGATGATGGCGGTTGTATATCTTGAAATAATGCAAATTATTTCCAATTCCGTACGGCACAAGCAATACGATTGTTTCACATTCCGGTTTTTTTGTGTTGATACTTTCAATGCCCGTGGTAACAGGTGGTGCGGTTGCGAGGCTGCTGCTACATCCATGATCGCCGGTGGCCGCCTTACACTTGGCGAATCCCTCACACCAATCCACAAGCATGCAAACGCGTTGCGCCCTGGTCGGCATGCCCGGCAGCGGCAAATCCACCGTGGGCCGGCAGCTCGCCCGGCGCCTGGGCCTGCCCTTCATCGACATGGATCAGCGGCTGGAGCAGCAGCTGGGCTGCAGCATCAGCAGCTACTTCGAGCAGCAGGGCGAGCAGGCCTTTCGCGACCACGAGAGCGCCCTGCTGGCCCAGCTGGCCGCCGAGCCTGGCGACATGGTGCTGTCCACCGGCGGCGGCATCGTGTTGCGCCCGGAAAACCGCACCGCCCTGCGCCAAGGCTTCTCCCACGTGATGTACCTGCGCGCCGCGCCGGAGGAGATCTACAAGCGCGTGCGCAACAGCCAGACGCGGCCGCTGCTCCAGGTGGCCGACCCCATGGCACGCCTGCGTGAGCTCTACCGCACGCGCGACCCGCTGTACCGCGAGACGGCGCATTACGTCATCGAGACCGGCCGCCCCACCGTTAACACACTGGTGAACATGATCGTGATGCAACTGGAGATGACGCCGCAGGGTTGATGCCCGGGCGCCAGTTTGATGACCTCCCTGCCCATCCTCTACGGCCCAGAGCGGCCCGATCTGCTGCGCCACGAGATCCTGGCCGACCTGTTCGAGGCCACGGCCGCGCGCCTGCCGCACAAGACGGCCTTGATCGCCGCCGCCGGGCACCTGAGCTACGCCGAGCTGAACGCCGCCGCCGACCTGGCGGCGCACCGCCTGATGGCCGCCGGCGTGCGGCCCGGCGACATGGTCGGCCTGTGGCTGCCGCGCGGCCTGGAGCTGCTGGTGTGCCAGCTGGCCATTGCCAAGACCGGAGCCGCTTGGCTGCCGTTTGACGCCGAGGTGCCGCCCGAGCGCATCGCCGTCTGCCTGCAGGATGCGAGCGCCAAGGCGCTCGTTATTTCAGAGCTGTTTGCGCCCGTCCTGCAAGGGCAGGATGGCATTTTGGCTCACATTCTGACGGCGCCCGACCTGCTCGCCCCCCTGCCCGAAGGCAGCCGCCTGCAGCGCCGCCAGGGCGCCAGCCCTGAGCAGCCGGCCTACGTCATCTACACCAGCGGCTCCACCGGCAAGCCCAAGGGCATTGCCGTGACGCAGGGCAGCATCTGCCACTTTCTGCGCAGCGAGAACGCGCGCCTGGGGGTGCGCGAGGACGACCGCGTGTACCAGGGCTTCTCCGTCGCCTTCGACATGAGCTTCGAGGAGATCTGGATCAGCTACCTGGTGGGCGCCACGCTGTGGCTGGCGCCCAAGGAGATCGCCGGCGACCCCGAGGCGCTGCCGCTGGCGCTGATCGAGAACGACATCAGCGTGCTGCACGCCGTGCCCACGCTGCTGGCGCTGTTCGCGCAGGACGTGCCGGGCCTGCGCATCATCAACCTGGGCGGCGAGATGTGCCCGCAAAGCCTGGTGGACCAGTGGGCGCGGCCCGGGCGCCAGATGTTCAACACCTATGGGCCCACCGAGGCCACGGTGTCGGCCAGCCTGGCCGAGCTGCACGCCGGCGAGCCGGTGACGATTGGCGAGGCCCTGCCCAACTACGGCCTGCTGGTGATTGCGCCCATCGAGCAGGACAGCATCGCAGGTGGGGTGTTGCCGCCGCTGCAGCTGCTGCCCTTTGGCGACACCGGCGAGCTGTGCATCACCGGCCCGGGCGTGGCTGCAGGCTATCTGGGCCGGCCCGAGCTGACGGCGGAAAAGTTCGTGCCCAACCCCTGGGCGCGCAGCGCGCAAGAGGCGCGCCTGTACCGCACCGGCGACCTGGCGCGGGTCGAATTAAAGGCCGATGGCACGCCGCAAATGCAATGCCTGGGCCGCGCCGACGACCAGGTCAAGGTGCGCGGCTTTCGTGTTGAATTGGGCGAGATCGAGGCCGTGCTCGCCGCCCAGCCCGGCGTGGGCACGACGGCGGTGGTGCTGCGCCCGGACGGCGGCATGGATCAGCTGATTGCCTTCTACGTGCCCAGCGACCGGCCGCCGGAGGCGAAGGCGCTGCGCCAGGCGCTGGCCGACAAGCTGCCGCCCTATATGCTGCCGGCGCGCTTCGAGCCGCTGCCCGCCATGCCGCGCCTGCCCTCGGGCAAGATCGACCGCAAGACGCTCAAAAGCCAGCCGCTGGCCGCAGCCGCACCCAGCGCGGACGGCGATACGCCCGAAACGCCCGCCGAGGCACTGCTGTTTGCCGCGCTGCAGACCCTGTTCCCGGGCCAGCCGATCCGGCGCGAGCAGGATTTTTTCAGTGACCTGGGGGGCCATTCGCTGCTGGCGGCGCGCCTGACCTCCGCCCTGCGGCGCGACGCGCGCTTTGCCCAGGCCACCGTCAGCGACATCTACACGCACCGGCGCGTGGGTTCGATTGCCCAGGTGCTGCAGGCCGGCATGCTGGCCGGCACCAGCCAGGCCGAGCGCCCGTTTTTGCTGCACAGCCCCTGGCGGCGCTGGCGCTGCGGCCTGGCGCAGGGCGCTGCGATACCGCTCCTGGTGCTGCTGAACATGGCGCAGTGGCTGGCGCCGTTCTTTGTCTACCACTTCTACACCGGCGACCCGGGCGACAGCATCGTGCTCGCCGTCGCCATGTCGGTGCTGGCCTTTCTGGGATCGA
>JAFEER010000272.1 GCA_018240985.1 Pseudomonadota bacterium
ACCGCTGCCGGTGATGGGCGGCGTGTCCATCGTGGTGTTCGGCCTGATCGCCATCGCCGGCGCCAAGATCTGGGTGGACAACCGCGTGGACTTCTCGCAGAACAAGAACCTGATCGTTGCCGCCATCACGCTGATCCTGGGCACGGGCGAATTCACGCTGAAGTTCGGCGACTTTGCGCTCGGCGGCATCGGCACGGCGACCTTTGGCGCCATCGTGCTTTACGCGCTGCTCAATCGCGCCGACTAGCCCCTTTCAGCCCCCTACACTCGCGCCATGCAGGGCCAACTTTTCTCGCAAGACTTCCTCGCGCGCGGCATTCTGGAGACGCCGCCGCACCAGCGCCTAGACGCCGGCGCCTTCGCCGCCTTCGAGACCCGCCTGCGCGAGATCTACCAGGGCCTGGACGCCGCCAGCACCATCAACGAGGCGCAGACCGAGGCGCTGGTCATCACCAAGGTGCTTGAGGCCCTGGGCTGGGGCGACGACCTGCTGCCGCAGGTGAACCTGTCGGGCAGGCGGCGCGAGGACGTGCCCGACATGCTGCTGTTTGCCAGCGCCGAGAAAAAGGCCGCAGCCCTGCCGCTGAAGGACGACCAGCGCCTGCGCCACGGCATCGCGCTGCTGGAGGCCAAGCGCTGGCTGCGCCCGCTGGACCGCGGCGACGCCAGCGAGGCGCACGACCCCGACGCGCCATCGTCGCAAATGCTGCGCTACCTGAGCCGCGCCGACGTGGCCAGCGACCGCGCCGTCAAATGGGGCCTGCTGACCAATGGCGCCCTGTGGCGCCTGTACTGGCAGGACGCGCGCTCGCGCTCGGAGGAATTTTTCGAGGTCGATCTGGCCACCGCCCTGCGCCTGCCCGGCATGCAGCCCGATCTGGACGACCTGCCGCCGGCGCACGCGCTGCGCCTGTTTTATCTGATGTTCCAGCGCGGCGCCTTTCTGCCGCAAGACTGGGACAGCACCGGGCACACGCTGCACGCCTATGCGCTGAACGAGGCCCGGCTGTACGAAGAAACCGTGGCCCAGGACCTGGGCGCGCGCGTGTTCCACGAGGTCTTCCCGCAGCTGGCCGACGCCCTGACGCGCGGCGACCTGGAAAAGCAGACGCATAAGACCGGCTACGGCCAGTTCACCCGGCCGCAGTTCACCGACGCCTACCTGGACGAGGTGCGCGAGGCCACGCTGGTGCTGCTGTACCGCCTGCTGTTCCTGTTCTACGCCGAGGATCGCCTGCTGCTGCCGGTGCGCGACTTGCGCTACGCGCCCTACAGCGTGCGCCGCATCCGCCAGGAGGTGCAGGCCAAGGTGGACACGGGCGCGCATTTCTCCAGCACCATCCCGCGCATCTGGCTCGATCTGCAGGGCGCCTTCACGCTCATCAACGTGGGCGACGACGGCATCGGCATGCCGGCCTACAACGGCGGCCTGTTCGACCGCGCGCGCGCCCCGCTGCTGGAGCGCGTGACCGTGCCCGACAAGATCATGGCGCCGCTGATCGACGCGCTGTCGCGCCGCACCGAAGACCTACCGAGGGCCGCCGGGCCGCCCCAAGGCCCGAGCGCCCCCTCGGGGGGCAGCGCACCTCGCGCAGCGGGGGAGCGTGGGGGCACACGGCCTCGCTGGATCAACTACCGCGACCTGTCGGTGGCGCACCTGGGCGGCATCTACGAACGGCTGCTGGAATACCGCCTGGTGCACGAGGTGCAGGCGCGCGACGACTACCGCGACAAGCCCGAGATCGACCGCATAGCCGCCCAGCCCGCCAGCTTTGCGCGCAAGACCTCGGGCAGCTACTACACGCACCACGACCTGGTGCGCCTGGTGCTGCTCGAATCGGTGGGCTGCCTGGCGCAGGAACGCGTGGCCGCGTTCGAGAAAGCCATCGCCGGCTGGAAGAAGCAGCACAGCCTGACCACGGCCCAATGGAGCCGGCTGGACGGCACGCCCGAACAGGGCCAGCGCGACGCGCTGGACCCGGCCACGCAAATCCTGGAGCTGAGCGTGTGCGACCCGGCCATGGGCAGCGGCCACTTCCTGGTAGCCCTGGTGGACGACATGGCCGATCGCGTGCTGGAGGCCGCCAGCCGCGCCAGCGCCCTGGTCAACGCCCAGCCCTGGGCGGCGCACCTGGTGGAGCGCGGCCGCGCCTGGGAGAGCCCGGTGATCGCGCGCATTGCCGCCATCCGGCGCGAGATCAAGGCCCAGGCCGCCGCGCACGGCTGGGCCGTGACCGCCGCGCAGCTGGACGACCGCCACATCGTGCGCCGCATGATCCTGAAGAAATGCGTGTTCGGCGTGGACAAGAACGCCATGGCCGTGGAGCTGGCCAAGACCGCGCTGTGGCTGCACACCTTTACCGTGGGCGCGCCGCTGTCCTTCCTGGATCACCACCTGAAATGGGGCGACAGCCTGCACGGCGAACGCCTGCCCGGCGTGCAGCAGGGCCTGCAGCGCCTGGGCGCGCTGCTGCTGCAGACCGAGTTCGACCGCCTCACGCGCGCCGCGCGCAGCCTGGCCCAGGTGGCCGACCTGACCAACGTGGACATGGCCGAGGCGCGCCTGTCCAAACAGCTGGCGCAAGAGGCCGGCGCGCAGACCGCGCCGCTGCTGGCGGTGCTGGACTTCTGGCGCGCGCTGCGCTGGCTTATCCCCGGCTGGCCGGTAGCCAAACAGACCCAGCTGGCGCGGCTGCTGCCGCCGCTGGACGGCCAGCCCCACCCCTGGCTGCAGGGCCTGGGCGCGCTGCTGCACCCCGGCGTGAACCTGGTGGCCGTGCTGGGCGATGGCCTGCTGCCGGGCGACGGCCCGGCCGTGGCCGCGGCCAACGCGCTGATCCAGGCGGCGCGGGCGCTGGCGCGGCGCGAGCAGTTCTTCCATTGGTGGACGCAGTTCCCCACCGTGTTCGCGCCCGACGGCAGCGGCGGCTTTGACGCCGTGATCGGCAACCCGCCCTGGGATCGCATCAAGCTGCAGGAGGTGGAATGGTTCGCCGAGCGCGACGCGCGCATTGCCACCCAGGCGCGCGCCGCCGACCGCAAGGCCCTGATCGCCGAGCTGGCCGCCAACAACGCGCCCCTGTGGGCCGACTACCAGCAGGCCGTGCAGCAGGCCGAGGCCAACGCCCGCGTGCTGGGCAATGGCAAGCAGGGCGCGGGCGACTACCCGCTGCTGGGCGGCGGCGACCTGAACCTGTACAGCCTGTTCGTCGAGCGCGCCCAGACCCTGGTGCGCCCCGACGGCCTGGTGGCCCTGCTCACGCCCAGCGGCATTGCGGCCGACAAGGGCGCGGCGGAATTCTTCCGCTCCATCAGCGCCAGCGGGCGCCTGGGGGCGCTGTTCGACTTCGAGAACCGCAAGGTGTTCTTTCCCGACGTGCATGCTAGCTTCAAGTTCTGCACGCTGGTGTTTGGCGGGCCGGAGCGGCGCTTTGCCGGCGCGCGCTGCGCCTTCTACCTGCATGCGCTCGATGATCTGACCGAGGAACGCCAGCTGCTGCTGAGCGCCGAGGACTTTGCCCGCGTCAACCCCAACACCGGCGCCGCCCCCATCTTCCGCGGCCGGCGCGATGCCGACATCACGCTGGCGCTGTACGCACGCCACCCGGTGCTGGTGCGCCACGGCCAGGTCAGCGCCAGCACCGGCGCCCAGCCCGACGAGCGCGTGTGGCCGGTGAAGTACGTCACCATGTTCCACATGACCAACGACTCGCGCCTGTTCCTGAAGGAGGGCGAGCTGGTAAAGCAGGGCTGGAAGCGTGCGCCGCTGAACCGCTGGGTGGATGGCAACGGCGGCGAGGCGCACCCGCTCTACGCCGGCCGCATGGTGCACCAGTACGACCACCGCGCCGCCAGCGTGGCGGTCAACGAGGACAACCTCAAGGTGGCCAGCCTGTCGGACCGCAGCGCCAGCAGCGACAAGGCCAACCCCTCGTACTACCCGCAGCCGCAGTACTGGGTGGCGGCAGACGCCGTGCCCGAGCCGCTGCGCCGCGCCTGGGCCATCGGCTTTCGCGACATTGCACGCGCCACCGATGCGCGCACCATGATTGCCGCCATCGTTCCGGGAACGGCGGCAGGCAACAAACTTCCCTTGCTACTGCCCGAACCGGGCTCGGAAGATCGCTACACGCGCTGTGCGCCACTGTTGCTCGCCAACCTGAACGCGCTGGTGTTCGACTTCGTAGCGAGGCAGAAAGTGCAGAGCACGAGCTTCAACTGGTTCATCCTGGAGCAACTCCCCGTCATCGCCCCCGCGCGCTTCGACGAACCCCTGCCCGCCCCCTTCAGCGCCGCCATGCGCGCCGCGCGGCTGATGAACGGCCACCACCCCCGGCCCACGGTGGCCGACTTCGTCATTCCCCAGGTGCTGGCCCTGTCCTACACCGCGCACGACCTGGCCCCGTTCGCGCGCGACCTGGGCTATGTGGACGCAAACGGCCAGGCGCTGCCCCCCATCGCCTGGGACGAGGACGAGCGCCGCGCCCGCCTGGCGGCGCTGGACGCGCTGTTCTTCTGGCTCTACGGCCTGGGTGCGGACGACGCCGCCTACGTGCTCGGCACCTTCCCCATCGTGCGCGAGCAAGACCAGCGCGCCTTTGGCCGCTGGCGCACACGGGACGACGTGCTGGCGGCGCTGGCGCTGCTGCAGGGCAGTTAGTAAAAACGATAGCTGCTGACGCTTTTCAGACGGGCGTTGCAGCGGTTTTATCTGACCAATAAATGGTCAGGGGCATCGACTCAATTTTTTGGCTTTGCAAGGTACGGCGCCAGATACCGCCCCGTATGGCTGGCCGCGTTGCCCGCCACCTCCTCCGGCGTGCCCACTGCCACTACCTGGCCGCCGCCGGCGCCGCCCTCGGGGCCCATGTCTATCACCCAGTCGGCGGTCTTGATGACGTCCAGGTTGTGCTCGATGACGACGATGGTGTTGCCGGCGTCGCGCAGCTGTAGCAGCACGCGCAGCAAGAGCGCAATGTCGGCGAAGTGCAGGCCGGTGGTGGGCTCGTCCAGGATGTAGAGGGTGCGGCCGGTGTCGCGGCGGCTGAGTTCCTGCGCCAGCTTGACGCGCTGGGCCTCGCCGCCCGACAGCGTGGTGGCCGATTGGCCCAGGCGGATGTAGGACAGGCCCACGTCCAGCAGCGTCTGCAGCTTGCGCGCGATCGCCGGCACGTCCTTGAAGAAGGCGTAGGCGTCCTCGACCGTCAAGTCGAGGATCTGCGCGATGTTCTTGCCCTTCCACTGCACCTGCAGGGTCTCGCGGTTGTAGCGCTGGCCGTGGCAGACGTCGCAGGGCACGTAGACGTCGGGCAGGAAGTGCATTTCCACCTTCACCACGCCGTCGCCCTGGCAGGCCTCGCAGCGCCCGCCGCCCGAGCCTTGCGCCACATTGAAGCTGAAGCGCCCCGGGCCGTAGCCGCGTTCCTTGGCGGTATTGGTCTCGGCCATGAGTTCGCGGATCGGCGTGAACAGCCCCGTGTAGGTGGCGGGGTTGCTGCGCGGCGTGCGGCCGATGGGGCTTTGATCGACGTTGATGACCTTGTCGAAATACTCCAGGCCTTCGATGTCCTCATGCGGCGCGGGCTCCTCGTGCGCGCGGTGGATCAGGCGCGCGGCGGCCTTGTGCAGCGTGTCGTTGACCAGGGTGCTCTTGCCCGAGCCGGACACGCCGGTCACGCAGGTCAGCAGGCCCACGGGGAATTCCACGCTCACGTTCTGCAGGTTGTTGCCGCTGGCGCCGAGCACGCGCAGGGCCTGCAGTGCGCCCTGCGTGGCGCGGTGCTCGGCCAGGCGCTCCTGCTTGCGTTGGCTGGCGGCCGTTTGGGGAAAGCGCGACTTCGGTCTTTTCTCGTCCTCGGGTGCGGCGGCCTGCTCCAGCACCGGCAGCCAGGGCGTGCGCCGTGCGGGCACGGGCAGCGTCCTGGCGCCGCTCAGGTACTGGCCGGTGAGCGAATCGGGGTTCGCGCACAGCTCGGCATAGGTGCCCTGGGCCATCACGCGTCCGCCATGCACGCCGGCGCCGGGGCCCATGTCCACGCAAAAATCGGCGGCGCGGATCATGTCCTCGTCATGCTCGACCACGATGACGCTGTTGCCCAGGTCGCGCAGGCGCGTGAGGGTGGCGATGAGGCGGTCGTTGTCCCTCTGGTGCAGGCCAATGCTGGGCTCGTCCAGCACGTACATCACGCCGGTGAGGCCCGAGCCGATCTGGCTTGCCAGGCGGATGCGCTGGGCCTCGCCGCCGGAGAGCGTTTCGGCGCTGCGCGCCAGGCTCAGGTAGGACAGGCCGACGTCGTTCAGGAAGCCCAGGCGCGCGCCGATCTCGCGCACGATCTTGGCGGCGATCTCGGCCTTGGCGCCGGTGAGTTGGAGCACATCAAACCAGGCCTGCGCGTCGGCCAGCGTCATGCTGCTGACGGCATGGATGGAGCGCGTGGCCGCCCCCTCGCCCACCAGCACATGGCGCGCCTCGCGCCTGAGGCGCGCGCCGCCGCATTCGGCGCAGGGCTGGGTTTGGCGGTAGCGCGACAGGTCTTCCCGCACCACGCTGGAATCGGTCTCGCGCCAGCGCCGCTCCATGTTCGGCAATATGCCCTCGAAGGGGTGCTGCTTGATGATGGGCTCGCCCTTGTTCGGGCCGCTGTCCAGCAGGTATTGGAAGGCGATGTCCTCATCGCCCGAGCCATACAGCACCACCTGGCGCACGCGTTCGGGCAGCTGCTCGAACGGCGTTTCCACATCAAAGCCGTAATGCCGGCCCAGGCTTTCCAGCATGGCGAAGTAGTAGCCATTGCGCCGGTCCCAGCCCTTGATGGCGCCGCTGGCCAGGCTCAAGCTGGGGAAGGCCACCACGCGCGCCGGGTCGAACAGCTCCTGCTGGCCCAGGCCGTCGCAGGCCGGGCAGGCGCCGGTGGGCGAGTTGAACGAGAACAGCCGCGGCTCCAGCTCGGGCAGGGAGTAGCTGCACACCGGGCAGGCGTATTTGCTGCTGAACAGATGCTCGCGCGCCATGTCCATCTCCAGCGCCAGCACGCGGCCCGCGCCCTCGCTGCCGCCTATGCGCAGCACGGCCTCGATGCTCTCGGCCAGGCGCTGCTGGGCGTCGGGGCGCACCTTGAGGCGATCCACCACCACGTCGATGTCGTGCTTCTCGGTCTTCTTCAACTCCGGCAGCGCGTCGATCTCGTAGATGCCGCCATCGACGCGAAAGCGCACATAGCCCTGGGCCTGCATCTGCTCGAACAGTTCGACAAACTCGCCCTTCCTGTGCCGCGCCACCGGGGCCAGCAGCATCAGCCTGGTGTCCTCGGGCAGCTGCAGCACGGCGTCCACCATCTGGCTCACGGTCTGCGCGGCCAGCGGCAGGCCGTGATCGGGGCAGTGCGGCGTGCCGGCGCGCGCGTACAACAGGCGCAGGTAGTCGTGGATCTCGGTCACCGTGCCCACGGTGGAGCGCGGGTTGTGGCTGGTGGCCTTCTGCTCGATGGAGATCGCTGGCGACAGGCCCTCGATCAGGTCTACGTCGGGCTTGTCCAGACGGCCCAGAAACTGGCGCGCATAGCTTGAGAGGCTTTCCACGTAGCGCCGCTGGCCCTCGGCGTACAGGGTGTCGAAGGCCAGGCTGGACTTGCCCGAGCCCGACAGCCCGGTGATGACCACCAGCTGGTTGCGCGGGATGTCCAGGTCGATGTTCTTCAGGTTGTGCGTGCGCGCGCCGCGGATGCTGATGCAGCCGGCGCCGCGCAGCACCTGGGCCAGCGGGCGGCCGGCGTCAGGCGCAGTCAGATCGGCAGTAGGAGGGGCGGTATCGGCCATCGCGCGGGAAATGAAGAAAACCGACCATGATAGGACAGCACCGCCATCTGGCGTTGGCCGCCCGAGCGCACCCGGAGAGCCCTGCGCTCCCAGGGAAAACCGCAGTAGGCGACAATGCGCGTTTTGCCTTAGCACCCGATTACGCCCGTGTCGGACACCACCACCCCCATCTCTCCCGCAGCCACAGCCGCCCCCGCCTCGCGCATGACGGCGCTGGAGCGGCGCTCCAGCATCGGCCTGGCGGCCATCTTTGCCCTGCGCATGCTGGGCCTGTTCCTGGTGCTGCCCGTGTTCATGCTGGAGGCGCGCAAGTACAGCGGCGGCGACAACCCCGCCCTGGTGGGCCTGGCCATGGGCATGTATGGCCTGACGCAGGCCTTCTTCCAGCTGCCGCTGGGCATGGCGTCGGATCGCTTCGGCCGCAAGCGCGTCATCGCCCTCGGACTGCTGGTGTTTGCGCTGGGCAGCCTGGTGGCGGCGCTGGCCGATTCGGTCATGGGCCTGCTCGTGGGCCGGGCGCTGCAGGGCGCGGGCGCGGTGTCGGCGGCGGTCACGGCCCTGCTGGCCGACCAGACGCGCGACGCCGTGCGCACCAAGGCCATGGCGCTGGTGGGCATCAGCATCGGCCTGATGTTTGCCGTGGCCCTGGTGCTGGCGCCGTTTTTGACCGGCTATGTGGGCCTGTCCGGCCTGTTCATGCTCACGTTTGCGCTGGCGCTGGGCGGCATTGCGCTCATCCTGTGGCTGGTGCCGCCCGAGACGCGCCACCACGCCGACGCGCCGCGCGGCCGCCTGGCCGACGTGTGGCGCCATGCCGACCTGCTGCGCCTGAACCTGGGCGTGTTCGCGCTGCACACCATACAGATGGCGATGTGGGTGGCCGTGCCGGCAATGCTGGTGCAGGCGGGCCTGGCCAAGGATTTGCACTGGCATGTCTACCTGCCGGCGCTGGTGCTGTCGGTCATCACCATGGGCGGCCTGTTTGCCATGGAGCGGCGCGGCAAGCTGCGCGGCGCGCTGCTGCTGTCGATAGCCCTGATCGCGCTGGTGCAGGCGGCCCTGGGCCTGCTGGTGGCCGACGGCGTGCAGCCGGGCATCTGGCTGCTGGGCACGCTGCTGTTCGTGTTCTTCTGCGGCTTCAACATGCTGGAGGCCACGCAGCCCAGCCTGGTGTCGCGCATGGCGCCGGCCAATCTGCGCGGCGCGGCCCTGGGCGCGTACAACACGCTGCAGTCGCTGGGCCTGTTTGCCGGCGGCGCCATCGGCGGGGCCCTGGCCAAATGGGCCGGCGCGGGCGGCCTGTTTGCGGCCACGGCCGTGCTGGCCTTGCTGTGGCTGGTGGTGACCTGGCCGCTGCAGCCCGTGGGGCGCGGCGGCCACTGATTTTTTTGCCCCGCCCTGCCGGGGCGCGCCGCAAGCCCGTTATGCTGCGCACCTGCGGCCTCGCAGGGGCCGTTCTTGACTCATCTGGCCCGGAAATCCTCCCCTGCCGTCCGGGCTACCGCAAAGGAAATTCTCCATGGCATCCGTGAACAAAGTCATCATCGTCGGCAACCTGGGCCGCGATCCCGAAATGCGCACCTTCCCCAGCGGCGACCAGGTCGCCAACGTGCGCATCGCCACCACCGACCGCTGGCGCGACAAGAACACCGGCGAGAACAAGGAAGCCACCGAGTGGCACAGCGTGGTCTTCAACGGCCGCCTGGCCGAGATCGTGGGCCAGTACCTGCGCAAGGGCTCGCAGGTGTACGTGGAAGGGAGTCTGCGCACGCGCAAGTGGACTGACCAGAGCGGCCAGGAGCGCTACACCACCGAAATCCGCGCCGACACCATGCAGATGCTGGGCGCGCGCCAGGGCATGGGCGGCGGCCAGGGCGGCGCCGGTGGCGGCTATGACGACGGCGGCTACGGCGACGCTGGCGGCGGCTACAACCGCCCTGCGCCCGCGCAGCGCCCGGCAGCGCCCGCAGCACGCCCGGCACCGGCACCCGCCCCCGTGGCCCAGCCGCCGCGTGCGGCATCGGGTTTTGACGACATGGACGACGACATTCCGTTCTGAAGTATCGCCACCCCCCAATGACAACGGGCGCCCTGGGCGCCCGTTTGCTATTTATGTGGTAGCTACCAACGCTTGATGGTCAAGGGTTATAGCCAAAAAAACCTGACTATGCACGTACCGCAGAAGCCCCTCACCCCTCCCGGGGGCGGCAGCGAGACGCTGCGCTCTTCAGGCTGTCCAGTTGCACACAGGTGCAACTGGAGCCGCAGCCTTCAGCCCCAAAGGGGCGAGGGCGATCGGTCGCGCCGGTATTTCTCCCTCTCCCTCCGGGAGAGGGGGGGGTGAGGGCCTGCGGCTTGATCTGAGATATGTCGCTAATCAGATAGAACGCTCAATGAACCACCGTGAGCGTGAACGGCCACACATAGGCCTGCATGGTCACGTACAGGCCCACCAGGCAGGCCAGGGCGATGGAGTGGAAGAACACGTAGCGCAGGATGTCGCCCTCGTGGTCGAACCAGCGCGTGGCGGTGGAGGCCACCACGATGGACTGCGCGTCGATCATCTTGCCAATCACGCCGCACGAGCTGTTGGCCGCGCCCATCAGGTTGGGCGACAGGCCCAGCTGGTCGGCGGCCACCTTCTGCATGCCGCCGAAGAGCACGTTGGATGCCGTGTCCGAGCCCGTCAGCGCCACGCCCAGCCAGCCCATCAGCGTGCCGAAGAAGGGGTAGAGCACGCCGGTGTTGGCAAAGGCCAGTCCCAGCGTGGTGTCGGTGCCCGAGTAGCGCGTGAGCGTGCCCAGCGCCAGCATCAGCACGATGGTCAGCAGGGAATACTTCACCAGCCACAGCGTCTTGAAGAAGGTGCGCACAATGGCAACGGGGTTGTACTTCATGACCACGGCGCTGACGATGGCCGACAGCAGGATGCCGGTGCCGGTGGCCGAGAGCAGGTTCAGCGTGTAGACCGCGCCCTCCTTGGTGGGCTTGGTGACCACGGGCGGCACCTTCTCGATCAGCTGGTGCAGGCCGTCGATGGGAAAGGCGGGGGCGAAGATGCCGTTGAGCCAGGCCTTGACCGATGGCAGGCCCCAGAGGAACACGAACACCGACAGGATCACCCAGGGCGTCCAGGCGGCAATCAGCGCCTGTTTGCTGTGGCGCGTGACGGGCTTGGGCGGCTTGGCCTCATGCGCGCTCACGTCATGGCTGCGCAGCGAGGCCGATGTCCAAATTTTCTTGGGCTGCCACACGCGCAGGAAGGCCACCAGGCAGGCCATGGAGATGATGGCGGCGATGATGTCCACCAGCTCGGGCCCGATGAAGTTGGACACCAGGAACTGCGGAATCGCGAACGACACGCCCGTGACCAGGATGGCGGGCCAGATTTCCATCATGCCCTTGCGCCCGGCAAAGGCCCAGATGAGCCAGAACGGCACCAGCAGCGAGAACACGGGCAGCTGGCGCCCGATCATGGCCGTGACCTCCATCAGGTCGTAGCCATGCACCTTGGCCAGCGTGATCACCGGCGTGCCCAGGGCGCCGAAGGCCACGGGTGCGGTATTGGCGATCAGCGACAGGCCCGAGGCCGCCAGCGGCGAGAAGCCCAGGCCGATCAGGATGGCCGCCGTCACCGCCACCGGCGTGCCGAAGCCCGCCGCGCCCTCGAAGAAGGCGCCGAAGCAGAAGGCGATCAGCAAGAGCTGGATGCGCCTGTCCTCGGTGATGCCCGAGAGCGAATCCTGCAGCACGGCGAAGCTGCCGTTCTGCTCGGTCAGCTGGTGCAGGAAGATGATGTTGAGCACGATCCAGCCGATCGGCAAGAGGCCCGTAAAGCCGCCCAGCATGGCCGCGCGCCCCGCCATGTCGGCCGGCATGCCGTAGACGAAGATGGCCACCAGCAGCGCCGCCGCCAGGCCCATGCCGGCGGCGATATGCGCCTTGATGTGAAAGAACCCCAGGGCCGCCAGCATGACCACCACCGGAACGGCGGCCAGCGCGGTGGAGATCACCATATTGCCCAGTGGATCGTAGATTTGTTGCCAGACCATATGCCTGCGCCCCTTTGTGGTTGTCCCGGTTTTGGAAGGAAAAACGCCCGCGTGCCCGGCATCGATGCAATGCCCGCTGGCACGGCGCGGATGGGAATGTAAGAAACCCGCCCGCCGTCCAGCGTGAAAAATCCTGGGATCGACGCTGAAGCAATTTCACACCTTAGCGAGCGCCGGGGTAAAGCGCATCGGGCACCCGGGTAAGTCCCGATGCTGCCAAGGCGGCACGCGCAGCGTTTCAGCCGTCTACCGTGGCGATCACGCCGCCGCCCAGGCAGACCTCGCCGTCATACAGCACCGCGGACTGGCCCGGCGTCACGGCCCATTGCGCATCCGGAAACTGCAGGCTGAACGCGTCGCCCTGCGCGGCCAGCAGGGTGCAGGCGGCGTCCTGCTGGCGGTAGCGCGTCTTGGCGCCGAGCAAGCCCAGGGCCGGCGGGCGGCCGGCAACCCAGCTCGCGTCCTGCGCGGTGAGGCGGTGCGACAGCAGCCAGGGGTGGTCATGGCCCTGCACCACGCGCAGGGTGTTGGCCTCCAGCTCCTTGCGCGCCACGAACCAGGGGGCGTGGTCGCCGCCGCCGCGCTGTGCACCCTTTTCCTTCACGCCGCCAATGCCCAAGCCCTGGCGCTGGCCCAGGGTGTAGAAGCTCAGCCCCACATGGCGGCCCAGCTTGCGGCCCCGGTCGTCGAGGATGGGGCCGGGCTCCTTCTGGATATAGCGGTTGAGGAAGTCGCGAAACGGCCGCTCGCCGATGAAGCAGATGCCGGTCGAATCCTTCTTCTTGGCGTTCGGCAGGCCGATCTCGGCGGCGATGCGGCGCACCTCGGTCTTGCGCAGCTCGCCCACCGGGAACAGCGTCTTGGACAGCTGGGCCTGGTTCAAACGGTGCAGGAAGTAGCTTTGATCCTTGGCCGGATCCAGGCCCTTGAGCAGCTCGAACAGCCCCGTACCCGGGTTCTGGCGCACGCGCGCATAGTGGCCGGTGGCGATTTTTTCCGCCCCCAGGCGCATGGCGTGGTCTAGAAACGCCTTGAACTTGATCTCGGCATTGCAGAGCACATCGGGGTTGGGCGTGCGTCCGGCCTGGTACTCGCGCAGGAATTCGGCAAACACCCGATCCTTGTACTCGGCGGCAAAGTTCACATGTTCGATCTCGATGCCAAGCACGTCGGCCACGGCGGCGGCGTCCACGAAGTCGATGTTGGACGAGCAGTATTCACTGTCGTCGTCATCCTCCCAGTTCTTCATGAAGATGCCGACCACCTCGTGGCCCTGTTGCTTGAGAAGATGGGCCGTGACGGCGGAGTCCACGCCGCCCGAGAGGCCCACCACGACCCTGTGTTTCGTCATATCTGTGCGATTATCCCAGCCCCTCCCGTCCGGGCGGGACATGGGGGCAACCGGCTTTTTGACGATGGAACTGCGGCAATTGCGTTATTTCGTGCGCGTGGTGGAGCTGGGCTCCATGGGCCGCGCCGCGCTCGACCTTGATCTGGTGCAGTCGGCGCTGAGCCAGCAGATCACCAAGCTCGAAGGCGAGCTGGCCACCCGGCTGCTGCAGCGCACCTCGCGCGGGGTGGTGCCGACCGAGGCCGGCGCGGCCTTCTTTCGCGAGGCCCGGCTCACCCTGCGCCACGCCGAGCAGGCGGTGCGCGTGGCGCAGCAGGCGCGGCTGTCGGGCACCGTGACGGTGGGCCTGGCGCCCACCACCGCGGGCGCGCTCGGCCTGCCGCTGATGCAGGCGATGCGCGCGCGCTACCCCGACGTGCGGCTGCACATGGTGGAGGGCATGTCGGGCCACCTCTCGGCCATGCTGCACGCGCGCGAGATCGACATGGCGGTGCTGTTCGACACGCGGCTGCACCAGGCGCAGCTGGCCGGGCGCGGCCAGCGCTGGCAGATCGAGCCGCTGCTGGAGGAAGACCTGTTTCTGATGCGCGCGGCCGCCGCGCCCAGCCTGCCGGCAGAGATCGCGCTGGCCGATCTGCAGGGCGAACCCCTGATCCTGCCCACCGGCCCGCACGGCCTGCGCAGCACGCTGGACACGGCCTTTGCCGGCGCCGGCGTCGTGCCCCAGGT